>CAYSCH010000111.1:16066-24006 GCA_964429355.1 uncultured Planctomycetaceae bacterium | reverse complement strand
TTTCTGGCGGAGTTGGCCCGTCGGTACGATGGAAATCCGAACGTGGACTTCGTCGACGTGGGCTCCTTCGGCGTCTGGGGAGAGGGGCACTGCTGGGCGAGCACGAAAATCGAGGTTGCCGATTCGGTCCGCCAGCAGCACATCGACCTGTATCTGAAGCATTTCAAGAAGACGCTGCTGGCGGTGAGCGACGACTTCATCGGGCCCGACAACCGAGTGGCCAGCCACCCACTGACCGACCACATGCTGGCCCACGGGGTGACGCTCCGCGACGACAGCATCTGTGTGCAGCCGCCCCCCAATTCCTGGTTCCATGCGGAGCTGGCCCAGTCGTTCTGGCCCAGGCTGCCGGTGGTGCTCGAACACGAACACTATGGATCCTCCCTGGCCCGGAATGCCTGGCAGGACGGCGAGTTGCTGGTGCGGTCCGTGGAGGAGTACCACGCGGCCTACATGTCGATCCACTGGTGGCCCCACGAGTTCCTGGAGGCGAATCGCGCGGTGATCGAGCGGATCAACCGGCGACTCGGGTATCGACTCCAGCCCAGGGAACTGTCGTGGCCGAAGGAAGTCCGGCTGGGCGAGCCTTTTGACGTTCGTGCGGTCTGGGCCAATGCGGGCGTGGCTCCCTGCTATCCGGGCGGCTATGGGGCGTTGACCTTCAAGGATGCCAAGGGGGGAATCGTGTCGGTCCATGTGCTGGACGGCCTCAATCTGCGCGACCTCGAGGTCGGCCCGCCGGACAAGGCGCCGGCGCGAGAGCTGCAGCAGGCCTTCACGATGGCGGAGGTCTATGACGATGCCCCGCGGACGTTCCAGCGAGCGGCCGCCGCAGGTGTCTATGACGTCTTCGTGTCGGTCGGGCAGCTTGATGGTACGCCGCGGATTGCGTTGCCTTTGGACGGAGACGACGGGCAGCGGCGATACCGTGTCGGGCAGATCACGGCAGAGGCAAGGCAGAGAGCTCCTCAATAGACGCTCGATTCCTCCACATTGGGGGTCGGCGCCGCGTTCCCGGGGGCCGTGGCGGGCGGGGCGGGGGAGGGGGGCGTGGGGCGGGGGGGGGGGGGGGGGGCGGTGCGGGGGGGTTGGAATATGGCGGGCGGCTGGATGAGGATGGGGGGGTGCCATGGGACGGAAGATGGACGGAGTGGCAGGGGACGAAGGGGCTCGATGGGCTGACGCGGCGCGGGGATGGCAGTTGTGAAGGGATCCTGGCTGAGACGCCGAACTGGTGCCGGCATGGGGTGAAACTGGGGGTTTTGGAACGCGTGTGCGTGTGGGTCCAAGAGAAGATAGGGCGAGGGGAGCTTTTGTAAGCGGCATTGGTGAACGCATTTACAGATTTAGGATGAATCCTAACTGCAACCCCCACGAGTGAGGTATGTGCAACAACTAGTTATTACTAGTGTGGATTAATGACAGAGCGAAATTCAAATGACGAACGAATGTGTGGGTTTCGTTGGCCGGTACGACAGCAGGAACAGGAAAGGGTTGGTGAGCAACTTTGCGCGCAATTTGAAGTTTTCTGACACTTTTACCTCGGAAGTGGCTCCCTGGATTCGGGGAGTGCCTTCTGTACCTTACCTGGTTCATTGTTGTCATAGATTTGCGATATTGTTCTGGACCCTTCACTCCGGGAGGGGGTTGTGATTCAGGGTGCGGATTCGGAGATATGTTGATGGTGGTACTGGGGCGAGGCGGCAAATGGATTGGTTCATGTGATCATTATATACGCATATACAGTTTCTTGTCCAACTTTCTTGGCCACTTCACGGAAGACTGAGCAGATTCGGTTCGAACCGATCATGGAGTGGCGGCTGGGGCAGAGTCGGCAGGCTGGGGGCCGGCCGGGGGCGTGCCAGGGTCGGCGGCATTGCCGGGTGCTGGGAGGACAGGGGCCGGTTTGCCGGCCTTCGGCTCTTCCTTCGTGGGCGGGACGAGATCGGGATTGGTCTGGAGGTTCTTGTAGAGTTTGAGGAGGGTGGCTGCGCGGTCGCGCTGGGATTTGGCCTGGTCGTGCTCTCGCTCGGCCTTGTTGACCTCCGCCCGGGGTGTCATGCCGGTCTGGAAGGCCCCGGTTGCCAAGTCGACGGCCTCCCTGGTCGATTGGACGATCATATCGGCGCTGGCAAGTTCGGTGGTGAGCATCTCGATCTGGGCGGCGAACTCGGCCTGGATCAGTGAGAGACGATGCCTGGCCGAGGCCAGCTCGGCGGTGAGGTCCGACACGTATCGTTCGTAGAGCGCCGGGTCCATCGCGTCCTTACGGCCGGGTGCCCAAGAAAGGTCGTTGTCCAGCTTCTCAGCTTTCGCTCTCGCCTCGGCCGCCAGGCGCTGGAATTCCTCGGGGGAGCGGAGGGGGAGCCTGGACGTTGAGCCGGGGGATGCTCCGCCCGTGACGGGCGGAACTGGTGAAGCGGACTCGGTCGAAGTCGGCTGGCTGTCGGTTGCATCCTTGGGTGGTTTCGCGGATCCGGGACTGAGATCCGGATTCTGGCCGGCCTGCTGGTAGAGGTCGAGCAGTGTCTTGGCCTGCTCGAGTTGCGAGAGGGCCTGCTCCTGCTTGAGTCGGGCTTCGCTCAGTTCCGACTCAGACACCGCCTTCTGTTGGTAGAGCTTGGTGAGCCGCTGGAATGCTTCGCTGGCAGCCGCCAGTTGGGCCTCGCTCGTACGGACGTCCAGGGCGAGGAGTTGAAGCTGGGCGGCGAACTCGGCCTGGATCAGTGCCAGTTGCTGATTTGCCGAAGCCAGATAGTCCTCCAGTTGTGCGAGTTCTTGTTTGTACTGCGTCTCGCTCATTTGCTTCTGTACGCCGTGCAGGCCGTCAAATCTTCCCTTCGTATCCGCGATGGCTGCTCTTGCGTCTCTTGCTGCCCGGTGGAACTCCTCGGGTGAGCGGAGAGGGAGGCTGGGGCGAGGGCCGAAGTGCATACCGGTGGACTGTTCGAAGGCTGAGGGAACGGGCTCCGGCAAAGCACTCCCTTCAGGGACTCCGCTCAGTTTTGCCTTGTCGGGCGGATTGAAAATCCGTATCACGCCGAGAATTGTCGCCCGAACCAGGAGTCTGCCGGGCAGGAAGCCGCTCTCATTCCGAGCCCCTTGATCTACGCCGTACTGGACGTACCACACGTCGACAGGCATGGCGCAGGTGGCGAGACGAGCGAGGAGATCCGGCAGTCGCGCCGGTTCAATGTCGATCGTGAGGCGGACTGGGAGCAGATTGAACTCTGGATAGGGAAGCACGTCGGCAGGGAGGGGCGCCCCGGTTAGATCGACGTAACGCCCGGTTCGCAGCCTCTTGGCAACCGCTTCCTCGGTTCGAGAGGAAGGCGTTGAATTTTCTGCCGGAGACACAGCAGGTAAGAACGCATTGGGGACTGCCTCGACGGCTGAGCCGTCGGGTATTCGGTGGCCGTCTCCGAAGTATGCAAGGTGAGCCCGTCTCGGCCGAATGGATTCCATGGCGGCTCCGGCCGGCTGGCCGATCTGGAGTGTCTCGATTCGCTTGACGGGAGCATCGAAGTAGCTAGTGGCCCCGGCGTCGTGGTTGGTTTTGGCGATCGATCGAAGGATCGCCTCATAGCACCACAGATCCTCCTGGGCCAGACGAACCTCAACTGTCCAAGGCCGATAGACCCAATACACACCTTGCTGAATTCTTGCATAGTCGGCTTCGTTCCATTCGACGATCCCCTCGAACTCAGGTTCGCGGGTCGGCATTGCGTTGGCAGTTGGGAGGTCTTTCCCACTGTCCTCGAGTCTTCTCGGGCGTCTCCGGTCGATGATGGCATCAATGTGAGGGAAGAGCTGGCGGATGATACCCTTATACTCGTTGAGGAAGTTGGCGGGTATCGTTTGATTCTGGTCCATTGCCTTGATGCACTCGCGGAATTCAGGGCTGAGAGATGTCCAGGGATTCTGCGCACGTTGTTCTTGGTAAGCCGCCGTCCACTGCGCTTCGCGGTCCTCTGGGTTCAGGAAGCGAACGACGTTGTCACTCACCCAAGAACTGGCCGTCTGCAGGGGAGGAACGTCAGTCGGACGCGTTGCCGACGGCGTTTCTTTCGCGCTTTCGGACGGGCTTCGCGGTGGGATGGTTGTGCCTTCAGGCGAAGTCCAGTTTTCGTCGCCTGCCAGCAACTCCTCGACCCGCTGCTCGATGATCTCCTTCCGCAGGATCTCGCGCTGCTGGAGGCGAGTTTCGACGATCGCGATCCGCTCGCGGAGCAGGCCGGCCTCGGCGCGCTGGAGTCTCTGGCGAAGGTCAAAGGATTCGCTTACGAGGCGCTGGAGACGGGTGCGGAGTTCCTTCGCCGCGGCGGTGTTCTGTTCGGCGACGATGCTTTGGGCGACGGTACGGGCTTCTGATTCTTTCGAGGCGAACTCATTTCGGGTGGCGTCGAGGTTTTCACGCCGGCTGACTTCGCCTGATGGAGGTGTCGGCGGGTTGTCCGGTGTTTCGTCGAGTTTCAACAGGATCGCCTCGATGATCTGCATCTGATCGTCCGGCCCACGGGCGATCAACGAATTGGTCCGCGGGTCGGGCACGAGGACGCATTGGGGAATAGCACGTTCAAGGAGTTGTGCCAGGATCTCGGTTACCTGGCGGGCTTCGGCGTTCACGAGGTGGAAGACTTTGATTTGACCTGGGTTGAAACCTGGCGGCGTCGCTGTGGAAGCTGGGGGCACGTCGAGTTTCTCCAGCAGTACCTTCAGATTGTTGAGTTCGTTTTCGGCGCCGTGGGCGACGAGCGAATTGGCCTCGTGGTCGGCGGTGAGTGCACCGCTGGGGATCAGTGCCTCGAGCAGCGGGGCCAGTTCGGTGGCCCTGGCATGCTTGAGATGGAAGGCGATGACCTGGCTGCCGTGCTGGTCGGCCTCGGCTGCTGGTGCCAGGTTCGGCTCAAGCTGGGGGGCAGTCTCCCGTCTGCGGCTCCGATTGCTGAGCTTCACCAGGGCCGATGGCTTACGGGGTTGGGGCTGGTCGCTTGCCTGGGGTTCTGCGAGCGCGACCGGCCGCACGACCAGGAAAGGTTCCCAGCCCGCTTCACGCGTTCGTTGAGACATCGCATCCCTCGAATCGAAATGCCGGATTACAGCGATCCGATCGGCCGGCAGCGCGACAGATTTGACGTCGCCCGACAGAGGCTCACGGGTGACCGACTTCTCGCCATCGACCTGGAATTCATCGAGTCGCAAGCCGGCACGAAAAAGACTGATCTGAAGGTTCGGTTGCCCCCCGGGCTCGTCTGGCTCCAGCCAGGAAGTGCACTTCCACTCCCATCCATAGGTTCGCGTGACAAACGGCGGTACACGTTCCGAGCTTGGATTGATGGGCAAGGGAACGACGTCGTGGCTGACGAAAAGCCTGCATTTTGGATCGGCCCGCGACTCCGAGTCATCAGGCAGCGGCTCCGACCGGGCGTCGATGTGGACCAGATCCCGCTGGGTCATCCACGCGAGCAGATCGGTGAACTGCTCGGGCTGGTAGATCGCGGCGAAATCCTCGGGAAAGAGGACCCGGGAAGCCGAGCCGAGAAGGTCCTTGCGGAATTCATCGGGAAGCGATGCGCCTTCCAGGAGCGATTCGAGGGCTTTCTTGGTTTCTTCGGGGTCCTTGCCCTTGGACCAATCGGAGCAGACGCGGATGAGTTGGACGGTGACACGGGCGGTGTTGGCTGGGAGACTCGTGGCGGGCTCAGCGGCGGCTGGGGGATCCGCCTGTTTGCTCTCGGAGGGCTGGTGGTTGGCCAAGACCGGACTGGTGGGTGTTGCCGCAAGGCCGGTCGCTGCGCCATCGGCGGGTTTTTCCTGACTGGCCACACCGGGTGCCTCGCCGGCAGGGGGCTGCGGGGCGGCCTCGGGGGTCGTGGGGATGCGATCAGGCTTTGGGGCGTCAGCCGGTGTTTGTGACTGTGGTGTTGCCAGAGGATCCACGGCAGTCGGTTTGGCTTCTTCGGCCGCATGGGAATCGGCGTTCTGGGTTGGCTCAGCGGCGACTGCTTCCTGGAGTGCTTCGGGGCTGGCTACCGCAGGCGAATCGCCGGCAGAAGCCGGCTTCTCTTGCCCGTGGGCTGCAGTGCCGATGGTTACGAGAACTCCGCATGTCAGCACGAAAAAACGTCGGAAGAGCATGGGAAGCTCCTTTGCAGATCGGGTCAACGAGCAAGTCGGGGAGGCGTGTGAGCCATGGCCGGCGAGTGATGGAGAATGCGTGTGATGATACTGGTCGCACCCGGCAGGAGCGACCCACTGGGACGGTGAGCAGTACGGCCTGGCTGGGCGACTCATGTTCAGACTACGAAACTAGTTACAAACTACTAGCCGGCGCCTTCGGCTGGGCGTTAAACGATCGAGCGAAACACAAGTGTGTCGTCGTCATGGCCGGCAAATGTTCATGGTTCATCAAACCACCGCCTGGTGGTTTTGTCTAATTGTTCGATGTCGTCGTCGAGCTCACGCAACGACGGTTCCACTTCGTCGTTCCAGCGGACGTCGGCGCTGCTGTTTGTGGGTGGGCTCACTGGTCGTTCGTTGGGGTGGCGATTGTCTCTGCTACCGCCTCCCAGCCAGATTGCGGTTGGGATGGCGGCCACCGCTGCAAGGGCGGCGAGGAATGCGAGGCGTTTGTGGCGGGCACGTGAAGGGGAGACGCCGGGTTCCTCCCGCAGTTCCAGGGGGAGGGGCTGTACGAGCGGCTGCTGCATGTGGGCCACGCAGCGGCCGAGGAGGTCGGCCACCTCGGCGGCGGTCTGGAATCGCTTGTCCGGGTCCTTCTGGTGAAGCCGCTCGATCAGGCGGCAGAGCCAGGCTGGGACGTCGGGACTGGACTGGCGGACGGGCCGGGGCGCCGACTGGCAGATCCGCTGCAGGACGCCGTAGCTCGAATCGGCGCGGAAGGGGGGATGGCCCGTGCACATGGCGTAGAGCACGCTGCCCAGGCTGAAAAGGTCGCTACGGTGATCGATGGGCTCGCCGCGGGCCTGCTCGGGGGACATGAACTGGGGCGTGCCAGCAATGATTCCGGAGCGGGTCATGCTGGCATCGTCGACGGCGCGGGCGAGGCCGAAGTCGGTGATGGTGACGCGTTCCACGCCGTCGGCCAGGAGGATGTTTGCCGGCTTGATGTCGCGGTGGACTAGCCCCTGGGCGTGGGCCGCCGCCAGGCCGGATGCGACCTGCATGCCGATCCGCAGAATTTCGAGCAGGCCGAGGGGTCCCTTCTGGTCGATGCGTTTCTGAAGGGAAGTACCACGCACGTAAGGCATGACGAGAAACGGCAGCCCAGCATGCTCTTCCACGCCGTGGATGGCGATCACGTTTTCGTGGACGACGGCCGCCGCCGCCACGGCCTCTCGGGCGAAACGGCCGCGGGCCGCTCCGCTGCTGGCCAGATGCGGTGCGAGGAGTTTGATGGCCACGAAGCGGTTGAGCGTGCGATCGTGCCCCTTGAGCACGACGCCATTTCCGCCTGAGCCGATCACGCCCGCCACTTCATAGCCGCCGATGCGGCCGAGCATCTGGGGATCGTCCGTGGGGTGGAGCAGGTCGAGGACGCGGCGGACGCTGTCGTCGACGACGTGACGAGCGACCTGGCCCGAGCCGGAGTCGGAAAGGACGGCGGAGAGCGGTTCCAGGTCGATTGCCTCGTCGCGGAGGAGTTCTGCCACCTCCTGCCACTGGCCGGCGCCGGCCGTCGACTGGCCGAGCCTCTTCGAACAGGTGTCGCACGTATCGAGGTGGAGCTCAAACAGCCGCTCTTCTTCGGCCGTCAGCTCACTGCGGAGGAAACGGGCAATGCGGGTGTCGTCGCAGACTGTGGGTTTGGCTTCCACGGGTTGGGGGTCTCACGGCAGAGTTACGGTTGTTGAAGTTGCGGACGGGAATGGTGGAATGGTGGAATGGTGGCGAGTCGAGACGACAGTCATTGCGCTGCT
>CAYSCH010000111.1:9054-16056 GCA_964429355.1 uncultured Planctomycetaceae bacterium | reverse complement strand
TGAGTCGGCTATGCAACTCCAACGAAATGTCTTGTTGCTCCGATTCGCGGGCTAAAGCTCGACTATCACGGGCGCTCATCACGGCGGAGCGTGATGGCTACTATCAGGCTAAAGGCTGTACTCCAACCCGGAGTCGTCCTGGCGGACTTTCTCCTGGAGGCGGTGCATGACGCGGCTGCGGGCGATGTAGACGGCGCCGACCGACTTGCCGAGTTCAGCGGCCACGGTGCGGCAATCCTGGCCGTCGACCGTGGTGCGCCAGAAGGCAAGCCAGGTCTCTTCGGCGAACTCCCAGCGGATATGACGGGCGGCCCAACGGAAACGTTCCCGCCGATGCTCGCGGTCGATTTCTGCGTGGTCGGGCTCCGGTTGTTGTTGGAGCCTGGTGATCTGGGTGGTGCTCCCTTTGCCAGCGTCGGGACGGCGGCGGCGGAAGGCGTCGATGATCGCGTTCTTCGCCACCCGTGAAAGCCACGTGCGGAACCGCGCTCGCCGCGGATCGGCCTGCCATCGATCGACGGATTTGGCGACCGACATGAGGACGCTTTGGGCGAGGTCCTGGGCATCAGCGTCCTGCATTCCGCGGCGCCGGGCCATGCGGTAAACCACGGGGCGGTAAAGGGCCACGAACTCGTGCCAAGACTCGCAGTCGCCGCGGTCTTTCAGCTTCAAGAGCAGGCTATTTCGCGTGTCGGGAAACTCGTGCACCGCTTCTTTTTCTCCCACCAGATACACACGCAGAGGGAACGTGGATCTTTCAGGAGTCTAGCAGAAATGCGGAGGAATTGCTGCCAGTTGCAAAGCTGGCCGCGTCGCCGGGCCGTTGGTTGAGATCGGGTGGTTGTGAAAGGGGGGGTGGAGGGTTAGGATGCACCCCGAGGTGGTCGAGACGTCCAAACCTGATTGAAGGGAGATGGTGATGAGACGGCGAGTGGGACTTTGTGCTGGAGGCAAAGGAACGCCTCATCCGGCTCGAGGCGGAGTCCGAGTGACGCGATCTGCATCGCGTACATGACGTGCATGCCCCTGAGTGGGAGCTTCGACGTACAAACTGTCTCCGTTCGACAGGTTTCACGAAACCGATCGGCTCCTGCGGGGTTAATTTTTCTGAGAGCGGCCCGAAGAAATGAACGAAGTCTCCTGAAAGACAGGGCGTCTTCGTCATTTCTACCGGCCGCTCTAAGCCGATTGCCAAGAAATGCTGGCCATTCGGCGACGGAACAGAAGATGGCAGACCGCCCGTGCAGGGGACAGATTCGCAGGAGATCAGAATGAGGAGGCTTATCACACAGGCCTTTGTGGGCTCGGCTGCTTGTATTGCGCTACTTTCGGGGTATGTGGCAGGGCAAGAGCTGGCTCCGCCGGAAGAGCCAAAGCCGGAGCAGGAAGTTGTTCGGAGCGAGTCCATCGATTCGGGTTATGTGCTGCTGGATGGTCGTTATCTCCCTCCGCCCTATGTTGTCGAAAAGCGAGGCAACGACCTTTGGATCAACGATCAGCTAGCCTTTGCGAATTGGTTCAGTTGGCGGTGGGGCGCGCCTGATGTTGGCGAGTCCGGACGAGGTTGGGGTGGTAGACCGCGCGGGGGCGATGGTGGAGCGGGTGGTAGACCGCCGGCTGGGGACCCGCCAGGTGGGGCCCCGCCGGGTGGTGGTCCACCTGACGGCGGTCAGCCCGGCGATGGTTCACCCGATGGGGGCGGACGCAACGTGGGCCAGCCGAGCGGCGGCCCACCCGAAGGAGCCAGACCCAGCCGACGAGGCACGTCCCGGTCTGGCGGTCCGATGAGGCGCTCCATGCGGGCCTGGCCTGGGGCCAGTGTGGCGGGGCTCGAAGGGTGCCTGAAGAAAGACTGCGCGATCGTGGTGGGAAAGGGGTTCGCTCCGTGCGTACTGCCGGCCGCGGAGGCAGCCGCACTTTTCGAGATTCTGACGTCGGACAGGATCGCCGAAGCGAAGCTCAGCGAAATCGGCCGCGAATTGCCGGGATACACGAGGATGTGGAAGTGGCAAAACGTGATCGAGGCATTTGTGCCGCCGGACGAGTTGCCGCAACGAATGACGGCGGAGATTGAGCGGATCCGCGAGGTCGTGAAAGATAACCGGCGAAAACACGAGGCAGCAATAGCATCGGTCTTCTGGACATCGAAGCCGGTGAAGTATGTTATTACCCTCCTGGCGATGGGGCTCATCGTCGCGGCCTGCGGCACGCTGCTGAATTACCGCCCCATCGGGCGTGTCGCCTGGTCGGAAATTGATGCAACGGGTGATGGAATCCCCATCGTCGTGCGAAGTGTTGTGCTGCTGATTTTGTTGGGGATTTTCGATCTGGCCTGCACGCTGGTGGCCCAGCAGGCGGGTGGGTTTACCGAGATGAACCCGCTGGGAAGCAAGATTGTCGAGAACCCGCTGTTGCTGACCGCATTCAAACTGACGAGCCTGCTGATGGCCTGCGGCATTCTTTACGCTCTGCGCCGATACCGGGGCGCGCAGGTCGCGGCGTGGTGGATGTGTCTGCTCTGCACGGTATTGACGTTCCGCTGGCTCACGTACAACTCGATGTTCATGACGTGATCATCCTCGTCTTGCGCGGGCGCGGTGATCTCCATTTCACATGCGGGGCCGAAGGTCTGGCCAATGACATGGGTCACGCGACTGAGGGAAAAGTCCGCGGCAAGGCGATCAGCAGCTCGATGGGCCGGGACTGGCAGAGTTCGTAGGCAAAGCACGGACACAACTCGAGCGCGGGGCGAGGTCACGCGGCTATCTTCAGGACGACAATTTTTCTGCGAATCACGCAAGGCCATTAAGGACGACCGCTCTTGCAGGAATCAGGCGGGCTTCGGCACGGAGCGGGTCGGACTGGGCGGGCCTGCCGGCTTTCATTGAATCCCCACCACTTCCACGAGCTCAAGGGCATTGGTGGTAGTCGCGATCCCCGGACGCAGTCGGTAATCGAAGTGGATCGAGATCGGATGGCGGGTTTTGTCGATTGTCTCCTGAAAATGGGCCGCAAGGCAGGCGTCTGCAAGGGATTCGTCGTTGGCCAGTTCCAGGTCATGGCCGGAAACAACCCCCACGGCGCCGTACTTGAGGAGTAGCTCGACGACTTTTCGGGTGGCGATTCGGCGCTCCGGGGCATTGGTACCCTGGAGCGGTTCGTCGAAGGATAGGCTTTCTGAGTCCGACCTGCATGGCGGGCATGCCTCGCGGCCTGAGCGGCGAACTGCCGGCTCCGATCGTGGTAAATCTCTGCAACCTCTTGGGCGGCAAGCCGTTTCGCCGGGCCGTTCATTGCTTTCGCCTCCGCCGAGGTGCCTGTTGACCAGAACGTCTGTTCTTCGAGTGTTCGTCGGATCGGAGGATATATTGGAGATCAGCCGTTTTGCGGAAGGGGGAGCACAAATGCGAATACCCTTTTGGAAGATTGTGTCACGGCAGGCGGGGAGGTACGATAGGTCCGGGTGAAAGCCGGAGGAGCAGACCGGCTTGGCGTGACAAGGGTCGATGCCCGAGCGGACGTTGATCCATGAACTGATGGCTTCATGAGACCTGGACGGCATCGCCCAGGACGAAATAGGATCAAAACCATGTTTCGAGCCTCCGCCGAACCCACCGATTGTATAGATCCATGCCCACGGGGAACTCCCACGTCTTGTCAGGGTTTCTAAGAATGCACCCATGCAAGTTCCTATCCCTGGGTTGTTTTCTGGCGGCGCTGGCGGTGGGGCTCGGAGCCATCGGTGCGCATGCGCTGAAGACACACCTGACGGCCGAGCAGTTGGAGACGTTTCACACGGCGGTTGATTATCAGATGATCCATGCCCTGGGACTCGTGCTCACGGGCCTGTTGGGACTTCAGCGGCGAAGCCGCTGGTTCGATGGGGCCGGATGGGGCATGCTGGTGGGCATCGTTCTGTTCTCCGGTTTCTTGTATGCGTGGCTTGCCACCGGGCAGCGGATGCTGGTGCATGTGGTACCGATTGGTGGAACGGCCTTCATTCTGGCGTGGTTGCTGCTGGGCATTGGATCGCTGCAACTTGGACGGGCGAAGGTGTGACGGTTCTCCAGGCGGCTCATCGAATTGAACGAGGGCCGTCTATCAAGACCTCTTGTTGCTGACGCAACACCGACGATTTTCCGAAGAAGCGTTGTGAAATGGGAAGTCTGCTGCGGAAAAATCATCGGTGCCACCCGCGAGTGGTTGTCAGGCCGGTTTCGACCTGGGCGGACGCGGATAGGGTCGTGTTGTTTCGGCAGCGATGGTCGGGCAAGAATCGGCGGGTCGGTACGAATAGAATGGGAGACGCCACTGCGTGCCGATCCCAAAACGATGGCCGCTGGAGCTATCCTCGCGGGCGCTTGGCGGTTTCGGGATAGTTTCTCAGCTCAGAGCCGCTAACAATACGACCGATTGTGCATGTTCAAGTCCGTGGGAGGCTCCCAGGGCTTGTCAAAAAGCTGCTGCCCGCCAGAAGGGACGTGCGAAATGGATGCCCCATCAGTCTCACCGCTTCCGCGTTGCCGCCGCCGTTGGCCAGTCATCGTGCTGCTGGTGGCCCTGGTGCCCACCGCTGTTTTCGGACTGCTATGGTTTGGTCTATCGCCCAACGGGGCGGCCAAGCCGATACGGCTGGTTCGGGACGACGACGGGCGCTTTGTGCCGGCCAACTCGTCCAACTCAACGCCTTCCGCCTCCGTCGAGGTGCAGGCGGCCGCGATCAAGGCCAATAACAGCTTGACGAGTTCGTGCGTCGCGTCCCGGTCCGACCATGCGACGTTGGCCTGCCAGCGGCTGATGATCTTGAACCGCTCGGAGCATGTGCTTATGGCGCGTGTCGGTCAAGTGCTGCTGGAGGAGCTCAAGCCGCTGGGTTTCGTCCGGGAGATCGACTATTACCCGGTTGGATTCGCCCCGGAACCGGGAAGTCTCGCGCCCGATGTGACGATTTCCCTCAACCTGGACGAGCTGGAAGAGTCCGGCTGGCCTGGATCGCATACCGTGGAGGCAACCGTCAGCGTCACGGCCGGCAACGCTCCGCCAGGCTGCCGGAACAGCTATACCGACCATCTCTCCCCACCCATGGTGGAGTTCGACTGGAGCGGCCAATTGCAGCATCGGTCCAGTACGATGGGCGTGAGTTCTTCGGCGGCCAAATACAAGCTTGCGGCCGAAAACGTGGCCAAGCAGATCGCCGATGCGCTTAAGAAAGAGCTCACTGGCCGGCGGGAGAAGGAGGGGGCGATGCCGGATCTGCCGGAGGCATTCTACCCGCCGTATCGCGAAACACCTTCGCTGCCGCTGGCGGAGATGGGAAAGCTGGAGGTCGTCACGTCGTCGCACGGGCTGATGAACCACAACGAGACGATGTGGAGACTGGCCACGGATCGCCCGATCGGGGAAGTTCTCGAGGAGGTCCGCGGCAGGCTGGAATCGTCGGGCTGGCAGGTACGGGATGCCTCGGAGACGGCAGGGAACGGGTATCTGCGGATGAGTCTTCACGATGCCGTGCTCACGATCTACTGTCCTTCGCCGCAGGGTGGGGCGGCCAGTTCACCACCCGAAGGGCCGGCGCTCTTGATCCACTATCTTGACCGGATGACCGAGGATGAGGTGCGGGCCGCGATCGACGAGTCGCTGGCCAGGAATGTCTCGGAGGACATTCTGATCTGTTTCGAGCGCCATTGGTCCGAGGAACAGAGCCGGCGGATCTTGAAGTCGCTTCAGTCGCGGCCGGCTCGCACTCCCGAGATCTCGCTCACACTGGCGAGCCTTTACCATCGGCTCAAAGAAGATGATGCGGCACGTCGCGAACTGGTTCGCAGCGTTGCGCTGCTGCGGACCGTCGCACAGACTTCCGAGCTGGAAAGCAGGGCCCAAGCACTGGCCAAGGAACTGGGCGATGAGCAGCTCGTGAAGCAACCGGTCGAGGTTGGGGTGCTGGAGGAGCTCGGGTTCATCGAATTGAAGGGGGGCGTGCAGATTTCGCCACAAGAGATTGGGGTGGAGGAACCGGTTCACTTCTATGCGAAGATGCCGGATGGTTCGGTGAAGACGATCTCAGTAAGGGCCGTCGGGGGCTCCGCCGCTCGGGGTGAAGCGTACCAGTTGGCCCATGTCGAATCGAGCGAGCATGGGCGTTCGTGGGGGTCGGGGACGGCGGCCTATGGCCTGTCGGTGGACGACCGGTGCCGAGCCACGTTCAGCCTCGAGGGCCCCGATGCGGCGGGTGTGTTTCGCTTGAGAACCGAGTTGTCCGAGTGAGTCGACCGGGTCCAGTGGGGGAGGATTGTTCACGGGCCCATCGAAAGGGGATGGGGGAGTGGACTGGAGGGAAGTGCGGGGCAAGCCGACGGGGGTATCATGTGGGGCGGGGTGTCGGTGACGAGAGGAACCAAGCGCGGGGCAAGGCTACGCGGGTATCATGCGTGGTGGCGGGGCCGTGGCGAGAGGAACCAAGCGCGGGGCAAGCCCACGCGGCTATCATGTGGGACGAAGCGCGGGGCAAGCTACGCGGCTATCATTGTGATGGGAGAGTGTTTTGAAGTCCGCAGGCTGAAGCCGGGACTGCAAGGAAGGGGCAAGGCCGTCTCTCAAGACCTCTTGTTGCTTACGCAACACCGACGGTTTTCCGAAGAAGCGTTCTGAAATAGAAAATCTGCTGCGGAAAAATCATCGGTGCCACCCGCGGCAAGTCCGGCAAGCCCACGGGGCTATCGGCGGGGCGAGGCCATTTGGCCCTGGCTCACTGGCCTGTCATCGTGCGGACGCCGAATACGCCGCCGGCGAAGTTCCCAGGATGGGCCTGGAAGCGGATCGTGATGCTCTGCTTGCCCTTGGTCAGCGGCTCGGGCAAGGGGGTTACTTCGTCGAAGAACTCGTCGGGATGGGTGCCGTTGAGCTGTTGGGTGACCAGTTTCTGGCCGTCGACGAGGACATCGAAGACACGTGCGCCGCCATCGCTGCCCCAGTAGGTGACCCATAGCTCCTGCGGCTGATCCG
>CAYSCH010000111.1:0-9044 GCA_964429355.1 uncultured Planctomycetaceae bacterium | reverse complement strand
TCAATTCATAGGAGAACCAGCCGTCGACGGCATGCCGCCATTTGCGGTTGCTGAAGTCACCCGACGACGTCTTTTCGCCCTGCAGTTTGTGGTCGGTTTCGCTCTGCTGTTCCGCCGGGTTCACGGCATCGACGGTCCATTTGGCGAGTTGGGCCTGTCGAGCCTGCTCCCGGCGATACTCTTCCTCCTCCGATCGCCACTGATCTTCTGTGAACCGATCCCAGTACACCACGTAAGTCCGCTCGCCATGCATCTGGTAGAACGGCTCGAGGGTGACCGGCAGAGGGGCCTCGCTGCCGGGGATCCGGAACACGCCTGGCCGGCTGGCGAAGACGCTGGGGCGCGCGCCGGCCGGCTGAAGGGCGGCCACCGCTTCGTCTCGCGAAGCCACGATGGCCGGAAAGGGCTTGGCCCGATCGATTTCGGCACACAAGACCAGCGGGCCATGGAGAAAGGCAAAACGGTCGGCGTTGTCGGAGAAGCCCTCCGTGTGGACGCTGAACGGGAACTTGACTTCGACCCGGTCTCCGCTTCTCCAATGGCGACGCAACGTGAAGTAGGTCCCGGGTTGGGTCTGAATGTCCTGCTTTTCTCCGTTGACTGTCACCGTCAGGCCGGACACGGCCCAGGCCGGATGGCGGATCTTGAGCGCGCCCTCTCGGGGCTTCTCACAGGTCAGGGTCAGAAGTGTGGAATCCTCTTGCGGGAAGCGAGTTTCCTGGCGCAAGGTTATGCCTTCTTCGGGAATTGCCAGTTCGGACGCGATGAAGAGGTTGACGAACAGGGTGTCGGCGCCGTCATGGAAATAGATGCTATCGCCGTATTTCGCGTGATTCTCGATACCGGTCCCGGTGCAGCACCAGAAGGAATCCAGGGGGGAACTGTAGCCGTAGCCGCGGCCCCCCTTGGCCGACCCGGACCGTAACGGCACGTAGTAGCACATCATGCCGGTCTCGGGGTGCTGGGATGCGAGAATGTGATTGTACAACGCTCGCTCGTAGTAGTCGGCGTACTCCGCTCGAGGCTGGCAACAGAACAAGTGCCGGGTCAGCTTGAGCATATTGTAGGTGTTGCAGGTCTCCGTGGTGGCCGGACCGAGGGCCTCGCTGAGCCGTTCCTTGGGCGAGAAGTGCTCCCCATCACTGTGGCCGCCGATGACGTAGGAGCGCTGCTTGACCACCGTGTTCCAGAAGAACTCGGCCGCAGTCTTCAGCTTGGGATCGCCGGTCAGTTCATACTGGCGGGCGACGCCGACGAACTTGGGGATCTGCGTGTTGGCGTGCAGGCCAGTCAGCTTGTCTTCCTGAACCTCGGCGGGGCCAATGACGGCCATGTGATTGAATCGCTGGGAGATTCTCAGGTATTTCTCGTCGCCGGTCAGGCCATACAGCTTGGCCAGGACCTCGTTCATGCCTCCGTGCTCGTTGTCGAGCATACGTTGCATCTGCTCGTCCGTGAGGCGGTCGTTTCGGGCGATCACCCAGTCGGCGAACTTCTTGCAGACGTCCAATGCCTGCGCGTTGTCGCAGTAGACATACATGTCGAGCAAGCCGGCATAGATCTTGTGCAACGTATAGTAGGGTGCCCAGACTTGCTGGCGGTTTTCGACACGATCGAAGAACTCTTCGGGGTAGGCACTCAAATACCCACTGGGAAACCTGGCCTGGCACTCGGCCATTCCCTTGACGACCGCATCAGCCTTGGCCTTGAGCGCTTGATCCCCCGTGCTGGCGTACATCAGTGCGCAAGCGGTGAGGTAGTGCCCGGTGAAATGGCCTCGCACCTCGGAGTCGGGCTTTTCCCATCCGCCGAGCGGTTCGGCCGTGGAGGCCAACCCGGCATTGAGCCGGAAGGTGTGGAGGAGGCGATCGGGGTCCAGGCTCAGCAGGTACTGCCGATCCAGCTCCTGGGCGTGCAGAAAGGGACCTTCCAGCAATCGTACCTGGCGCAGGTCGAAGGCGTAGGCCTGGAGCGGTACGGCGTTCTGAGCCCGCATCTTCGGCTCATTCTTCGTCAAGGAATCGGCCGATGCGCTGACACCGATCATTGTCAGTGCTGCCACGAGTCCACCGAAAGCCGCAAAGAAGGGATACCTAGTGTTCATTTCGTACTCCTGCAGGAAGTTCACAGTATGTGCCACAGTATGTGCCGTTCTGGATGTCGGTGTCAATGATGTGCTAAAATGGTCCGGTTGGCTCCGTTCCGACTTGCGTGGCGTTCGCCGGCAACCACTGGACGAGGTCCGATTCGCTCAAGGAGTGCGTGATGCCCAACCGGAAAGACGAAGTCCCAGCGGAGAATCTTCGGCCATCCCTCGAGAAAGCCGCCGGCATGACAAGACGGCAGGCCGTACGGGCGGCAGGAAAGGCCGTTGCGGGGGTGGCGAGCCTCGCGGCGTTGTCGTCACTTCCCGGCGCAGAGCGGTCGACCGCGGCCGAAGTACCGTCACCACAAACGGCCCAGCCGAGCCAGCCAGACGGTGGCGCGAATCCCGGAGAGAGACTCAGGATCGCCACTTGTCAGTTTCCCGTGTGTGCCGACGTTTCTGCAAATGCACATTCCATTCGGGAGTTCATGAGATCCGCGGCAGACCGAGGATCGCACCTGCTGCACACGTCGGAGGCGAGCCTGTCGGGATATGCCGGTTCCGATTTCAAGACGTTTGAGAACTACGATTGGGGCACGCTTCGCAAGGAGACAGCAGGGTTGCGCCGGCTGGCCAAGGACCTGAAGATCTGGCTGGTTCTCGGTTCCGCCCATTTTTTGGACGAGAAGACCAAGCCGACCAACTGCCTTTACCTGATTGACCCGCAGGGGGACATTGCAGACCGCTATGACAAGTGCTTTTGCACTGGGGGCGACCAGAAGCACTACTCGGTCGGCAATCGCCTGGTAAGGCGAGACATCCGCGGCGTCCGGATCGGCCTGGCGATCTGCTACGACATCTGCTGGCCGCAGCTCTACATCGCCTACCGGGAGAAAGGCGTCACGGTGATGATCCACTCCTTCTACAACGCGGGGGCCGAGGGCAAGAACTGCCTGGACACGCTGAATGTTTACCAGGTGCCGACGCGCTGCGCCGACAATCGGCTGTGGGCGGTTGCCAACAACTCATCGCGGCCCTATTCCCATTGGGGCTCTTTTGTGGCTCGGCCCGACGCCACGATTCCTCAGCAGTTGCCGATCAACGAGCCGGGGATGCTGGTTCATGACTTTCCTGACGGCCTGTCGGCGGGCGGGTGGTACCACAATCACCAGCCGATGAAGATGCGTGACGATGAGATCATGAGTTGGGGGACGCCGGGCGATCATCCGCGTCAGCACGACGGCCAGGCGGAACCCTAGAACTTATCGATGGGTTCTGAGGATCGCGTAATTACCTACTGGTGGGGGTAATACGGACATGCGTGCGGTTTGTAGTATGTTTCTGGAGAGATTTACCCCACAAAATGCACACTTCTGCACGGACCGCCGGGTTTCGTTCGGCACTTCTACCTGCCCGCTTGTTCACGGGTCACGCATTTGTCAGAATACCCCAGGCTGGAATTGCTGCGACTTTGTTACGTCGCCTGAAATGTCTGGGGTATTGTTCTCTGGCGCGAGACCGCCGCAGCACCCCGTTCCCAAAACCGGTTGAACCAGATGTTGGCAAAGCTGCGGACATTCGCGTTGGTGGGGATCGATGCGGTCCCGATCGAGGTTGAGGTCGACGTTTCTCCGAGCGGGTTACCGAAGTGCGTCCTGGTGGGGCTTCCCGAGGCGGCGGTCAAGGAAAGCACCCACCGGGTTGACCGAGCGATTGTGAACTCGGGTTACGTTCATCCCGACCATCGGATCATCATCAACCTGGCCCCGGCCGAGCTTCCGAAGCAGGCGGCGTCGTTCGACCTGCCGATCAGCCTGGGGGTGCTGGCGGGGAGCGGGCAATTCGACTCGGACCGGCTGAAGGAGTATGCGGTTGTGGGCGAACTGGCTCTCGACGGGACAACCCGCCCCACCAAAGGCGCTCTCTCCATGGCGATCGCTGCGGCCAAGGATGGGGGGCTGCGGGGACTGCTGGTGCCGTCGGCAAGTGCGGCGGAGGCGGCGGTTGTGGAGAATATCGAGATTATCGCCGTGGCCAGCCTGGGCCAAGCGGTTGCGTTCCTGACCGGTGAGATCGACATCGATCCTACCCCATCCAATCTCGACGATCTGTTCCGCCGGTTTGCCCAGTACAGCGAGGATTTTTCCGATGTGCGCGGTCAGGAAATGGCCAAGCGGGCGCTGACGGTAGCGGCGGGGGGCGGCCATAATCTCCTGATGATCGGCCCACCTGGGTCCGGCAAGACGATGCTCGCCAAGCGGATGCCGACGATCCTGCCCGACTTGACTTCCGAAGAATCGATCGAAACCACGCGGATCTACAGTGCCGTGGGCCGGCTCCAGCCCGGCCAGCCGCTGCTGGCAGTCCGCCCGTTCCGGTCGCCTCACCACACGATCAGCAATGCCGGTCTGGTCGGCGGCGGTTCCACACCGTGCCCGGGCGAGATTTCGTTGGCCCACAACGGCGTGCTGTTTCTCGATGAGCTCCCCGAATTCAACCGGCAGACGCTCGAAGTGCTCCGACAACCGCTGGAAGACGGCGTGGTCACAATCTCGCGAGCCCTCTCGGCGACGACTTTTCCGGCGACTTTCATGCTGATTGCGGCCCTGAATCCGTGTCCTTGCGGTTACCGCAACGATCCCCGCCGGGACTGCCACTGCACCGGGCCTCAGATAGAGCGATACATGTCGAAGATTTCCGGTCCGCTGCTGGACCGCATCGATATCCACATCGAGGTGCCTGCGGTTCCTTACCGCGAGTTGAAGAGCGACACGCCTGGCACGTCGAGCGATGAGATCCGCCGCCAGGTTGCCTCGGCTCGCGGGCTGCAGGGTGAGCGTTTCAACGGGAGCCGAACCCGTTATAACGCCGGCATGACCCACCGGGAGACACGCCGCCATTGCCGCCTGACGCCGGAGAGCGACGACCTGCTGCGATCGTCCGTCACGGAACTGGGCCTCTCGGCCCGGGCGCACGACAAAGTGCTGCGAGTTGCCCGAACCATCGCCGATCTGGAGGGCTGTCCCTCAATCCAACTCGAGCATCTCAACGAGGCGATCAACTACCGGCTGCTGGATCGGAATCTGTGGAAGTAGGAGGGGGATTGAGGGACGGTTTGGTGAACGGTCAGTGCGCAGACGCCGTCGTGTTCGGCTTCCCGGAGCAGGACGCCGGCTACCTTGTTCGCCCCGGACAGTCAGCCGCTGCGGGGGTTGGGCTTCTTCTTGCGTCCAAGAAAGAGCAAGGCGATCACCAGGGGAATGATGATGATCGCCCACTTTGGCCGAAGGGCTACTATCACGACGGACACCGGAAGCACCGACCAGAGCCATGCAGGCAATCGCACCAGGTCGGGATAGGCGATCCAGAAGACCACGCAGAGGGGGCCGACCCGCGTGCATGCCGCATACAGCATGTTTTCGCTGCTGTTGGATTCCGGCGGCCAGAACTGAAAAGCGACCGCACCGGCCAGCAGAACAAGAGCGCAGATTCCCAGGATATGACGTTGCATGGATTTGCGTGATGGTGGTGCCGGACAGCTCAAATCTGATCCAGGAGGTCGATCCACTGCATGATGGTGGCCAGGTCGTGGTCGGCAAGTCCGCCGGTGCTAGAGGACTCAACAACCACGGGGAGTCCACCCTTCCGCAGCAGCTCCACAGCCCGATCGAGCCCTTCTGACAGCGTACCCTCTGGGGACCGCCCGATCAACAGTCCAAACGGGCGGTCCGGTTCGTCGACCATGGGCGGACCGGCCAGACGGGCGTCGAAAACAATGCAGCCGCCGAGATTCTCGCGTTCCAGCGTGGCGGCACGGTAAGCAAGCGATCCACCGCCCGAATGGCCTCCGACGACCAGACGCTTCGAGTCTACGGAGAACCGGTCCCGACACAAGCGCAACAGATCCCTCACCAGTTCCACCTCGTCGGGAAGCCAACGCTCGGCGGACGAGGGCTCCACGGCGACAACGATCACACCACGGCTGTCGGCGTGTTTCTGCCAGACTTCGACACCCGACTTACTATCGGTAACCGACCGCAACCAGAGGAGCAGACCGTGCGGCAGTTCTTTCGAGTATCCCTTGGGAATATAGGCCTGGATCTTGTTTTCCCACTGTGGCAGGGTCAGAGGAATCGTGCGACCGGGCTGCGCCTCGGGATCGAGCAACCGAACGGGCAACGGGCCAGGGAGGGTCGTGGCGGCCGGCGCGAGTGTGAGCTCCAGCTTTTTCCGGTCTTCGCCGCGATTCGCATCGATGGTGATCTTGTCGCCGGGCTTCCTGCGTGCGAGACGGCTGCGGAGTTGGTCCGAGTCAGCCACTTCGATTCCGTCGAGCGAGACGATCCTGTCGGCCGCTACGATGCCGCCACGGGCCGCCGGACTTTCCGGGACCGCCAGGCGAACGGTCACTCCGGCCGCCTGTTCCTTGCCGCGATCGGGCAAGATGCCGAGAAACGGGCGGTGATAGGGTTCGAGTTCGGCGACCAGCGTTGCCTGACAGGGAATCGTTTCCTCGCCGCGGCGTATCAGCAGCTCAAGGGTATCGCCAGCGTAGCGGGAGGCCAGTTCGTACTTGACCTCGGAGGAACGGGCGATATTCACCTTGTCCAACCGCACGATCCGGTCGCCTTTCTGGAGGCCGGCTTTTTCGGCAGGCCCGTTGGGATGCACCGAATGGACGATCGCGGGCCCGGTCATGGCCACCGACTTTTCGATGACCATGCCGATTCGGCCGGTATGGAGGTCGGTTCCCGCCTTCAGACGCCCGGCTGCCTGCAGGAGCCGATCCGAGGAGACGGCGAAGCCGATACCCGAATCGTACCACTCGACGCCGGCCACTTCCTCGTCGGACATGGGCGACATGGGCACGAGCAACCCGAGCACGTCGCCCTGCAAATCGACCAGGGGGCCGCCGTAGTTGTTGGGAGAGACGGCTGCATCCGTCTGAAGAACTTTGCCCCAGATGCGATCGAGGGCGCTGACGATTCCAAGGGCCAGATTGGGCTGCTCCGCATCAAACGCCTTGCCTACGGCGATTGCCGTCTGGCCAACCCGGACCTGCTGCCGGTCGGCGAAGGCCGGCAGGGGCAGCGGAGAATCTACTTCCACCTTGAGCAAGGCGATTTTCAGGTGGTGATCGGTTGCCACGAGTTGAGCCGCCCGTCGCCCACCATCCTTCAGACGCACCATAATTCCTGACGGCGAATGGGCGAAGTTGATGGAGCTGGAGAGGATGTATCCATCCGCCTCGACGACGAGCCCCGTGGTCGGACCGGTGCCGACGGCGAGGCCCTCGACCTGGTCGGCACCGCCGACGGTTTCGATCTGGACGACCGCGGGTGCGACCTTCGCCACGGCATCGAGAAGGGCCTTCTGGCGGATCGGGGCAAGTTCGTTGGCATGGGCGATTGCTGCGACCAGCAGCGACAGGACTGCGATCCACGGTGCTCGATGGATCATGGGAGTGACTCCTTGGCCTCGGCGGAGAGTTCGACGTCGAGCAGTTGCCGGCCGCGAAGCACCGTCACCCGCACCACTTCAAAGTGGTCCCGGTACTGCAGTTCGTCGAGAAACGCCCGGCAGGAGGGCGCGAGCCGGTCGTCGAGGAACACGATCAAATCGTCGGGCCGGAGCCCGGTCCGGGCGGCCGCCGAACCGGCAATCACCGCGTCGACATAGGGCGGGGTGCGAGGTACGACGTCGGGCACCAGGACCAGTCCGAGGGCGGCAGGAGTGAGCGGTCTGGCGGCTTTCGGACGCCCGTGCCCCTGCCCGGCAACGACCCGTTGGCCGGAGAGGATGGCCTCCACCGATGGCCGCATTTCATCGACCGGGAGGGCGTAGTTGATCCAGGTGTTGTTGCGGCTGTTCCGCAGTTCCTTGCCGAGCATGCCCAACAGGCGGCCATCTTGGGTGACCAAGGCACCGCCGGCCGCCCCAGGGTTGTTTGTCACAGCATCGAGAATGTAGACCCGTCCCTTGTAAGGAATCTCAAAGGTGCCGCGGCGGGCATCGAGATCCGTGACGATCGAGATGATCCCGTGCTGCACCGTGGCCGGCTCATTACCCGTCGCCACGCCGAACATGTTGCTGAGGGCCATTACGGGCATACCGACCTCGCCCTTTGCCTCGTTGCCCAGACGTAGAAATGGCAGGCCTTTGGCGTCAAGCTTGAGAACCGCCACGTCGAGCCATGCATCTCCGCCGAGCATCTGAGCATTGAGCCGTCGACCGTCGTTGAGGATCACGCGAAGGTCGGATGTATCGAGCACGGTGCTGTAGGCCGTCAGTACATGCCCGTCGGCCGAGATGAGGAACCCCGACTGGTAGGCCTCCAGTCCCCGATAGCCTCCCGCTCCGTAGATCTTGACCATGGCCGGCTGGACGGCTTGAAGCGTCTGGGCGATCGGCGATTCAACCTCCGCCTGGCCGACGACCGGCCAGGCGCAAAGGACCAACAGCGCTGCCCGGAGGCACTGGGCTGGGGTCGCAGAGATCGGCCAGGCTTGTCGTTTCAATAGCATGGTTCGTACCCGAGGTCCTACTGCGGCGCATCGATATTGAGGATGGCAAATGGCTCGTCGCCGTGAAACACCTCGATCCGGCCAGGAATCAGGCTCGCATCACGTTGTTGGGAGAAGCGAATTTCGCAGGGATCCGAGGCCGCATCGGACCACATCTCCAGACCGACGAGCCGAGCCGCCTGCCGTTCGAAGTAGAACCAGACTTCCAGCCCGCGCCGGATGGCAACGATCGCGTCGACCAGTTCGTCCTGGCCGGGATAGGGCACGGTACCCAGGTACGACACTTCGCCGAATTCCTCCATGCTGCTGGTGGCCAGATACCGCCAGAGGTAGAGGGCCGGAAGCATGCCGCCGCCCCCTGCCGGCAGCAGGGTCTCGGCCAATTTGTCGCTTGCAGTCCAGTCAAGCCGGCTTTCCGGAAGAATCAGGGAACA
>CAYSCH010000110.1:12168-24014 GCA_964429355.1 uncultured Planctomycetaceae bacterium | reverse complement strand
AGGTAGTTGCGGAGACTTGGCCGTGTTCTCCCACCCGCAATGCCCGTGAAACACAGCCCGCTCGGATCCACATTCACCAGCGGTGAATTGCCCGCGTAGCGATAGAGGTTCGCGTCCCCGCCGGCGAAGCCGGACGGATCTTCACTCACAAACCGCCCAACCGCCGGATCGTACCACCGCGCGCGGTAGTCGTAGAGGTCCGTGTCGGCGTCGAGGGGCCGGCCGGTGAACGCCTGCGGGAAATCCGCTGTAGGGACGGCCGGCGAGACAATCTGCCCGAACGTGTCATATTGCCGGTGCTCCTGGACGGTACTCGTCAGGCGTCGCATCGCCGTCGGTGTGAGGGCATCGAGGAGGGCGTTGGCGTCGACGAATCGGGCGATACGTTTCAGAACGTATGGGGCCCTGTTATCTCCGATTAGGGAGCATTGGGCGTGCGTGTGCCAGGATTCATTGGGAATTATCCTTATCTCCCTTGCCCCCTTCATCCCTTCCCTTTGTCTCGCTGCTCCCGTATCGCTTTTTTAGTTCGCGGAACAAGGCTATTGCTCTGCCATTACCGTCAATCAGTTTCTCAAGAAAATGCGCGTCAGAAGCCCACTCCGCCGGAAGCATGGCAGTTGTCCCAACATTTGAAGGACCGAATGATAACATCCACTCTTGGCAGACTCTCGCATCGACTATCTCGAAAAACACCGAGCAATGCAGCGTTGGATAGTCATCGTCGACTTCCTCACAAACCAAGTACCAAGGTATACCATCTCGGAAAGCAATACCAAAAACAGTGTAGGACTTGCCAACAACAAGTCCAACCTCCTCCATGTGGACATACTGCCGCACATGCTCTAAGAGCGTTGATTCTGTTAACGAACTAACCTGTCTTGTCGTACACTTCGCAATCATTGTACTCCCCATCAAATCACGTGCCAGTCGGAGATGCCTTTGGCTCCGGAGTTGTAACCCAAATCCCTGGCTCATCCGTACTGTGTTTCGTGAATTTGAAGTCCATGAGTTTCCTGGTCTTCGGATCACGCACGTAGTGGACTACTGAATCCCGTCCGTCGGCCGACTTGACCTTGTATTCCCACTTCTCCATTCCTTTGAACGCCGGATCGCCAAGGTTGTCAATGATCTTTCTGCCCGCTCCCTTGCGTGCAGCCCCAAGGGTCATCTGGTCTTGAAGGCTTCGGGGCGTCCTACTCCACTTGTCTGGGGCTTGTCCACCAGGAATGCGCAAAGCACCTGAATCGTCGGCCAAGAATGTCCGCAACGCGTCTGCCGTCCTGCCCCTTGGCGCAACCGCCCGCGGCGCGGATCAAGGGATCCGAAAAACGTCCCTGGCGTTGGCGGTCGTTTGGGCAATCAAGGCGTCGACGGGCATGCCCCGCAGCTTCGCCAATCCCTCGGCCGTGTGTCGGATCAGCGCCGGCTCGTTGCGTTTCTCCTTCCCTCGGAGCGGATGGGGCACCAGGTAGGGACTGTCTGTCTCGAGAAGCAGGCGATCACGGGGCACGAACCTGGCGGCCGATCGCAGCGCCTCGAACTTCCTGTTCGTGTAGGTTACCGGCCCGGCGAGACTGATGTGCATGCCCAGGTCGAGGCAGCCGGCAGCAAAGTCTTCCGTGCCGCTGAAGGCATGGATCACTCCCCGGAGCGGCCCACGGGCGACCGCCTCGCGGAGCATCCGCAGGGTGTCGGCTTCGGCCTCCCGGCAGTGCACAATCACCGCAAGATCCTGCTCCTGCGCCAACTGGAGGTGGCGGTCGAAGTAATCCTGCTGCACCGCAAAAGGAGTGTAATCCCAGTAACGATCGAGCCCGGTTTCGCCAACCGCTATGGCGCAGCCCGCCTCGGCCAGGGCAATGATGCGGTCCCAATCCTGCGGCGCCGCCTGGGCGCCGTAATTCGGCTGGATGCCGACCGCCGCGCGAAGCATCGGATACTTCTCGGCAAGTTGCACCACCGCTTCCGACGATGCGGCGCCGATGCCCGGGCAGACGATGGCCTCGATTCCGGCCTCACGAGCACGCTCCAGAACCGCCGGCAAATCCGCGGCGAATTGCTCATCGTCGAGATGGGCGTGCGTGTCGATCATGGCTCAGACGGCGCCAACATGCATGGCCAGCGCCTCGCCGATTTGTGCGAGATGACGCCTGGTGAGGTGGACCACCTCCTTGGCGAAATGAAACACCGGGGCGACGGGGTTTGCGTCGGCAATGGCACTGGCCTCCGCCAGGGTGTTTTCGAGCAACTCGGCCGATCGCTCCAGGATTCGGGGCAAGGCCACATCGTTCCAGGCCGTGAACTCGATCGGAAACTGGCCTGGGTCGGGTATTCCCCTTCGATCCCGGATGGCTTCGGCGATGCGGTCGGCCAGTTGTCGCTGCTCGCTGGAGATTCGCCGGAGCAGGTCGTACATCTCGTCGGGGCCGCGATAAGAGCTGGCCCGAACCGCCATGGAATAGGCCGGAAAGGAGCGCAGCATCTGGTGGTCCAGGCGATTGAGTAATGAAATGACGTCGGTCTGCGGCATGTTTACAGCAACGGCAAAGTGGCGGCGTTCCTGGCTTCAACAAACAGAGGATTCCAGAATATCCCCAGGACAACGAGCAGCAGCGCGATCAGCGCGCAGTAGAATCCGGGATTCGACCAGAGCGGAATCGTTGGGGCCGGCCGTTCCTCTGGCTCCGGGTCGAGGACCATGGTCTTCACGACACGCAGATAATAGAACAGGCTGAAGACGGTGTTGATCACGCCGATGACCACAAGCGAAAGCAATCCGGCTCGATAGGTCTGGGCGAAAATGGCGAACTTGGCGGCAAATCCGGCCAGCGGCGGAAGCCCCACGAGACTGAACATAACGATCGCTACGCAGACCACCAAGCCGGGCGAGCGGCGAGCCAGGCCCGCGTAATCGGGGAGCTGTTCGCTCTCGAGCCGGTTGCGAAGGAAGGCCACTACGGCGAAGGCACCGAGGTTCATGAACAGGTAGATGCCAACGTAGAAGCCGACGGCGGCGACCGTCTGGCGTGCGGCGGCCAGGTCGCTTCCCGTGAGCAGAATTGCCGCAGCCACCGGCATCATCATGTAGCCGGCATGAGCGATGGTCGAATAGGCCAGGAGCCGCTTCATGTTGTCCTGCCCATAGGCGGCCAGATTGCCAAAAGTGCAGGTCACCGCCGCGAGGAAAGCAATCAGCCAGGCCATGTATTGCCGAACCGGTTCGAGGGCCGCAGTGCCGGCGCGGGAACCAGGCACGGCTTCGGCGGCCGCGGGAGACACCGCGGCCAACTGGCTCATCGCGGCGACGGCCACAGGCGTCTGGGACGGCGTTTCTCGGTCGACTGGAACATCTGCCAGCCCCAACGTCACTCGCAGCAGCAAAGCCAGGGCCGCCGCTTTGGAGGCCACCGAGAGGAAGGCCGCCACCTCGGCCGTGGCTCCTTCGAACACGTCCGGAGTCCAGAAATGAAACGGCACCGCCGAGAGTTTGAAGGCGAATCCGACCATGATCATCAAGCCGGCGAGGACCAGGACCAGGTGGTATTCGGTACCCGCGATCGAACCCATCACGCGGGCCAGTTGCAGGCTCATGGTCGGCAGGTGAGCCGAGCCGAGCGTGCCCACCAGCAGGCTGATCCCATAGAGCATGACCCCTGCGGTCCCGCCGCCGAACACGACGAACTTCAGGGCCGCCTCGGCACTCACCCGGCGGTTCTTCATGACGCCCACCAGAGCGTAGGAGGGGACGCTGGCCATCTCGATGCCCAGGAACACGATCAGCATGTGATTGGCCGACACCATCAGGCACATGCCGAGCAGCGCACCAAGGATCAGCGTGTAGAACTCGGTCGCAGTTTCGCGATCGGGGACCCCGCTCAACCGGGTGAACGACGTGAACAGCAGCACGAACAGAAGCAGCAAACGCCGCATGAACAGCGCGAACGCGTCGTTCACGAGCATGCCCGTGAAGATTTCCTCCGGTTTTTCGGGCGCCGTGGTGTTGAGGGCCACCACCAGAGCGGCCAGCGTGCCTGCCATCATGACCAGGTAGGCGCCGTTGCCGCGGCCGGTCGAGAACATTCGGACCAGAAGCATCGTGACAATCGTGGCGCACACGACCAGTTCCGGAGCGAACGCCGGAATCGACGTCCCCAGGCAGTCCTGCAGCGAACTTTGGACCAATTCAAAGAAGGTCACGGCTCCTGGGCCTCCTCTCGCTGCACTGGAGTTTCGAGCAGGGCCAGGCCGGACTGTGATGGCTCGGCACGGTGGAGACTCCCGGCCTTCGCGAGACCGGAATAAAGGGGTCGAGTGGCCCCGATATCATCGACCACCTTGTTGACGCTCGGCGTCATGTAATTGAAGACAAACTTCGGGTACACGCCCAGGAGAATCGCAAAGGCCAGCAGCGGTGCGGCAATCGCCAATTCCCGCCGGCTCATGGGCGTGATGCTCTCGCCATGGGGACCCTTGTACTCCGGGCCGAGGTAGACTCGCTGCAGGGTCCAGAGGATGTATCCAGCCGTGAGGATGACCACCGACGCGGCAATCACGGCGAGCACCTGGTTGTAATTCCAGACCGAAAGAACCACGAGAATCTCGCCGATGAAACCGCACAATCCGGGGAGCCCCAGCGCGGCGAAGAAGATGCCCATCGAGATGCCCGTGTAAACCGGCATCTTGCCGAACAGACCGCCGAAATCATCGATGTTCCGATGATGAACGCGGTCATAGATCACGCCGACCAAGAAGAACATGCCGGCCGAGCTGATGCCGTGGGCGATCATCTGGAACATGGCGCCATTCATTCCCATCTTCCAGTAGTCGCCCGTCATGCCGGTCGCGCCGCTGATCGACCAGACGCCCAGGCCGAGCACCACGTAGCCCATGTGCGAGACGGAGCTGTAAGCCACCAACCGCTTGAAATCGGTCTGCGCCATGGCGGCAAAGGCTCCGTAGACCATGCTGACCACGCCGAGCGTGCAGACCAGCCATGCCAGGTCGCAGGCCGCTTGCGGGCAAATCGGGTAGCAGATGCGGATGATTCCGTAGCCACCCATCTTCAGCAGCACTCCGGCCAGGATCATGGAGATCGGTGTGGGAGCCTCGACGTGGGCGTCGGGAAGCCAGGTGTGGATCGGTACCGACGGGACCTTGACCAGAAAACCGATCAACAACAGGAGAAACACCCACCACTCGATCGACTTGCCCCACAGCAGACCCTGGGAGAACGGCGTGTCGCCCGCCTGCCCCTGCCGGGCCAAGGCCAGCAGGTTGAACGTATGGAGCTGCGTCTTGGACTGCGGATCGTACTGCTCCGACACCACGCTCTGGTGAACATAGCAATCGCGCAGGTCCATCACGCTCAGTTGATTCAGATCGCTGCTGAAGTACAGGGCCAGCAGGGCCACGAGCATCAACACGCTGCCGGCCATGGTGAACAGGAAAAACTTGATCGCCGCATATTCCTTTCGCGGACCTCCCCAGACACCAATGAGGAAGTACATCGGCAGGAGCATAACCTCCCAGAACACGTAGAAGAGGAAGAAATCGAGGGCCATGAACACGCCCAGCATCCCCGTTTCCAGGAGAAGGAAGAGGATGCAGTAGGCTTTCACGTGCTTGACGATCGTCCAACTGGCCCCCATGGCCAGGACGCACAAACCCGACGTGAGCAGGACCAGCGGGAGACTGATTCCGTCGATCCCCAGGGCGTAATAGATATTGAACGACTCGATCCAGGGGATGCTGAAGGCGTATTGCATCTGGGCCTTGCCCACTTCAAACCCAACGGAGGAACCGGCACCGGAAGCCGCGGGCATGGCAATCCAGACCGTCAAGGCTGCCACCACGATTGTGGTGGCAAGGGACACCTGCTTGAACAGGTCGTCGCGTCCCCTCGGCAACAGGCCAATCACCAGAGCTCCCAGGGCGGGGAGAAATATGATCAGGCTCAGGAGGATAGGTGGACTGGTAGGTGTCATAGTCGTGTGAACCCTTGGCCAGAATCACCTGGCCGTGTTGTCTCATCCGCACATCGACCTTGCCGGTCGGAGCGATCTCACTGGAACAGGGTCAGGTTTCGGTAAACGCTGATCAGCAGGAACAGGGCCACGGTCGAAACCGCGATCATCACCACGTATTGCCGCAATTGTCCCGACTGCAAAGGCCGCAGCCGCAACCCGAATTGGTATGTCAGCCGTCCCAGCCCGTTGACGAACCAATCCACCACATAGCGGTCGACCAGATCGTCGAGTCGGGCCACGGTGACGCACAGTCTTGCGGAACCGTCGGCCAGCCGGTCGATCACGAGCCGATCCATCTCGGCGGCAACCTGGGAGAGGAGCAGCGTCGGCTTGACAAACACCAGGTCGTAGAGCTCGTCGAAGAACCACTTGCGAAGGAGGAAACGGTGGACGGGGAAAAGCATCTTGCGGACCGTTTCCGGATTGCCGATGCGGACGAGGTAGAACAGCACCGCGACCACGAAACCGGTCAGAGCCGTCCCGAATGCGATCCATGATACGGTGTGGTGCAATGCGGGGACGTGCGACAAACGTTCGGGCGGTACGACAAAATCCGAGATCTCCACCGCCGAGGAGAATCCTTCCGCAGTGCCGAGCGGCCGGGACTGCTCCAGCAGTCCCGGCAGATTGAGCCCCGGCAGCGGCCAACCGGCCGCAACGGCGAAGAAGGCCAGGATGACCAGCGGAACGTACATCGACGCCGGCGATTCGTGGGCGTGCTCGTAAACATGATGGTTCCGCGGCTCCCCGGCAAAGGTCAGGAACCACAACCGGAACATGTAGAAGGCCGTGATCGCCGCACCGCCGGCAGCCACGTAGAACAACCAGGCTTGCGCGGGAGTGTGCTGGGCAAACGAGAACGCCTGAGCCAGAATGGCATCCTTGGAGTAGTAGCCGCTCAAACCGATCAAGAGTGGAATTCCCGCCCCCGAAATCGCCAGGCAACCCGCGAGCATCGTCCACGCGGTCCAGGGCATCTTCTTCCGCAGCCCGCCCATCTCGGGCATCTCGTTGGTGTGGCAGGCGTGGATTACCGAGCCCGAACAGAGAAACAGAAGGGCCTTGAAGAAGGCATGGGTGAACAGGTGGAACAGCCCGGCCGCCCAGCCGCCGACTCCCAGGGCAAACATCATGTAGCCCAACTGGCTGACCGTGGAATAGGCCAGGACCCGCTTGATATCGGTTGCCGTGATCGCGATCGTTGCCGCCATGAACAGGGTGATGCAGCCCACGTAGGCGATCACCAGCAGCACCTCGGGCGTGAAGACCGGATAGAAACGTCCGACCAGGTAGACGCCGGCGGCAACCATCGTCGCGGCATGGATCAGGGCGCTGACCGGCGTGGGACCTTCCATCGCGTCGGGAAGCCATACGTGGAGCGGGAACTGGGCGCTCTTGCCCACGCAGCCGCAGAAGATTCCCAGGCCCGCCACGACCAGCAGCCAGTAACCGGTGCCGGTTTTCCGCAACTCCTTCGTTCGCTCGGCGATCTGAATCTCCGCTTCTTCCGCGCTGGGCATCGAAGCATAGATGGACTCCATCTGTTCGGCGGCCGCCATGCGGATCAGCCCATCGGGCACGATCAATTGGTGGCCGCCTTCTGCCGGCCGAACCTGGCTGAACAGTCCCGGCCGAACCGTCCCGTCGGGGTCGGTCATGTCGCCGAAGGCAAAGGTTCCCAGGCCCCCGAAGAGGACCATCAGGCCGACGATCATGCCGAAGTCGCCGACGCGGTTGACGATGAAGGCCTTGTTGGCGGCCGTAGAAGCCGATCTTCGCTCGATGTAGAAACCGATCAGGAGATAGGAGCAGATACCGACCAGTTCCCAGAAGACGAACACCATGGCAACGTTGCCCGCGACCACCAGGCCCAACATGCTGAAGCAGAACAGGGAGAGGTACTGGTAAAAGCGGTGGAAACGTCCCGGGCGGACCAGCGGTTTGCCGCTGGCGGTCGACGCCAGCGGATCCGTCACATCCTCCAATTCCTCGTGCATGTAGCCGAAGGAATAGACATGGATGCAGGTTGAGATCAACGTGACCATGGCAAACATGCCCAAGGTCAGGGCGTCGATATAGTAGCCGATCGTGATACGCAGCGAGCCGAACTCAGCCAGCGTGTACCAGTTGCCCGCCAAGGGGGCGATGGACGCATGCTCCTGGTGCGACCCTGCCGGCTCGTGAGAGGCCGCTTCACCTTGAGGCCCGGCCTGGCCCGGATCGTGCGTGTCCGCCTCAGCGGCAACATGCGAGCCGGCCTGGCCGTGTTGGGACGCGTTGATCGGGTGGTGCCAGAGCCACGACACCAATGCGATCAGCGAAAGAACGAACGAGACGCCAATCGCACCGGTCGCCACATATCCCGCCTTGCCCCCGGCACGCCCCAAACGCGGTCCGGCCAGCACAATCAGCGCGAACGAGGCCAGCGGCAGCAGCCAGGCAAGCAGAAGCAACAGCGGTAGAAGCGTGGCAAGTTCCATCAGCCTTTCAGGTCGTCCCCTTCGTCGACGTCGATGGTTGCATGCGTGTTGTAGAAGCAGAGTGCGATGGCCAGCGCGACGGCCGCTTCTGCTGCTGCCAGCACGATGATGAACAAGGTGATCAGTTGCCCGTCGAGCCCCAGGGCCAGGTGCGAGTCGGCTCGAAGATACGGGCTGGAAAATGCAACGAAGTTGACGGCCGCACCGTTCAGAACCAGCTCGACACCCATCAACACTCCGATCGCGTTCCGCTTCGTCGCCATACACACGATCCCGCACACAAACAGGACCGCACCCACGACAAGATAGTGCGACAGGCTGACCGGCTGGCTCAGGAAGGACATGGATGTTGTCGGGGTTCGGGGTTCAAAAACGGAAACAGTCAGTGGCATGGTGCGTCGCGACACACCTTACTCAGCTTTCTTCTTTCTCACCCGTGCCAGGTGCGCCGCCCCAATGAGCACGACGAGCAGGTGAACGGAGATGATCTCAAACGGGAGGAAGTAACCGGACATGCCGGCACGTAAGGTCGAATTCTCCTGACTCAGTCGATCGACTCGGATGCCAAGCAGACCCATTCCCAGCGGCGCGACGGTGTGGTCTGCCTGGGCCGCCGGGGCAATTTCGGCAACGGCCTTGGGGTTCCAGGCATCCACGCTTACGGCGGCGAAAAGCAGCAGGATCAGCAAGGCGCCCCCCGCCAGGATCGCCATCAACCAGTTGGCGGAGGTGATCTTCATGAAAACACCGGGCCCTTGGGTCGTGAGCATCACGCCGAACACCAGGAGCACCAGGGTGCCTCCGACGTAGATCATCAACTGCATGGCACCGACAAAATCGGCCCCAGCCAGAAAGTACAGGCCGGCGACCGCCGCCAGGGAAGCGATCAGGCAAACCGCCATACGAACGATGTTGGCCGACACGACGACCGCCACGGCAAACAGGCACGTGACCGCGGCGAACAGCAGAAAGAGCAGGGTATGCCAGTCGATCATGGGCCGTCACCTCCCGTGGTTGCCGGAGCCTGCCAGGCCGGGGCTTCTGCCACTGCGCCCAAAGGCGTCTGGCGGGGAAGAATCCCACCCGGCAGCACATAGCTCCAAAGCATCACGCCGACAAACATCGCCGCAGCCAGCGGAACGCAATATTTCAGACACGTGGTCATGACCTGGTCGATCCGCAATCGCGGCAGCGTCCATCGAAGCCACATCATGAAGGTGACTCCAAGAAACGCCTTCAGCAGGAAGTTGCAGGCTCCCACCAGATCGCCCAACCAACCGAGGATCGCGTGGTTGTCGTGGGTGAGGCCGAGCAACCCGGCGATGGGGACCGGGCCGTGCCAGCCTCCCAGAAACAGGATCGCTCCCAGACCACTGATCATCACCATGGAGCCGTATTCGGCCATGAAGAACACGCTCCAACGGAACCCGGAATACTCCGTGAGAAACCCGGCCACCAATTCGCTCTCGGCCTCGGCCAGATCGAAAGGGGCGCGGTTCGTGCTGGCCACGGCACAGGTCACGAAAATGAAGAACGTGACGAACATGAACGGGCTGTGAAAGATCATCCAGTTCCAGGCCCATCCCTGCTGCATGTTGCCGATCGCCACCAGGTCGAGCGTGCCGGCCACCATGACGGGTATCAACGCGCATAACGCCAGCGGCACTTCATAGCTCACCACCTGGGCCGCTTCCCGCATGCACCCGTAAAGCGACCATTTCGAACCCGAAGAGTAGCCGCCAAGGATCACGCCGTAGACCTCAAGACCGGCGATGGCCAGAATGAAGAAGACCCCCATATTCAGTTGCTGCGCTACCCATCCGTTGGAGAACGGCAGGGCCAGGAAGACCGAGAAGGAGACCGCAAAACTGATGTACGGCGCCAGCCGGAACAGGATCTGGTCGGCAGCCTTGGGGATCAGGTCTTCTTTGCAGAGCAGTTTGATGCCGTCGGCCGGCGATTGCAGCCAGCCGAATCGGCCTCCCACCCGCGTCGGACCGAGCCGGTCCTGGATACGGCCCGAGACTTTCCGCTCCATCCAGGTGAAGGTTGCCGCGGCCCCCATCATGAGGGCCAGCAGGGTCAGGCATTGCACGAGCGCTATGCCGCCGTAGGCCAGCCAGACAGGGGTGCCGAGTTGAACCAGGTAGTCTGCCATCAGCGGTCAATCTCTCCCAGCACAATATCCAACGAGCCAATGATGGCGGGGATGTCGGCAATCAGGAAACCCCGGCAAATCTCGGGCGCGACCGAGAGATTGCAGAAACTGCTGCTCCGCGCGCGAACTCGCCACGGAATCGGCGTGCCGTCGCCAACGACCATGAAACCCATCTGCCCTTTCGGCGCCTCCGTTTCGAGATACGCCTCTCCCTTGGGCAACTTCTGATTCGTCTTGATCGGCTCACCCACCGGTTCCGGGCACTGGCGGTACTTCTCCATCCCCTGCCGAACGAGTCGTATCGATTGAACGCATTCGATCATCCGCACATAGAAGCGGTGCCAGCAGTCGCCCACCACGGCCTCAGGCGGCACCGGCGGACAGTCGACCAGCCGATACTGTCCGTCCACCGGTGCAACGACCTCGAACTGGTAGTCTTCATACATCTTCGTCACGCGAGGCTCCCCGTCGCGGCGCAGATCCCAGTCCACACCGCTTCCGCGGAGCACGGGCCCCGAACACCCGTAATTGATCGCCATCTCCGGACTGAGCACGCCGACACCGGCCGTCCGGCGGATGAAGATCTCGTTGCTCGTCAAAACCGCGTGCAATTCCGGAATCACCGGTTCGAACTCGCCAAGGAACTGCTCGCAGCGATCGAGCCAACCGGGGGGCAGATCGGCCGTCACGCCGCCGGGCGCGATGTAGCTGTAGGTCAGGCGGGCGCCGCACACCTCCTCGAACAGATCGAGGATCTTCTCCCGTTCGCGGAAAGTGTAGAGAAAAGGCGTGAAACTCCCCAGGTCCAGCCCGTAGGTTCCCGCGGCCACCAGGTGGCTCGCAATCCGATTCAGCTCGCACACCATCACCCGGATATGCCGGGCGCGATCGGAGATCTCCAGATTCAACAGCTTCTCCACCGTCATCGCCCAGCCGAGATTCATGTTCATGCCGGCCAGGTAGTCCATCCGATCCGTGTAAGGGACCCATTGGCGAGGACTGAGCTTCTCGCCGATCTTCTCGGCGCAACGGTGGAGATAGCCGATATGGGGAATGACATCGGCGACAACCTCACCATCGGTACGCAGCACCAGCCGCAGCACGCCGTGGGTGCTGGGGTGCTGGGGACCCATATTGATCAGCATCTCGTCCGTGCGGACGTCGAATTCGACCAGTTCG
>CAYSCH010000110.1:10426-12158 GCA_964429355.1 uncultured Planctomycetaceae bacterium | reverse complement strand
GCATGTCTGAGGGTCTGTGGTTGGAGCTTCTGCATGTTTTACCCGTCTTGGGCCAGGCTGCCCGGTCCCGACAGCCTCCTGCCTAAAGGTTATTTCACCCTTATGCCGTGGTATTCCTCGGGGGTCTCATAGTCTTTTCGCAAGGGATGGCCAGCCCAATCCTCAGGGCAGAGAATCCGGCGGAAATCAGGATGGCCGAGGAACGACACTCCGCAGAGGTCGTAGACCTCGCGCTCGTGCCAATCGGCCGTGCGCCAGATGTCGGAAACCGAGGCGATCTCCGGGAGCCGGCCCGCCTGGTCGTCGCGCCAGCGCGGCAGCACGACACGAAGCACAAGGCGATGTCGGTGTTGCACGCTCGAGAGGTGGTAGAGCAGCTCGAGGTGCGGTTCCCACTCGATCTTCTTTGACTTCTTCGGATCCGGTTCCAGATAATCCACTGCAGAGACGCAATGGAGATAATCGAACCGGAGGTCCGGCGCCTCGCGCAGAAAGGTGCAGATCTCATGGAGCCCCGACGCCGCGATTTCAATCCACGGGTCAACGCATTCCAGATCGGCTCGCAGAATCTGCTCGCCAAACTGCTGCTTCAACCGCTCAACGATATCGGCGACGTTCATGGAAATCCAGTCTTCTATCTGCCCATCGTAAGAAGGGACCTAAGCCGTCTCCGGGGGAGATCCGCGTTCCGCAGGAACCGCCCGAACGGCACGGACCCAATCCAGGTCACCCCGGCGCCAAACATAGGCAAAGCCGACCATTAACACGACGAAGAAGATAGCAATGTCGATCATTGCGGCCAGGGCCAGTCGTTCCGCGGCCGGGGCAGCGTCCGATACGCCTTCTGCATCCGACGCTGGTACCCCCAACTCCACCAGCTTCCGCTCAATCGGATTCAGTCCGGTCGAGGCAGTAACTGCCACCAAGTCCGGGTCCCGCAATTGGTTCGCCTTGCCAAAGACCGCGGCCCATGGGAAGAAGAATGCAACTTCCACATCGAAGATGATGAACAGGAGCGCCACGACATAGAAGCGGACGTTGAACTGGATGTAACTCGACCCGACCGGCGGTTCACCGCATTCATAGGCTTCCAGCTTCTCGGGCGTTCGATTCCGGGGGCGCAAGAATTTGCCAAGCAGGAGCGCCACAAAGATCGTGGCAAAACCCACGACGGCAAACAGCGTCAGGTAAGCAACGATCAAGGTGGGGGAAGAACTCATCGAGTGGATACCGGGCTTGTGACCCTGTTTGGAGCGCGGTCTTAGTCCCTGAAAGAGGGCATGACCTCCGTGGTGTTGCCCATGACGGGGGAGTACCGTCTTTCGTTCAGTACTAAAAACGGCTTATTCTAGGCTATGGTGGATTGTTTGCAAGTCTCCATGCTCCGAATGCCTCGCCGTCAGACTTGCTCGCCGGAAAAAAATGGATGTTTCACTGCCTTTCTCCGCCAGATTCCGCTAACAGGGCCGATGGGCGTCTCTGTTGCCTCTTGCCGGGAGACTGAGAGGTCTCTTGTGGCTATGCGTAAACTGGGTCACTTCGGATGTTTATCAGCTATGCGCAGTATTTGACGCCGACGTCTGCAATGGACACATCGAACCACGGGCGGTATGTGGTGCTTCACGTGGAGTTCAGCGAGGTTATCCCCCGATAAATACTAAATACCAATGGCGGTGTCGTGGCACCACTTTGGGGGGATTTCGGGGCGGTGACGGGCCGCGAGCTGGTGGAA
>CAYSCH010000110.1:0-10416 GCA_964429355.1 uncultured Planctomycetaceae bacterium | reverse complement strand
CGGCAGGGTCTTGAGCAGGAGCGGATCGACGACGACGTCGGCGGGCTGGTGGAACGTCTTTCCTCATCAGGTTTTCCGCGTCTCATGACGCCCTCCCCACACGTTCCCACGTGGGGGGCTCTCATAGCAACAAGGAGCCGTTTTCCCTGCCAACTCGGCGAGTTGGCGTCTGAATCGTTGGTCCCGTTGCATCCTTTGGGCTGTGAGCAACCCTTCGAGCCGTGGAACTGGAATAACGGACTCATGTCCAATCCGCCTGCTTCGCTCATCATGCCGTGCTGTCGTCGGTCGAACGACTGGAGTCGCCTCCATTTCTTGCTTGTGGAAGACAACGAAGACCACCAACACCTCATGACCGCCGTTCTTCACCCAATGGGCGTCAAGGTGGTCGTCGCGGAACGTGGAGAAGACGCGGTCGAGCTCGTAAAGTCGTCGCTGGGGACAGCCCAGGAGTTCGATCTGATCCTCATGGATATTCGCCTGCCCACCATCGACGGCTATGAGACAACGCGCCAGATACGTGCCGCGGGGTTCCAGGGTCCAATTGTCGCAACCACCGCCCGGGCCATGGCGGATGAAATCGAGAAATGCCACAAGTCAGGCTGCGACGCGTGCGTCAGCAAGCCTTTTGATCGGGCCACCCTCTACGATACGATTGCCTGTCTGTTGCCAGGAACCGTCTCGCGATAGGGCACAAATCCAGTCGCATCGCTGTTCTGCCGCGTGGCGCAAGAGACAGTGCGAGCCGTTCCGTTTTAGCGGGGAGAACGAGAAAAAGCGGGTCCACCGGCAACACCGCCGGTGGACCCGCTGGAATTCTATCTCTCTCGAGCCGATGCCAAACCGCCCCACTGGACATATCGATGCCTGCGGAGGTTTGGAGACCGCCTCGTAGCCAGAATGTCAGATGGCTTCGCCTGTGAACGAGGTGAGAGCCTTCATGTAGTTGCCACGCTCGAAGGCCGCCGGATCGGGGCAGTTTTCTTGGCTCATACTGCCCTTCAATTGCTCGACCGACTGATACTCCTTCTCTTCCATCCAGTCCGTCATGTTCGACAGGATCGTGCCGATCTTCTCAAAGCCCTTCTGGTAGAGGACGGAGGCAACCATGCCGACGTCTGCACCGGCCAGCAAGGCCTTGAGCAGGCACTTGGCACCGTGGATCCCGCTCGTGAGCGCCAGCGAAGCGTTGACACGACCGTGGAGGATGGCAATCCACCGCAGCGGAAGGAGCAGCTCGTTCGACGTGCTCAGAACCAGCTTGGGCGAGATTTCCAGATCGTCCAGGTCGATGTCCGGCTGGAGGAAACGGTTGAAGATCACCAGGCCGTCGGCACCCGCGTCGGCGATTCGCCTGGCCATGTGGCCGGGGGAGCTGAAATACGGTCCGATTTTCACCGCCAGCGGAATCGAAATCGACTCCTTCACCGCCCCGACAAGCTCCAGGTACTTTTCTTCAACCTGCGCCCCGGATACGTTCATGTCCGCGGCGATCAGATAGATGTTGAGCTCGAGCGCATCGGCGCCGGCCTCCTGGATCCGCTTCGCATACTTGACCCAGCCGCCGCGAGAAACACCGTTCAAGCTGCCGATGATCGGCATCTTGACGGCCTTTTTCGCCTCGGCGATTGTATCCAGATAAACGTCCGGGGCGGCCCGGTACTCGTCGGGCTCCGGAAAATAGCTCAGCGATTCCGCGTAGCTCTCGGTACGAAAATCCAGCGCCTCCGAGAGAGCCACCTCCTCGTGGGTGATCTGCTCTTCAAACAGCGACGGCATGACCGCTGCCGCGGCGCCCGCTTCTTCGAGCTTCTTGAGATTATCGATCGACTGGGTGAGCGGGCAGGCCGCTACGACCAGTGGATTCTTCAACTCCAGACCAAGATACTTCGTGCGAAGATCGACACTCATGCTTGCACCTCCTTTTCGCCGCCATCGCGGGTCGTGGCCGCCAGTTGCTCGTAGTAGTTCCACCGGCTGTTGATGTCCTCTTGCCCAAGCTTGAGCAGACGCTCCGAATCTTCCGGCTTCGAGCGAGCCAGCATGGCGAACCGTGCCTGTTGCATGGCGAAGTCCTTGAACGCGCCCTTGGGCGCTTTGCTATCGAGGCTGAACGGCTTGGATTTCTCGGGCGGATCGAAACGAGACAGCGGCCAATAGCCGCAGGCCACCGCTTCCTTCTGCAGGGTCATCCCTGTCGTCATGTTGATACCATGCGCGATGCAGTGGGCATACGCGATGATCAGCGACGTGCCCCGATAGGCTTCGGCAGCCCGGATGGCCTTGATCGCCTGGTTGGGGTTGGCGCCCAGCGAGATCTGGGCAACGTAGACGTTGCCGTAGCTCATGGCCATCATCCCCAGGTCCTTCTTGCTGCCCGGCTTTCCACCGGCGGCAAACTTGGCGACACCGCCGCGCGGTGTGGCCTTCGAAGCCTGGCCGCCCGTGTTGGAGTAGACCTCGGTGTCCAGGACCAGGATATTGACATCGCGCCCGGAGGCGAAGACGTGGTCCAGGCCGCCGTAGCCGATGTCGTAGGCCCAGCCGTCGCCCCCCAGAATCCAGACGCTGCGGCGGGCCAGGAAGTCGCTCGACGCCAGCAGGTCTTTCGCCTCGCGGCTGTCGATCCCTGCCAGCTTCGTTTTCAGCTCGGCAATCGCCTTGCGCTGGGCCGCAATCTCCTCTTCTGTCTCCTGCTTGTTCGAAAGCAGGGCGCTGACGAGGTTATCGCCCAGTTGCCCGCTCAGCTTCTTCAGAAGCATTCCGGCATACTCGATCTGCTGGTCGATGGCCAGGCGGTAGCCGAAACCGAATTCGGCGTTGTCCTCGAACAGGGAGTTCGACCACGAAGGGCCCCGGCCGTCCGCGTTCACCGCGTACGGGGTACTCGGCAGGTTCCCGCCGTAGATCGACGAGCACCCGGTGGCATTCGAGCACAGCATGCGGTCGCCGAAAAACTGCGTGAGCAGCTTCAGGTACGGCGTCTCGCCGCAACCGGCGCAGGCCCCGGAATACTCGAACAACGGCCGCAGCAACTGGGAGCCCTTGATCGACCCTGCATTCACTTTCGTCCGGTCGACCTCGGGAATGCTCAGGAAGAAGTCGTAATTGGCTCGCTCCTTTTCCAGGTGCTTGAGCTTCGGCTCCATGTTGATCGCCTTGTGCTTGGCGACCTCTCGGCTCTTGGCCGGGCAAACGTCGATGCACAGGCCGCAGCCGGTGCAGTCGTCCGGCGCCACCTGGATCGTCATCTTCCAGCCTTCGTACTCCTTCCCCTTCCAATCTGCCGATTCGAAGCCCTGCGGAGCCTTGGCGAGAGCCGCCGGCGGATAGGCCTTCATGCGGATCGCGGCATGGGGGCAACCCAGCGAGCAGAGACCGCACTGAATGCAGATCTCCTTGTCCCAGATCGGAATGTCCAGAGCGATCGATCGCTTCTCATATTGCGTCGTGGCGGTGGGGAAGGTCCCGTCCACCGGCATGGCGCTGACGGGCAGATCGTCGCCGTTGCCGGCCATGATCTCGCCCAGAACGTTCTTGATGAACGGGTCGGCTTCCCCCTGGAATCCCGACAACCGCCGGATCTTCGAGGTCACCTGCCCCGGAACCTTGACCTCGTGCAACGCCGCGATCGCGCCGTCGACCGCCGCAAAGTTCCGCTTCAGGATCGTCTCGCCCCGTTTTCCATAGGTCTTCGTGATCGCGTCCTTGATGCGGGCAATCGCCTCCGCCTCCGGAAGCACGTTCGCCAGCTTGAAGAAGCACGTCTGCATCACCGTGTTGATCCGGAAGCCCATCTCGGCCTCCCGAGCAACTCGATAAGCATCAACGACGAACAGCCGGATCTTCTTGTCGATGATCTGCTTCTGCGTCTCCATCGGGATCGTGTCCCAGACCTCGTCCGGCCCGTAAGGGCTATTCAGCAGGAAGGTAGCCCCCTCCTCGGCCGTGGCCAGCATGTCGAGTTTCTCGATGAACACCAACTGGTGGCAGGCCACGAAGTTGGCCTTGTGCACCAGGTAGGAGCCCTTGATCGGCCGCGGGCTGAACCGCAGGTGCGAGACCGTCACCGACCCGGCCTTCTTCGAGTCGTAGACGAAGTAGCCCTGCGCGTAGAGCGGGGTACTCTCGCCCACAATCTTCACCGAGTTCTTGTTGGCGCCCACCGTTCCGTCGCTGCCCAGGCCGAAGAAAATGGCCCGGGTTACGTCGTCGGCCTCCGTCGAAAACGACGGATCGTAATCGAGACTCAGGTTCGTCACGTCGTCCTTGATGCCGACCGTGAATCGCGCCTTCGGCTCGGCCTTCGCCGCTTCGTCGAAAACGGCCTTGACCATCGCCGGTGTGAATTCCTTCGACGACAGACCGTAGCGCCCGCCGATCACCCGCGGCAGACTGCCGGACCAGTTCTCCACCAGGGCCGTAACCACGTCCAGGTGGAGCGGCTCGGCCAGCGCCCCGGGCTCTTTCGTCCGGTCCAGTACGGCGATCGTCTTCACCGACTTCGGCAGGGCGTTCACAAAGGCCTGACTATCGAACGGGCGGTAGAGCCGGACCGTCACCAGACCCACCTTTTCCCCCTTGGCGGTCAGGTAGTCCACCGTCTCTTCCACCACTCCGGCACCGGAGCACATCGCCACAATCACCCGCTCGGCATCGGGGGCACCGACGTAGTCGAACAGGTGGTACTGCCGGCCGGTCAGCTTGGCAAACTTGTCCATCACTCCTTGGACGATCCCAGGCACCTTGCTGTAATACGAGTTGCACGCCTCGCGGGCCTGGAAGAACACATCCGGGTTCTGGGCGGTGCCGCGGAGCTTCGGCCGGTCAGGATTGAGTGCCCGGTCGCGATGGGCCTGAACCAGGTCCATGTCGATCATCGCCCTCACGTCGTCTTCGCTCAACTGCTCGATCTTGTTCTCTTCGTGCGACGTGCGGAATCCGTCGAAGAAGTGCAGGAACGGGACCCGGCTCTCCAATGTCGACGCGTACGCCACCAACGCCATGTCCTGCGCTTCCTGGATGCTCACGGCAGCCAGAAAGGCCCAACCCGTCGAACGGCAGGCCATCACGTCGCTGTGGTCGCCGAAAATCGACAACGCGTGCGTTGCCACGGTTCGGGCCGACACGTGAAACACCGTCGAGGTCAGCTCGCCGGCAATCTTGAACATGTTCGGGATCATGAGCAGCAGGCCCTGAGATGCCGTGAAGGTGCATGTCATGGCCCCAGCTTGCAGAGATCCGTGAACGGCGCCGGCGGCACCCGCCTCACTCTGCATCTCCACCACGTGGGGAACCGTGCCGAAAATGTTCTTCTTTCCGGCCGCTGCCCAGGCATCGGTCAGTTCGCCCATATTGCTGGAAGGAGTGATCGGGTAAATCGCCATCACCTCGTTGCAGAGGTGTGCGATCGACGACGTCGCTTCATTGCCATCGATGGTCACGAAGCGTCTTTGTGCCACGGGTACGTCTCCTTATCCGAAAAAAGATGGTTCAAAACAATGCTCTGGCCGATGGCCGGGAAGGCGAGATCTCCAAACGGTACCGTGCTGTGCCGGCAATTCCACCGAAAGGTAAATCAGAACACTACCCCGACGAGAACCAAGACCGGTCCTTGCGGCCGCGGCTTCCCTATACCCGGCAACCGCCGAATCATGCCGCTCCAACGAGCACCCAACACAGGAACGATCCCCGTGCTCGGCGGCCTTGGCCTGAACGCTCTGCATGGACCCTGTGTCACGCCGATTTGGCCTTGCAGGCACAAATCCCACGACCGTGACAACGACAAGTACCTATTAGCAGCTCAGGAGGCAATACGCCATCCCTCCAAGATAGTGAATCCAACGCCGAGCGACAACCTCTACCCACGGGGGGCGGAATATGCCATTTACGAAACCTCCAGTTGACAAAAATAGACCCTAGCCGGCGATCAACGCCTCAAATCCCTCTTCCGTCAAGACCGGGACCCCGAGCTCCTGGGCTTTGGCCAGCTTGCTTCCGGCCTTCTCGCCGGCCACCACATAGTCCGTCTTGCTCGAAACGCTCGACGCCGCCTTGCCGCCATGGCGCACGATCAGTTCCTGGATCTCGTCCCGAGTGTACTTGGTGAGCGTTCCCGTCACCACCAGGGTCTTGCCGGCCAGGATTCCCGATCCGGCCTCTACCGCCGCCTGCTCGGTGGACATCGTCACGCCCACCGTCGCCAGATCGTCGATCGTCTCGCGGCCGAAGTCGCTGTGGAGAAATTCGTAGACGCTCGCCGCTATCGCCGGCCCGATTTCGTTGATTTCGCTCAGTCTTTCCACCGAGGCGCTCCGCAGCGACTCCATCGAACCGAAACTCGTCGCCAGCACCCTCGCAACCGTCGCCCCCACGTGGCGGATGCTCAGGGCGTTGAGCAGCCGTGCCAGGCCCCGGTCCTTGCTCGCCTCGATTCCCGCCAGCAGTTTCTCGCTCGATCGCTTTCCCATCCGTTCCAGTGTGAGAAGCTGGGCCACCGTCAACCGATACAGATCGCCGTAGCTCTTCACCAGCCCGGCCGAAACGAGCTGCTCCACGAGCTTGTCCCCCAGTCCCTCGATATCCATCGCATTCCGGGTGGCAAAGTAGCGGATCCGCTCCCGCACCTGGGCCGGGCACTCGAGGTTCGGACAGCGGATATACACACCCCCCTCATCTTTGACCAGCCGGGTGTCGCATTCCGGACAATGGGTCGGAAAAACGAACTCCGGCGGCTCCCCTTGCCGCTCGTGCTTCTCCACGCGGACGATGTGCGGAATGATCTTGCCGGCCTTCTCAACGACGACAACGTCTCCTTGACGTACGTCCTTGCGTGCAATCTCGTCGGCGTTGTGCAGGCTCGCCCGGCTCACCGTCGTCCCGGCCAGTTCGACCGGCTCCAACTCCGCCACCGGCGTGATCGCGCCCGTCTTGCCGATCTGCACCCGGATTTCGTTCAGACGCGTCGTCGCCTCGTACTTCTCAAACTTGTAAGCGATCACCCAACGGGGGCATTTCGACGTGGCACCCAGCCGTTCCCGCTGGTCGAACCGGTTCACCTTGAGCACCAGCCCGTCGATCTCGAAATCCAGCTCGTAGAGCCGCTCGATCAGGGCTTCGCAGTGCTCGATCGTCTTCTCGAAAGAGTCGAAGCAGGCCACCATCGGGGTCACGGGCAGCCCGAATCCCTGGAGCTCGTCGAGAAAGTCCATGTAGTTCCGGCTCGCAAGTCCCTCCGTGTGCCCCACGCCGTGGCAGAAGAACCGCAGATGGCGGCGAGCGCAGATCCTCGGGTCGAGCAGTCGAATGCTGCCGGCCGTTACGTTCCGCGTGTTGGCAAACGGGGCCTCACCCCGCTGGCGCTGCTCTTCATTCAGCCGCACGAGGTCCGAATTGGTCATGTAGATCTCGCCGCGAACTTCCAGCAGCGAGGGAACCGATGAGCCTGTCAGACGCAGCGGCACGCCGGCCACGGTGCGAACGTTGTGCGTGATATCGTCGCCCACTCGGCCATTGCCCCGCGTCACACCGCGCACGAGCGAGCGGTTCTCATAAACGAGCGAGACGGCAACGCCATCGATCTTCAGCTCGGTCACCCACTCGATCGGCTCGTCGCCGAGCAGCTTCCTCGTCCGCTCGCCATACGCCCGCAGCTCCTCGAGGTTGTAGGTGTTTTCGATCGAGAGCATCGGCACGCGATGTTCGACCTGCACGAGGCCGTCCACCGGCTGATCCCCGAGCCGCTGAGTGGGGCTGTCCCGAGTGCGGAGGTTGGGATGGGCCCCCTCGAGTTCCTTCAGCCGGTTCACAAGCCGGTCGTACTGGAGGTCGGAGATCTCCGGCGTTGCCTCGACATAATACTTGCGATCGTGATAGCGGATCTGATCGCGAAGTTCGGCAACTTCTACGGCGGGATCGGTGGACATGGCTTTCACCCATCGGGAGGAGGAGAGCAGGAGAAACAACGCCCGATGTGCTGGCCGCCTGGCAGACGCGCCTGCAGCGTTTCAAGCACGGTGCAATCATATCCCACAATCACGGCGCGATGCAATCGTATCCCACCGTCGCAAGACGAGATAATCGTATCCCGCGATCGAGCTCCCCATCCAGTCGCACGGTGCGACTACTGGCAGCCGCAGCTGGCCGCGCAGCTTCCCGTGGCATTGCCGGTCAGACGGGGAATCAGGCACAGGAATCGCAGCGGAGTCGTGCCCGTGTTCTTGAACTGATGCTCGATCCCTCCGGGCACGAATACGGCGGTCCCCGGCTTCAAAAGATGTTCCTGGTCGCCTTCCATGACGATCCCGTTTCCCTGGAGCACGAATACTTCGTGCTCGTGGGGATGGCTGTGCATCGGCGTATGCCCGCCCGGCGCGACCTCAAAATGGCGCATGGCAAACGTAGGGGCACCATCCGAATCGTCGATCAGACAGCGGATCTTGCACCCCGTTGCCCCCGGCAGGTCGACCGGGGCGGCTTGAACTTGATCGTAAGGAACGACTTTCATGCAAAGATTCCCTATCCTGGCAACGTCGAGAACGGATATGGCGAGGCCCTCGGCAATCAAGCGCCTGCTTCTCTATTATACGCCCATTCCCGCCCCTGTCAGGTAGCGCAAAAAAAGCCTCGAGGTTAACGGTTCCCAGCGTCGTGTAGACTTCCAACAAGGAAACGACACAGCCGTCGACCCCGAGGTCATGAGCACTTTCGACAAGCGAGAGCGCCTCAAGGAATTTATCGGCTCAATTCGGGAATTGTCAATAGATAATCGCCGTCACAATAATGCCCCGCGCTGTTGGAGTACAGGCTTTAGCCTGCCCCCGTTGGAGTCCCGGCTTTAGCCGGCATCCTCCAAAACACTCCGTCATTACAATGATAACCGCGTGGGCTTGCCCCGCGCTCGGTTCCTCTCGTCACGGACAAACCATCACCCATGATAACCGCGTGGGCTTGTCCCGCGCTCCCTTGCAGTCCACGCTTCAGCCCGCCCCTTCCTTCCCCCGTATCACCCAAGTTCGTCGCGAACAACTTCTCCATACGACGCAACAAGGCTCGCAAATACCCCAGCCCGCTGGCGATAGTTGACGAACTGGTCGTGGCTCGAACAGCCGGGGGAGAGTACGATTGTTGCCTCGGCAGGTGCTCGATCCAACGAAACGGCCAATGCCTCCTCCAGTGTTTTCGAGGCATGACAAAAAATGCCTACGCTGTGGGAAGTCACTTTTTCGGCCAGGCAGTCGGCCACCTGCCCGAAGAAGATCGCGCCGTCAGCGCACTGGGCGATCCGTCTTGCCAATTCGTCATAGTCGACACCCTTGTCGGCACCTCCGGCAAGCAGCCAGATCGGCTTCTCCAGGGCATCCAGGGCTGCGATCGTCGATTCCGGAGTGGTGGACGACGAATCGTTGATGATTCGGCGGCCACCGATGGCTCCCACAAGTTCCAGCCGGTCCGGAAGGCCTTGAAAACCGGCCAGGCCGCCCTGGATGGCCCAGTCCGCACAGCCTGCGTGGCCCGCCGCGGCCGCTGCCAGGGCCGCATTGGTCCGATTGTGGCGACCGCAGACGGGAAGGGGCGGCAGATCGGTAAGGTTTGCCGGCTCGAGAAAACTTCCTTGCACAAAACGCTGCCAATTCTCCAGCCCCGGTGCCGCCGGATCCAGCACCGCCGCGTCACCGGCCGACTGGAGCCGAAGGAGCCGCTGCTTGGCGGCCGCATAGTGGGCCAGGTCGGGATGCCAATTCAGATGGTTGGCCGTGAAATTCGTAATCACGGCCGTTTCCGGAACCCGGGCCGTCTGGCCCAGCCGGTGCAACTGGAAACTGCTCAGTTCGAGCACCACCCAGTCATGCGGGCGGATTCTCTCCAGGTCGTCCAGCAGACTCTTGCCGATGTTGCCGCCCAGATAGACCTGCCGCCCGTCGGCCTTCAGGATCGACGCGATCATCGCCGCCGTCGTCGACTTCCCGTTGCTTCCCGTCACTCCAACCATGCGCGACGGGCAGTTCTCCAGAAAGAGCTCGACCTCCGAGGTCAAACGCGCCCCCGCGCTCGTGGCGATCTGCAGCCAGCCATCATCCGGCCGGATTGCCGGATTGACGATCACCAGATCCGCGTCCGTGAAATCCTGCTCCCGATGCCCGCCGAGTTGGTAGCGATGAATCGGCACCGATCGGAGCGTTTCCAGTGAAAGTGCCAGACGATCGGCGCTCGCCGTGTCGGTTACCGTCACCACGGCGCCCCTCTGGGCGAGCCAGCTCGCGGCCGTACTCCCGCCGCCAAACAGGCCCAGCCCCATCACCGTCACTCGCAGTCCCTCGTACTTCATCGCTCAAGCCGCAGTTCCGTTCCTCTGCTCCCTGCTCTGACCTCTGTCCCTCTGACCTCTGCCCCTCTGACCTCTGCCCCTCTGACCTC
>CAYSCH010000109.1:17592-24173 GCA_964429355.1 uncultured Planctomycetaceae bacterium | reverse complement strand
GCAGACCATTCGAGCCGAGCGGTAGCTCGTATTGGCTGGCGGCCCTGCCGCCCTGCGAATCAGTCAGCCCCCGGCCCATCGAGTTTCTCCAACGCCGTGCCGCAATTTCCTCCGGGAATCACGCAAGGCCATTCAGGTCGCCGTCCACGGCGCGCGCATGGTCCGTGCACGGAGTTGATTGGCCTCCGCGTCGCCTACGAATTCCTCCTTGGCGGGGTCGTATTTCAGGTCCCGCTGCAGCCACATGCAGATGTTGGCCGCGTGCACGGTGCTCATGGCCCGGTGCATCGCCTCCGGATAGGCCACCGTCTCGCGGCGCGACTTGATGCAGTCCAAGAAATCCCGCACGTGGTTCAGCGGCCTCTGCGTGCGATCTGTGTAGTCCTTGAGAACGGCATCGGTGTTTTCCAGGAGGGCCGGCGAGGAGGCTCGCGACTGCTCGTGTTCTCCACCGGAGTTGGCGATCCAGCCGTCCGTGCCGTCGAACCGCTGGCCGGAGAAACTGCCCCACCACTCCTGTTTCAGCGATAGGATCAACTTCACGCCGTTGGCATAGTGTGCCACGAGCCCGTCGCCGGTCGGGACCTTGACGTGCTCGTACTCGATGGCGGATGTGTTTCTCGCGTCGATCCCGGCCTGAACCTGCATGATCGTGTGTGCGCCCCATTCGCCGATGCAGCTCGTGTGGAAATCGTAGTGATTCCGCCACTCGCCGCGGATGTAGGCCGAGTTGTACGGCCGCCAGGGGCAGGGACCGAGCCACGCATCCCAGTCCAGTTCCTCGCGCGGGGGTTCGGGTTCGGCGGGGAGCCAGTCCCGCCGCATCATCGCATCGCCCCAGGGGGCGATCTGGGCGTAGGCGGTGTGCAGCTTGCCGAGGCGGCCGGAGCGGGCCAGTTCGATGCCGAACACGCGATTGGACATGCTCAGCCCCTGCGTGCCGGTTTGATAGACTCGCTGGTATTGGCGAGCGGTCTGGACCACCAACTGGCCTTCCGCAATGGTCATTGAGGAGGGCTTCTCGCAGTACACGTCCTTGCCCGCCCGCATCGCCAAGACCGATGCCAGGGCATGCCAGCGGTCGCCGGTGGCGATCAAAAGGGCGTCGATGTCGGCACGCTCGGCCAGGAACCGGCGAAGATCTGCCGACATGGCACAGTCCGTGTTCCCATACTTCGTGTCCACCAGCTTCTTGACCGCTTCACGCCGGCTGCGGTTGATGTCGCAGATCGCCAGGAACTGGACGTCGGGCTCCTCGAGCATCTCGCGCAGCACCGTCTGCCCGCGACCTCCCAGTCCGATACCCCCCAGGAGAATGCGATCGCTGGGCGCCGTGTTTCCGTCCCTGCCCAGCGCACGGGCGGAAATGACGAGCGGAGCCGCCATGGCGCCGGCCAGGGCTGCGGTCTTCTTCAGCCAGTCGCGGCGGGTGAGCCGTCCAGGTGACGGGGATGCCTGGAATCGCGCGGTACAGATGGGAGCAGCCATGTCGGGACCTCCTGGAGACGTGTACTGATACCGATACTCGGGCTGGCAATTTCAAGTGACGGGAAACTGGTTGGCCTGTGGGGCGACCTGGTCGATGTTCGGCGTGATGTCGGCCTCGACGCGGCCCAGCGCCCACGACAGTCCGCCCAGCAGGATCTGCTCGAAGATCTTGCTCGACCAAACGTCTTCCCGGTGGCCCAGCGAGGTGTAAAATACCCGCCCCTTGCCGTGCATCCGGGCCCATGTGGCCGGGAACGGCGGCCGATCGTAGCAGCGGCGGTCGGCGGGCGCGTCCTTGTTCATGCCCGAACAGTCCTGGACCAGGATCACATGCAGATCCTCTGCGAAGCGGACCAGCGAGAACCACTCTTCGAGCATGGTGAACGAACGGGCCAGCTTCTCTGCCCCGGGAAAGTCCGGCGAAACGACGTGGATGCGGGCTTCCTGCTGGCTGCCGTGTCCCAGGCAGTCGGCCCCAGCCGCCTCCGGCAGCAGCCAGATTCCCGGATGAACGGCCACAAAGGGCTTGCCGTCGCGCACGGCCCGGTCGAGATTCTCCCAGCCCCGTTCCGAAACCGGCGGGCTGCCGTCGAGGCTCGCGGATTTCCGCAGATCCTCCGGCCTGCCGCACGTGTAGGAGGCGATCGCTGCATAGGCACCGAGATCGCCGTCGAACACTTGCCCGTCCTTGCTGCACTCGACCTCGCAGCCAATCTGGCCGGCGAGTTTCGTGAACGCCTTTTCGGAGAGCGACAACTCGTCCCCCTCACGACGGATGACGGAGTGCTCGAATAGCACACTCCGGCTGAAGAGGAGGATCTTCTGAGGGCGCTGCTCCGCTGCCAGCCCGACGCTGGAAGCCAGCGGTCGCCCCAACAACGTAAGCCCCAACGCTTGAAGTACCTTTCGACGTTGCATAGGAGGTCCCTCCAAAACGAGCGAGACTCTCGCAGGCACCAGCGTGCACCGATCGTGGTTCGCTCTCGGATCGGCGCCAGGAGGACCTGCCTTGGTCCACTGGGTATTATGGCGACTTGCCTGGCATGTTGCCAGATGCGCGTCCGGGCGGCAATCCGCGGCGAATGTCGGCCGGCGTCAGACGAGTTTTTCACGGCCCAGACGGGGATGCCCAGCGTGGTGGTGCTGGAGTTCTGCCGCACCGACCTTCAGCTTCCCGTCTGCGCGAGGTCTGCCCTGACTGCCGCAATCAGGGCTTCACTCGCTCGTACTGGAGGATGCACGACGAACGCCGCTGGGGCAGGCTCACGGGCAGGCCCGCCTCCATCAGGTCCTTGCCCCGGGCTTCCACAGGCTGGGCTTCGTCGAAATCTTTCAGGCGGTAGAGCGATTCCGGATCCAGGCCGCGGAGTCGGAAGCGGGCCGTTTCATAGGGGCTCTCGTCCCGCCGAAAGGCCTGCACGATTCCCTCGCCCATTTCGGGGCGGTCAAATTGCCAGGCCACCCAGACGTCGAGTCCGAGGCTGTGCGCGGTCAAGAGGTAGAAATCGCCCATCAGGTACTTTTCAACCTGGTGGTATTCGGCCATCATCTTCTTCAACAGCGTGTAGTCCTGGTCGGCCTTGCGGGTGTCCATGCCGATCCGCGAGGCCGGGAAGATGCAGCTCCGGTACCAGTAGACATCCCCCGGTCCCATACCCGAACCGAAGTAGGGCATCCAGAAGGCAAGCCCCATGGTGTGGGCCTGCTGCGCTTCGGCCGGTGAGGCACAATCGCTCCGCAGCAGCGGTACGGAGCGTCGCAGCGTCTCCAGGTCGTTGCGGCGGCCGCCGCTGGCGCAGGTATCAATGTAGAGGTCCGGATGACGGCGGAGGATCTCGTCCCAGAAGGCCAGGTAGCCTTCCACGTGTCGCATCTCGGTGAGGCCCTGGCGATCCGGGGCATCGGCGGCCCGCCAGCATCCAAGCGGTTGCATATTGAAATCCTGGCGATAGACGTCGACACCCTCGCTTGTGATCAGCCCGTCGATTGTCTCCACGGCCCACTTCCATGCCTCGGGATGCCCCAGGTTCAGCAGCCATCCCTCGCCGCTCTTCAGGATCCACTCGGGATGTTTTTCGGCCAGCCACGAACCGTCCACCACGCGCTCAGGCTCGAACCAGAGCACGAACTTCGTCCCGTCCTGGTGGACACGATCGGCCACCTCGCGGATGCCGCGGGGGAACCGCGTCTGGTCGATCTCCCATGTGCCCGTATTCACCCAGCTCCCGCGGTTCGGATACCAGCCGGCGTCGATGAAATAGTAGTCCAGATGGATCCCCTCGCGCCGAAAGCCGTCGACGATTGCCAGTTCCTCTTCGGCGCTGGGATTCAGGGTGATACTCCAGCAAGACCCATAATGGGTCGGGACCAGCTTGCTGCTGGGCCGCGGCAGGTTGTGCTCGACCATCCAGCGCCGCCAGACGTTCTGGCTGCGGATCCAGTCGCCACCGTTCCAGAAGAGCAGAGCCGCCAGCGGCGAACGGGCTTCTTCGCCGGGAAGCAGTCTGAAATGCGTCTGCTCCTGGCCGCCGCACAGGTGGACGTTGTCTTCGCCTTGGCGAGCGAACGTAGCCTTCCACTGCCCGGGCCAGCCGAGGGCCACGATCAGCCCGCTCGTCGGCCCCGCCAGGTTGAAGTAGGGAAATGCCACCTCGGTCGGCCGTCCGCCCGGCGGGGCAAACGTGCGGCTCTCATTTGGGCCGAGGGGAAGCACGTAGGGTTGGTAACTGCTCGGAGTGCAGTCATCCCCCTGGCAGCCGCGGAGTACGAACTCTCCTGCCTCCGGCTTCTCTACCCGAAGGTCCAGGGCCTGAATGTCCTGGAGGATCGGCGTGTCGACCTTGCCCTCGTTCCGGAATCGAGCCGTCCATTCCACGACCGGGAAATCGAGGTACTCCACCGACGTGCAGCGAACCTCCAGGCCGGTCTTCGGATCGGTCCAGGTGGTCGTACGCTGCCTGCGGTTCGGGTCCAGCGCCTCCGTTTTGTCCTCACACGGCCAGTTCGGCAGCAGCCATTTCGAAGGCGTCCCGTCGTAAACGAAACTGAAGGGCAAGGTGTCGCCGACCTTTGCTTCGGGCAGATCGCCCAGCCAGAGTTCCCTGCCGTCGGCCAGCACCACCTTGGCGTCGGCCCAGTCGGCGTGGTCCGAGGAGAACCCATCTCCCGCATCGCTCGCCTCGAGGGTAAAGCTCCTCGCACCACCCAGATCGACCTCGAGCGGTACCCCCGCCGCTCCTTCTCGCAGCACGGGCGATTGGGCGGCGACCTTTCCGCCAATCGTGACGGTGAAGACAACGCTTCCCAGCCCGGGCCGAGTGCATTCGTTGCTGTCGAGGCCAACGACGGCGGCGAAAGTCTTGCCTGGCGAATCGAGCTGCACCACGAGTTTACTCGGTGCGTGGGCAATCAACCCGCGAGGAAACTCGCGATTGGCGATCACGAGCGGCCTGCCGGCGCGACTGTTCCGCACGATTCCCCCATGGCAGGCCCACACCTGAAGCTCCGCTTGCGGGCCGACGGGCGGCCTTGTTTCGGCCAGGTGCTGCTTCACCCACTCGTCTTTCGCCTTCAAATCGGCCGCCGTGATCAACTCCCCTTGCGCTCTTGCCGTAGTGGCGGATAGCAGAACTGCCAACAGGCCAATGCACCAACATTCACTTCGTTTCATGACACACCTCTCCCATTGCACGGCACCATGACATCGTCACGCCACAGGACCTTGGATAGAAACTCCGGCCCCCTTGGTCAGGCCAAGTATACATCGGCGGTGGTTCCATGCCGAGCGGCCGCCACCTGGCTTCACTCGCGAACAGACGCTGCCCGGGCTGCCTCCGGCTCGCGCATCATGCGGAGGAGCGTGGTCGAGACGGGTTGGAGCGTCAATGGGATGGTCGTGCCCTTGCCAATGAGTTCGCCGGTTGCAGCGTCGGTTACGCGAGCCGCATAGGGAAGGCGGAGTGTGACGGCACCTCCAACCTTCGAGTGGAGCGAGAGCAGGGCCGAGTCTGCATCCACCAGAACGTCCTCACGATCGACGTACCTGTGGACCCCGGCCTCTTCGGCCAGATCGCGAAGCAGTCCCAGGGGAACCGTGGGAACGGTGGCGAGCACCGTCCTGGTGGGAGCTTCGCCTTTGCAGGCGATAACGACCGCACCGGAGTCCGGACAGCGACCGAGCGGCAGTGCCTCAGGATCATCGATGGCCAGCACCGGGAGGCCCGGACAGACAGCCGGGTACTTTCTGACTTCAGTCCGGCGCACGTCGCCCCAAACTCCCGACAAATCACCGAACCGGATTTCTCCGGCTCGGCCCCCTCCACAGCCAAAGAGCACAACCTTGATCCCGCTCAGCGGGAAAGAGAGGGGGGCATCGCTCTGCGACCATGGGGCCTTCTGGAAGGCTGCCACCGGCAAGACGTGCGATTGTGGAGTTGTTTCGAGCGCAAACGGCTCCGTGGCGAATTCACTGCCGTCACTACCTTTCAATACCACCGAGAGCGAGAGTTTCCCTCCCTGGACCTGTCCGCCCACGGTGAACCCAATGGCCTCGCACTGCGGGATGGTTGCCTTGAGGTGGATGTCGGTCCAACTCGATATCGTGATAAAACCCCACTCCAGATCGCCGCGATCGACCCGCCACTCGAAATGCGAATAAGCGCTCTCCATGGTCTTCGGGTCACGAGGGTTATACCAGTTCGCAGCCTCGGAGGCATCGGGCACAGGAACCGAATCCCGCGATACCACGTCGTAGACGGATTCTGTGGGTATGTGTCGGGTGAGGGGGTGCTCGGTTGGGCAGACCACCGCGGCCGGCCTGACGCCGTTGCCATCGAGGCGAACCGAGATGCCGGTGATCTCATGCACCAGACCTGGCGAAAACTCCTTGCCGTCGGTGATTCCCGGGGCCCAAAGCCAGAGTGCCGCACGCCCGGCGGCAGCCGGAAAGCGTCGTCGCGATGGCTGCGCATCGGGTGCGTATCGGTCGACGTCTGATACATTCCCGTCATGAACGCGGAGCGGCTCGGAGCACAGACGGGTGAGGTTGAGAAGACGTTCCTGTACCGCATGCCGTCGGCCGCCAGCCCGTCGAG
>CAYSCH010000109.1:0-17582 GCA_964429355.1 uncultured Planctomycetaceae bacterium | reverse complement strand
GGTGCTCGGTTGGGCAGACCACCGCAGCAGGGGTGACTCCGTTGCCATCCAACGAAACCGAAATACCGGTGATCTCATGCACCAGGCTTGGCGAAAACTTCTTGCCGTCGGTGATTCCCGGAGCCCAAAGCCAGAGTGCCGCTCGTCCGGCGGTAGCCTTCGCCACAACGCTCCGCTCCTTCGCCGTCAGGCAGAGTGCATGGGGAAAGACGAGCAGGCGGTAGCGGGACAGATCCGTCTGCTCGAGTTGGCTCAGGAAAATCATGTCCACCGGTGCACCCAGACGCTTGAGCTTGCCGCACAGATCATCCAGGACAAGTTGTTGCGCCTGCATGGCCTTGCCGTCCGCCAGGTAGAAGAAGCTCTCCAGGTCGCAGACCAGGGCGATCTGGGCGGTCCGCGTGCGCGGCACCTCCAGCAAATCCTGGGCCAGACGATTCATCGCAGCCACCTCGGCGATCAACTCGGCCTGGTCGTACCAGCCTCCAGCTCCGTCGCTGCCGAAATCGCACCACCACATGGCGCTGCCGTGGAGCAGCGCCGTGGCGACCTCGCGCCGGATAACGGCCAGAGATTCCTGCGTGCTTGCGACGCGGCCATATTCGTCGCGGCCGTGCAGGTGAGTGCGAGTATCGACCTCGATCATGTGCGCCTTGCCAGAGAGCGGAAACGCGTCGACTACCGCCCGGCCGCGACCGTCATCCCCTACCAGGCGATGCGAGTAGTCATAAGGGGCAGCAAAATAATCGATCGACGGAGATTGCAGCATGCGCTCCAATTCCAGATGCCCCCCCTGCGTCTGCGGGGGAACGCCAAAATAGTACCCATAGAACGCGCCCGCCAGCGCCCTCCCATTCGTCTCTTCCTTGGCGGCCCTGCAAAACGATTCCATCACATCCGCGGTGATCTGTTGCTGGCACCGGTAGTAGTCGATCACCCACTGATCGTCTCCCGGCAGAAGGGCCCCGAGGGGGCGTGTGACGAGACGGGGCTCCGCGCCCGGAACCGTCACGCTCTCCAGCGTAATGTCATCTCGCCGCCAGGCCTCTCGCAGCGCCGCGGTGGTCGTGTACTTCTCCTGAACCCAGCGGCGCAGTGCGGCCGTCATGGCCGCTGCCGTGTCGGGCATCTGCTGCTCCCAACTGCCGAAATAATGCCACTCCGTGTAGATTCCGTAGCCGGGCTGGTAGCCGATGACCCGCTTGCCCCATGGGGTGGCTTCCAGGTGATGGATCGCGGCGCGCCAAACGGCCATCCCATCCTCCTGCCATGCTTTCGAGGCCAGTGATGGCCGGCGGACTCGGCCCGCCTCGTCCGCAGTGTCAAAGTCGCTTCCCATGGCGTAGCCCACGAGTTCATCCGGGTGTGCGTCCATCCACCACGAGGGAGGAACAAGACGCAGGATCAGAATCAGGTGGGCATCTGGATCGACCGACAGGTACCCTCGCACACAATCGTCCAGCGGGGCGAAATCATAGACTCCCGGACTGGACCAGCACGAGTCGAGCGGCAGGTAGGCCGTGTAGACATGAACTGCCGCATCGCGGAACAGGGCGATCTGCCTGCGGCCGTGGAGCGACATGGGGTCGACCGTCCCCCGGTAGACGAGCGCAGGTTGAGCCCGTCCGTTGATGTCCAGCACACAAGTTCCGTTCACCCAGCGCAAGCTGGCCTTGGCCGGGGCTTCATCCGCGAGGCCCGCCGGCAGACGCAGCAACGGCTCGCGCCAGGCGGACCACCGCTGCCGGTCGGCGTCGGTCAGGAAGGGCTCCATGTCAAACGCGCTGTGGTGGTACCAAGGCGTTGCGAACGCACTGCCGACGATCCCTGCCGGCAGCCACCGGGAATCGTCGAAGCCTCGTTCACGCCAGCCCTCGCTGGCCGTCGTTGACGCACGGAAGGATGAATCGGAGTGAAGCTCGGTGACCCGTCCGCCCCGCTCCACGACCTCGCCCGTGACAATGATCCCGCCGGGACCCGCGAGATTCTCGACCTCCAGTGCCAATACGTTTTCACCGGGACTCAAGGCGTTTCGAAGGTCGTAGACCGTTCCACCCGGTCCATGGGTGACTGCGTCTCGGATCAGGTTGCCGTTGACCCACAGGGTGTGGCGGTCGTCGGACATCACGCGAAGCTGTGCACGCTCCGGAGGGTCCTCGAGCGATACGGTTCGGCGGAGGTAGCGGGGAACACTTAGGCCGGTCGTCGTGGCGTCTTCAGGGAACCAGATCCAGGAGGATTCGGTTTGGATGTCGGTATCCTGAGCCAGGGCGGGGTTGGGAAGTGCGAGTATCGCCAAACAGAGAAGAATTGCAGTACGCATGATGACACCTTCCTACTAGCAGACAGGATCGACGTTTCACGGTCCGTGCAACGTGCCCGCAAGCGATCGTGCTCTCCGAATGAGTTCCGCGTCAAGCGGGCCGTGGGCCGCGATCTTGCCTTCTCGGTCAACGACGACTGTGTAGGGGATTCCACGGAGACCGTATGCGACCGACATGGCACCAAATCCCTCAATCCCGTCCTGCGGCCGAGTGTCGACATAGATCGGGTAGTTCAGCTTGTGTTGTTGAACCACCGCCTGGATATCTTCCAACTCACCGCCTGCCGTGTGAACGCCAATGACCACGACACCGGTTGCTTGCCGCTTATCGTGTAACCCGTTCAGTTTTGGCATGTCGGCGCGACACGGTGCGCAGCCCGTGGCCCAGAAATCGAGCACGACGACCTTTCCCTGAAGGTCCTTCCAGGTGAGCGGCGAACTGTTCAGCCAGATTGAATCGGCGAACTCCACGGCGGGCTTCCCTATCTGGGCGTCCCTGACTGCCTGTTCGTCGCGGACTCGTCTCAAACGGGTCTCATAGTCGGCCAGGAGTTCATCCCATTCCGCCTTCGTACGATCCTTCTTGGACTTGTACAGGAACGGAACCAGCCGCTCCGAGTCGTGAGCGTACCGAAAGTCGTTCACATCAATATTGTCCTGCATCTCGATTGCGAAAAGATGGTCGGGCAGGGCGTCGTTTACCTTGATCTCTGCCACGCGCTGCTCGCAACGCCAATCCACGAAGGAACGCCCGTTGTCTGCCCTGTAGTGAGTCAGACTATGTCTCATCGGGAAGCAGAAGCCGGCGATACTGCGGTAGTCGGCGAAGTCACACTCAACGAGTGGTTTTGCACGTTCGAAGATAGCGTCTTCATGTGTCTGCCTCAAACTATCTCGCTCCGTGGGAGAAAGCTCGGCCAGATAACGCGTGGCATCATCGATCGACTTGAAATCGCGGTGTGCAGCGTTGCTCAGCAATCGCAGTGGATCCTCTTCAGAAGGTGTCGGCACAAAGAGTGAAGTGAATCGACGCAATCGCTGATCCTCGATATCGACGAGCATTCGCACACGGAGTCGGCGGTTGACCAGGACGTAGCACCGCCGACCTTGATGGACCGTCCGGGCGGTCAAGTCATAGTCTTCCGGTTTCTGGGTGAGGAGGGGAGTCGGTTCGACCGGATTCCACCAGAATGAATGGGAACCCACACACGGCCAGGCGAGGCCTGTGAAGAACGTCTGGCCGATGTACTTCTGCGGGGCCGAGTCGAGGGCATAGTGTTCATGCCCGAAGTAACGCTCGTGAATGGTTGCCGTCTTTCCATCCCAGACGCGTAAGTCGAAGCTCACGTTGTGCTCTTGGTAGAGTCTTCGAAGTCGTTTCGCATCAAAGGCGAGTTCCAATTCCTGTTTGGTCTCCGGCCGAAGTTGAGAGAAGCGTTCGGCAGTGATCTCCGCCTGAGGGTACCGAGCTTGCAGTTCAGCTCGTTCGAATTCGATGCCCTGCTCGGTCGCGGTCCGACGGCCCTCGATGCGCAAGAACAAGGAGTTCAACTCATGGATTCCATTCTCGGCAGCGATTACAGTCCGAACGAGATCCGCGGCGGACGGTGTTTCGTCGGCCAATGCCGGGCGGCACAGCACGATGGGCAAGGTCAGAAGCGTCACGACGAGGCGTTGGGCGGAGGTTCGCATAGGATTTAGGAGCGGCAGGGATGGTGCTGCTTGACTCACCGGAGGTGAGTGTAGCCAGTATACAGAGTGAAAGGAGTGAATGCGAGCGCCGCATGAGAGCGGCCGCTGCCGGGCAAGGGAAGGATGATGGAAAAGAAAATGGAGGGAAAAGAAGATGAGGGAAGTACGGTTTCCGTTCACTTCACGATCTCGCAGTTCGGTAGCTTTTCTCGGAGTCGGGCGACGCCTTCGTCGGTGACCTTGGTCTTCTCCAAGCCGAGGTTCTTGAGACATTGCAGGGACTCCAGGTGGCGAAGGCCGTCGTCTGTAACCTGTGTGCCGTAGAGGCTCAGGTTTTCAAGGCGCTCCCATTCCTTCAGATGGACGAGTCCGACGTCGGAAACTGCCGTCGAGCCAAGTTGCAGGACTCGCAGATTCGGCAACTCTGCCAGGTGCCTGAGACCGTTGTTTGTCACTGCCGTGCCGTGAAGATAGAGGGCTTTGAGGCTTGAAAGCCGCTTCAAGTGCGCGACGCCATCGTCGCCGATATGCGAGTACGCTACTCCCAGTGTTTCAAGTTGCGTGCAACGACTCAGCATTTCGGCTTCCGCATCACCGAGCGGCGAATTCACGAATTCCAGTACCCGAAGTTCCGACAGACCTTGGAGCGACCTGATACCGGGACCTTTCACGTTGACACTTGTGATCGTGAGGGTTTCCAGTTGGGCCAAGCCCTCAAGACATCGCAAGTTCTCGTCCGTGAAGCGGTGTCCGAAAAGCGACAAATCGCGTAGCCCGGGCAAATCTCCCAGCAAGGCGATCTCCTCGTCCGTCACGTTGGGCCAGCCGAGGAAATCGACACCGATGACGTCTTCGAAGTAGCGCCGCCCGAGATATTCCTTGAGGCCGGGCTCTCCTTGATTCTGCCAGCGAATGGAGGCGCCCAGGCTCTCCAATCGGGCGGCTGCCTCTCGCTGACGCTGAGATCGCTGCAGGAACGAGATCAGGGTGCCGAGTCCCGCGCCCAAGACGAGAACCGCGATCAGGAACGAAGCCAGACTGAACTGGAATCGATTGCGAACGAGTTTCCAGCAGGCGGCGATGAGAAAGACCAGAGTGAGCGCGATCAACGCGGACAGCCACCAGAGGAGGTGGAAAGAGCCAAGCGGGAGAAAGGCTTGTTGGGTGAGTGCCGCACAGGCGGCGAGCTCGAAGATCAGCAGTCCGATGAGGACCAGGAGACGGACGTGAAGCGATTTGCTACGATCATCGTCCGTGCCGGCCATAACCACCCACCGTCGAAGAATCCACCACCCGTCAGATATGGCCCCATTTTGGTCCGATGTGCAACGGAGTGCAAGCGTCCCGTAGGCTGACTCTCCTGAGTCGACCATGATCCATCATCGACATCCCAATCCGGAAGATCGCAATCGCCGCGGCAACGTGCAAGGTAGTTGGACGCTTTCTGTGCCGCCGCGGTCGACTCAGGAGAGTCAAGCTACAAGAAACTCGGCCTTTTATCGTCGCCATTGAACCGATTGGCAGCGTCGAGCGACCTACTCGCGGATGAACCAGAACGAACGACTTAACGACGAACTGCTGGTGATCGGGGCTCAGGAGGGGGCCGCGGAGGCGCTTTCCGAACTGGTCCGCCGGTGGCAGGACCGCCTCTGGCGGCTTGCCTGGCGATTGACCGACGACGAACAGGCCGCCTGGGACGTGCTCCAGGAGGCCTGGATCGTGATCAGCCGCCGGATCGGACGGCTGGGCGACCCCTCCGCCTTCCCCGCCTGGGCCTACCGGATCACCAGCAACAAATCGCGCGATTGGATTCGCCGCCGCCAGCGCATGCGCCGGGCCGACGAGGCCTACGGCGAGCGTTGGCGAGAAGCCGACGGTGGCGAGAATCACGCGGAACAGCAGTATGCCGATCTTCGCGAGGCCCTGGCCGATCTTGCCGGCCGTGATCGGGCGATCCTGTCGCTTCGCTATGAAGACGGATTTTCGACTGCAGAGATTGGCGAAATTCTGGGAATTCCAGCGGGAACGGTCAAATCACGACTGCACTATGCCCGGCTGCGTTTGCGCCGGTTTCTCGAGGAGGATAACGATGAGTGAACACGACGATACGCTGCGGAAGACGCTGGAGGAAGTCGCCCGGCTGAAGTCGGAGCGGGAGGAATCGCTTCGCGAAGTCGCTACGAACGAATACTCCGGACGTCTGCGGTACGCGGAGCGAATCTACTGGGTTTATGCACTGGTCTGCGTCGCCACGGGCGTCGCCGCCATCAACTTCTTCGTACGCAGCTTCGATACCAAGACGCTGATAGGTTGTGCCGTCATCATGCTCGTGGTCTACGAGACGACCGTGCTGATGAAACTCTGGTTTCACATGGCCACGATGAAGATGCACGTGCTCAAGGAAATGAAGCTCCTGCGACTGGAAATGGCCCGCCTCGGATCGGCCGTGGGCGTTGAGGAGCCTTCCCACCCGCCGGTCAAATATGAGCCCATGCACGCGCTACCCCCACTGGAACGCAAGTTCTGGATATGCGCTTGTGTCGTCGTGGCCATGGCGATCTCGTCGTGGACTTCCTATGCATGGTTCGGCAGCGGGGACATTGCCGGGAAGACGGTAGTGACCCTCGCAGCGGACGGGAGCGCGGAAAAGCGGCAAGAGATCGTGCACGGCTACACCGGTTACTACCGTCCCAGGGGATTCCCTCTCTACACGCCGAAGGATTGGGACGTTCGCCTGCTCGACCCAAAAGGGCACGAGATGCCCATTGAAACCTCCGTGACGGGTACCCAAGCCCGGCACGAGGTGAACTTCACGGACAGTGTCTTCGAGGAAGGCAGGTTGCATTACACGGAAGTCTACGGAATTCCGAGGGCCGCAACATCAGAAGACGGAGTCTGGACGTATGTGGACGGCCTGCGTCACAAGGGAGGCGACAGGGAGTACTCCATTGCGATCCGCTTGCCCGTTGGGGCAGAACTTGTGTCGACGGAGCCGACGGCGGAGGTTGAAACGACCGACGGCCGCACGCAGGTTCGCTTTCAGGGCACGACGTTGGACGACGTACAGTACACGTTTACGGTTAAGTACCAGTTGGGCGCGGAGGCGGAAGCCAAGTAGTACCCACTTGGGTGGCACGTCCCAGAGCCTCAGGCGATGGGCGTGGTTGGGACCTGCCATGTCCATCATTATACGTTGGGTGTCCCATTGGGATCATTTCGAACAGGCTGGATTCGTCCTGGAACGGGTGTTCCCCAGACGACTCGGTAATGGCTTGCCCGAAGGACAAGGAGGGTGGCAAGGAAGACATCGCGTTGGCGAAGATCGGGCCGCAGATCCACATTGGCACACCCGCCAGGAACGCGTGAATAGAAGACAGCAGTGACGAATCGCCGCACTCCAAAGGCTATTCTGTCAGCTCCCAGCCGCTGCCGTCTTTTTCAAACCAGAGGGTTGTCTCTCCAGCTCGAACCCAGATCTTATCCGCCGTTTCCTTGAGTTCCGCCGTGGGCACGGAATCGACCGTCGCATCCACGGCGGTGAGAACGTGAAGGAAGAAGTCTTCCTTCTGCGGCCGGGAAGGTGAGATCTCGATTCGGCACTCGGGTGCGGGGCCGGTATCGCGATTGGGAGAATAGGATCGGCCGCCGTAACGGTAGAGATCCTCGCCGCTGACGAGATTCACCGAGGCGTCGGCCGGCAACAGGGTCTGTACGACGAGCCGCCCGGTGCCGTTGGTCACGACCATTTGCTCGCCCTGCTTCTCCGGACGTTTCATCGCCTGGAGCAGCCACGTCTTGCGGTAGTCGGGCTTCGTCGAGACGACACGATCGAGGAACACAAACGTTCCCGGCCGCAGATAGACGATCTGGCGGACGAACGATTCGAGCTTCCTGGCTCGGTAGGCCTTCGTGCAGTCGGCGGCAATGTAAACGTGCTTGCCGCGGTCTTCGAATGCGGTGATGCCGCCGATTTCGTAGAGCGACCGCTCCCGTTGCCACTGCTGCGGATCGCCGACGGCACCGTTGTGGTGGGGCCAGTCGTGGTGCTGACCGCCGTCATTTCCCGTAACCTTCCCGGCGCGGATGGCGGGCCAGGTTTCCTCGGAGTCGTGAATCAGGATCGTGTTGTGGGCGATCGTGCGGAGGTGGTAGTTGACGTCGTGCTCCGTGCCGAACTCGTCGTAGTGCCCGCCGTCGCCGATCAGTTCCTCACCCCGATAAATGAGAAAATTGCCCACGTCGAGATGCTGATGGGCCGTAAAACGATCGCCGCACTTGAAGAAGAAATACGTTGCGTCCTCGTCCCACGAGCTGCGGGCGGATATGTATCCCGGTCCGGGGCTGTGATGGGAGAGTCGAAACCCTTCAAGATCGCCCTTGGTCACGGTCGTGTCTCGCCAAAGGAGGTCTTTGTAGGCGTTGACGCCGACGGCCGAGCGGGGCGTGGTTTCGTTGTACGTGTGCACGGCCTGATGGGCCGGATCGTCGCGGAAACGGTTGACGAGAATTCGCCTTGCGGAGAGTGCCTTGTCGCGATCGCCGCCAAAGGTGCGCCCGCCCCCGTCGCCCATGGGGACGGGCCTCCGTGAGTTGTAGGTGCCGATACCCGGATAGGTTTCCAGCATGCTCGCCACGGCGCGGTTCCGGTAGAACGACGGCGCCGCCGCATAATAGTCCACCCCCTCGCACAGACGGGCGGCTTCGCAGAAAAAGAGCCACTCGTAGAGCCAGTAGTTCACATAATAGCCCTCGGCCCAGCCGCCTCCGTCGCCAGCAAGCTCCAGAGCTGGGGCGGCGCGATCGAGATAGTCTTTCTCCAGGTCGCGCAGGATCGACTCGGCCCGCGGGTTCTCGTAATAGCTGGCATAGCAGGCCAGCCCGATGCCCCAGTTTTTGTAGCCGTACCAGGCGTTGTGGAAGACGTGGGTTTCCGACTCCACGTTGGCGTCGACGGTGGCGTTCACGTAGCGATGCAACTCGGCCCGCTCCTCGGCCGTCCAGCTCTCGTAGCACAGATCGTAGACCAGGGCGCAACGGGCCAGATCGTGGCCAAACGTCTCATGCCCCACGCGAATCGGGCCGCGCACCGTCTTCAGCGCCATCTCCACCGCCTGCCGGCCCATCGCACGATCACCCTCGATCACGGAGACCAGGCCCAGCGAGAGCATCTTGGCGTGCGGGTCGGCGTCCTGCTCGTGTGCGACACTGGCAACTCGGGTGTAGTCGCCGCTCCGCTGGCGGGCCAATTGCTGGAGCCACTGGCGCGATCCCAGTAGTCGCGGATGCTCCCTGGGCACCACGTGACGCCCGGCGTCAAACGATTCGGCCACAGCCACAGGCAAGGGCATGAGCAGGACGGCAAGCGACAGAACCTTCGCGAAATGCATCACACGACTCCTGGAGGGAGACTTGTTGCTCATGACTGCCCGTGATTCTCATCCCTGGTGTGGCCTGGATCAAGTGAGCGGTCGGCGCGAGTGGACATGTTTCAGACGCGGGCTGCCGCGTAAGAACCTCATTCCTGACGGCTTTTCGGCGTCTTGGATAACAATATGGCGATCTCGGATTCACGCTCCCCCGGCGACGGAGCATTGGGGCTGGAGGCGAGCCCTCATCCCCCCCTTAACGACGCCAGCCGCACAACCTTTGCCATAACGAGCCACTCGGCCCACTTGGTTTCGCTTTGTATCCCAATTTCTCGGCTTGGGCGAGATCGGCGTCGGCTTGGGCTCTGTCGCCTTTCTGGAAGTACGATTGCCCGCGAGCATAGAATGTGTACCCAGCTTCCGGATTGATCCGAATCGCCTCCGTATAGTCGGTGATCGCCTGGTCGTGGTCACCTGTTTCGACATAGCTGCAGCCACGGTTGTAGTACGCCTCGGCATAATCCGGGTTGATTCGAATCGCCTCGATGTAGTCAGCAATGGCCTTGTCGTGGTCACCCTTCTCCGAGTAGCAGCAACCCCGCCCGTAATGCACCACGGCCAGCTTCAGGTCGAGTCGGATGGCCTCGGTGTAGTCAGCAATCGCCTTGTCGCAGTCACCCTTCTTACTGTAGGTGCAGCCACGGTTGTAGTACGCCTCAGCATCCTTCGGGTTGAGCCTGATGGCCTCGGTGAAGTCGGCAATCGCCTTTTCTTGATCGCCTCTCTTGGCGTAGCTTAAGCCACGATTGCAGTACGTCATGGCTTGCTTCGGATCGAGTCGGACAGCCTCATCGTAGTCAGCGATGGCCTTGTCGAACTTACCCTTCTTATGATAAGCATAGCCCCGCCCACTGTAGACATCGGCATGTCGTGGCTCGAGCCGAATGGACTCCGTGAAGTCGTCAATCGCCTTGTCGAACTCGCTCTTCTCCACGTAGACAAGAGCTCGCCCCCAATAGGCTCCGGCCGATTGCGGTTTGAGCCGAATCGCCTCCGTGAGGTCCTTAATCGCCTTGTCGAACTCACCCTTCCCGTCGTAAATCCTGGCTCGCACCCGAAATGCTTCAGGCAATTTCGGGTTGAGCCGAATAGCCTCTGCGCAATCCGCAAGGGCTTTTTCAACGTCACCCTTCTGCCCATAGACCAATCCTCGGGCACAGTATACCTCGGCTCGGCACGGGTCGAGTTCAATCGCTTCCGTGCAGTATGCCTCGGCTTGGTGCGGGTCGAGCCGAATCGCCTCCGTGCAGTCGGCGATAGCCTTGTCGAAGTCACCGTTCCTGGCAAGGGAATCAGCCCGACAGCAATAGGCCTCGGCCAGCATCGGATCAAGCTCTATGGCCCTGTTGCAGTCGGCGATGGCCTGGTCGACTTCGCCTTTTCGCAAGTAAGCTTGGCCCCGGCGGGAGTACGGCTGAGCGTCTTCTGGATTCAGACGAACGGCCTCGGTGTATGCAGCGATCGCGCCGTCAAAATCGCCTTGGTCTCGCATCAAATTGCCTTGCTTGGTTGCTTCATCGTTTGGACTACTCATGATGAGTTCTTCATCTCAGGAGTCGCGATTCGCTTCTTGGTCGAGTCGAAAACACAAAGGCGTGTATGACTCCGCTGGCGGCCATCGGCTCAAATCCCGTGGTGCGGTGCCTTGGGCGAAGACGACTGTGAGGCGTCGGATGGCCGGCGCGAGCCGCGCGGCACCACTTCAGAAGAGTTCGACTGGCGTCCAGTCGTAGTTCGCTGCTTCACGCGCTTCATTTCCCCCTTGTCTTCCATCACGCTCCCGTCCGCATTGGGCGTTCTCTCAACGACCACCATCCTGTCTGCACCGGTCTTCTCCGTAATGCGAGTGCTCTTCCGGCCGTCGCCCCAATCCCATGCGATAGTTTCCTTCCACCCTTCGCGTCTTCCTCTTCCCGTGGCAATGCAACGCAGGTTGTCGAACAGGTAGCCCACCACTTCGCCCGTCTTCTGGTCGATGGTGTAGATCTCTATACCCTGATAGCCTGACTGCTTGAATCGCTCGATTTCCTCATCCGAAGCGTGCAAGTGCTTCTTCAAGTAATCCGGGTCGAGCTCAGTGATCTCCGCGTGTCCCCTGTGTAGCAGGAATTGGCCGTCAAGGGCCAACTCAACCGTGACCACGCCTTTTCCCCTGCCCGCGCTGCCCTCGCCCGAACCTTCCCACTGGCCGACAATCCACTGCGTCCATTGGTCGCTCAAGACGGGGGGAAGAAACACGGCCGGGTTGGCTCCCTGCTCTGCGGGTTTGGCAGGCGGTGCCTCCGCCGGGAAACCGGTTGCGGCAAGCGCCGCGAGCAAAACGAGGCTGCCGAATCGCATGGCCGTGCCTCCTCAGCAGGTTTGGCGGCAAGCCCGCTTGAGCCGCCTCGGTCGTCAATCCAGAACAGTCTGTAGCATATCTTGGGTCTTCAAGCGATTCAACCGGAGCGATACTTTGACTCCCCCAGGCCCTTCGCCCTTAATTCTGAGGTGGGGTGCCTTGGACGAAGGCGAGAATCAGGTGTCGGATGGCCGGCACGAGGCACCCGGCCCCGCATCGAAAAGTTCTTGCGCCATCCAGCGAAGGAATCCAAACCGGCACCTGTGCGCCGCACCCATCGCGGCTCGGCTTCGGTCCACCACTAAGTGTCGGTTTCCCCAGCCTGTTTCCGTCGGCCATCGAGCAGGTGGCGAACTGCCAGAATGGGATGCCGCAGGAGCATGCGGGGGCCGGCATATCGCATGACCTCCTTCACCCGATCCCGCATCTGGGGCTTGTAGCAATGGATCGGACAACTGGCACAGGTCGTCTTCTGCGGCCCAAAGGGACAGCGATCCAGCCGGCACATGGCGTAGTCGAGCAGTTCGGAACACTCCGTGCACAAGTCGCCCCGAATTCCATGATGCCTGCGGCAATAGAGCCGCACCATGGCCTGGACGGTTCGCTTCTCTCGTGTGATTCGCGGTGGATCGGTGGGCATGGCGAAGGGGGACGCTTGGGCAGGTCGGCAGGATCACGGGAATTCTACGGTTCTCCCGGCTGGATTCAACCGATGGATCGGCCGGCAGCGATTGTTGGCAATCGGCAAAAAGGGTGCGCCTATTGCCCTGAGGTTCGGCAGGGCGGACCGTGACAGCCTATTCTGGCAAAACCTTGCATCCGGTCGCCGCAACGCTTAACCTGATTCGGTCAGTCCCATTTTCTGACCGATGCCCCACCCTTCCGCTCACGGAGACAGTGATGACGCACGCCCCAAAAGATACACCCGACAAATCGACCAGGTCCGTCGGAAGACGCAGTTTCCTGAAGGCTTCGGCCGCCATCGGGACCGGATGGCTCATCCTTCCCAGCGGCTTCGTCAACGGCCAGGATGCCCCCAGCAACAAGCTCAACATTGCGATGATCGGCACCTGGGGCCGAGCCGACGCCCACTTCAGTTCCGTCGCGAGTGAGAACGTGGTCGCTCTCTGCGACGTCGACGAGAATCATCTGGCCCATGGGGCCGAGAAGTTCCCAGGTGCCAAGACCTACGTCGACTGGCGCAAATGCCTGGAGCAGAAGGACCTCGACGCGGTCATCTGCTGCACGCCAGATCACACCCACGCGCATATCGGAAACTGGGCGTTGAATCGCGACCTCCATGTCTATATGGAGAAGCCCTTAGGCAACTGCGTGGAAGAAGTTCGTGTCGTGCGTGCGAAGTACCTGCAGAAGAAGGACAAGCTGGCCACCCAGGTCGGCATGCAGCGTCACGCGATACCGAACTTCGAACGCGTCCGCGAGTTGATTCAGGACGGCGTGATCGGGGCCCTTTCCGATGTTTACGTCTGGGGTAACCGGCAGATTCCTAAGCCGGGTTATCTGCCGGCCGCCGGTGACCCGCCGAAGACGCTTCACTACGACTTGTGGATCGGTCCCTCACCATTCCATCCCTACAACCCGGGATATTTCGCGCTTGGCCCGGGTATGAACTGTCTGAGCTGGAACATGTACTGGGACTTCGGCAGTGGTCAGGTTGGCGACATGGGCAGCCACACCATGGACATCGCCTGGAACGCCATCGACGCCGGATTGCCCACGGCCGTGGAAGCGACGGGCGAAGAATTCAACGCCGAAGTCACTCCGGTGAGAATGACGGCCACCTTCGATCATCCGGCCAACGACTGGCGAGGTCCGATCAAGGTGAGCTGGTATCAGGGCGGCGACATGCCCCGATCGCCCCGCGACTACATCGATCTGAACAAGATCGACCATGGCGCCATGTTCAAGGGCGACAAAGGGTTTCTGATCGCCAATTTCGACACGCGGGTGATCGTGCCGTTCGGCGAATCGGCCGATATGACCTACTACAAGCCCCGTTCCGCCGATAAGGTCGCTCCGCCCCTGGGTCACTTCCAGAAGGAATGGACCGATGCCTGTAAGGGCAATCTCAAGACCTCCTGTGACATGGAGTACAGCGGCAACCTGATCGAGCAGTTGCTGCTCGGTCACGTGGCCTATCGCGTCGGCAAGAAAATCGAATACGACGGCGTCGCCGGGCGCGTTACGAATTGCGACGAGGCCAATGCCTTGCTGAGCCGCAAGTATCGCGAGGGTTGGCCGCTGGACGGGTAGATCCAAACGCCTGTTGTCAAATGGCCGCTGGAGTACGGGCCTCAGTCTGCTGATTGCATCCTGATGTTCTTGCTCCAGTGGCCCTGTTCTTTAGGAGCTATCTTCGTGGGAAAATACAGTGTACGGCTCGTTTTCGGACTGGCGGTGGGCTTGAGCCTGCTCGCTGACCTCCGCCAATCAGTGGCGCAGATTGCGGCTTCGCCCATCGATCGGCATGCCTTGGTTGCACGTCACAACATCGCATGGAACGACCTGGCCGGGCAGATTCCGCTGGGCAACGGCGAGTTCTGTTTCAACGCCGACGGCACGGGCCTGCAGACCTTCGGCGGCAGCAGCATGGCCCACTGGGGCTGGCATTCGTTTCCGCTCCCCGACGGCTGGACGGCCGACCGCGTGCCGGCCACCGGCACATTTCAGAAAGGCCGTCTCACGGGCGGAGACCTTTTCCCGGCGGGTACCGAAGCCATCCGCACTTGGATGTTCGACAACCCGCACAACATTAACCTCGCCCGGTTGAGCCTGCGAGGGAACGCCGGTCGCCAGTTGGATGCGGGCGAGGTCACTGGGCTCTCGCGGCAGCTCGATCTCTGGTCGGGCATCCACACGTCGCACTTTGAGATCGCCGGCCGGACAGTCCGCGTCGAAACCTGCGTGCATCCACGGTTGGATGCGGTCGCGGTGCGCGTGGAATCTCCGCTCCTGGCCAACGGTCAGTTGGAGATCGCCTTGGATTTCCCTTACCCGGGGCTGAGTAATGCTGCGTGGGTCGGTGATTTCCACCGCGACGACGCCCACACGACCCAATTGACTCGGCCGGCAGCGAACCGGGCCGACTTTCGGCGGCAGATGGATGCGACACAGTACCATGTGGGACTCGCCTGGTCGGACGGGATTTCGCTTTGGGAGCCGACCGCAACGTCAGCCGGCATACCGGACAGGCCGCCCACATCGAGCCGGCATGGTTATCGCCTGACCGCTCAAGGCGTGCAAACTCTGGAGATCGTCTGCGCCTTTTCTGCCGAACGCGTCGCGGCGGAACTGCCTGCCTTTGACCAGGCCAAGCAGGCCTGCGCGGCAAGTTGGGAAGCCTATTGGAGGTCCGGCGGCGCGATCGACCTGTCGGCCAGCAAGGATCCACGCTGGCGAGAGTTGGAGCGGCGCGTGGTCCTCTCCCAATACCAGATGGCGGCGCAGTCTGCCGGCAGTTTCCCCTCGGCCGAAATCGGGCTGATGGGGGTCGACCCGTGGCGAGGCCAGTTTCACATGGAGATGGTCTGGTGGCACCTTGCGCACTACGCATTGTGGGATCGTTGGCCCAAGGCGGAAAAATCGCTCGACTGCTACCAGCAGTTCATGCCCGCCGCAAGGCAACTGGCGGAACAACTCGGCTACCGGGGCGCGAAATGGCCGAAATCGGTCGGCCCGGAGGGGCGCAGCGCCCCTTGGGTCGGCAACCAGGTTCTGCTCTGGAAGCAACCCCATCCGATCTTCTTTGCGGAACTCGAGTACCGCCTGCGCCCGACTCGGGCGACGCTCGACAAGTGGGCCGACGTGGTCCAGCAGACGGCCGAACACATGGCCGATTTCCCTACTCGCGACGAGGGAACCGGTCTCTACTCGCTGACTCCCGCCATGCCGCCCAGCGAGCAAGGCATCACCCGTGACACGGTTTTCGACCTGGCCTATTGGCGATGGGGGCTCGACGCCGCCCAGCGTTGGCGCGAACGTCTGGGTCTTGCCCGCCAGCCGCATTGGGACGAAGTCCGCCGCCACCTGGCACCCTTGCCCGTCAGCGAAGAGGTGTTCGTTCATTCCGCGGAGTGGAACGACACCTACACCAAACGGGCTTGGGAGCACCCCGATCCGGTTGGCGTGTTCGGCATGCTCCCGCCCATCGACGGCGTGGATCAGGCGATTGCCCATCGCACCGTGCTGAAAGTCTGGAAGACCTGGGATTGGAACCGCTGTTGGGGCTGGGACTTTCCGTGGATGGCCATGGCTGCGGCCCGCGTGGGCGAACCACAGATTGCCGTGGAGGCGTTGCTCATGGAGGCGGGCAACCGCAATGCCTATGACCTGCGCGGTGTCAACAGCGGTGGGCCTTGTCCCTACCTGCCGGGCAACGGCGGCCTGCTCTATGCGATCGCCATGATGGCGGCGGGCTGGGACGGCGCCCCACAGACCCACGCCCCCGGCTTCCCGGCCGATGGGTCGTGGGTCGTTGAGTGGGAGGGGTTAAACCCGGCACCCTAACCCACCGCGCCACCTCTCGACTCTACTGAGCTGAGGAGTCCATCGCGTAAGTGGTGGCAGCGGATGCACTTGGTGCCTTCTATCTCGGAGGCAGTATGCCGCGTCGAGAAAGTGCACCGAGATGGTCATGACAGTCCCCTGCGTTTCACCGAGGTTCAGAAACGGGGCCGGAGGGCCACCTCGCCGTGGCGCAATTGGGCGAGGTGGCGTGATGTACGCTATGCTAATTGCCAAAGAACAAAGCGTGGGAAGGGAGCGGGGAACAGGGGACGGGGGACAGGGGACGGGGCGCACGAAAGAAGGGCCTGTCGCGGAAATTTGTGTTCCGACGGCGGGCCCTTGGGATACGCGACGGAGCGGCGGGACGCCGCGGGGTCGGGCTCGTGGGATACCCAGACTCGAAGATCAGTCTACACAATCTAAAGACATTTGTACAGTACTATTCCTGGTCGTTGCATTTGTTTACTGAGGGTTCATCGAGGGAGGATTATACACGATGAAGGGCAGAGCTGGTGGAGCTGGCGGGGGGATGGTGTTTATAAGTTGTTGGGAGGCAAGGAGAAGAAATTTCCGAGGTGGCCAAAAAAAGAGATTGTGGGACGAAATGGATTTTGCGATGCATTGAGGGTGTGTTGCGGAATGACGGGCGAGGTGGGGTGTTTTAAGTGGTTGCGGTGATTGGGGTTAGGGTGGTTGATGGGGATGTAAGTTGAGGTCGCTCGTTGGAGGGGTGTTGCAGAATTGCCTGTGGTGGGTGGAGGTGGTGAAGGTTCCGCCGGGCGGGGATGGGTGAGGGGAAGGGATCAGCGCGAAGGACACAAAGAGCGCGAAGGACTCGGAGGAATTCAGGGATAGAGATTGACCGGAATGGGTTTGATCGCTTCAAAGAAGTGTGTCGATTCAGGTTGCCAAAGATCGGGCGATCGACTGGACGGCCCTGGGCCAGTGAGCGTGGGATCGCCAGACTACGAGGGGCAGTAGCAGGGAGCAGGGAGCAGGGAGCAAGGAGCGGGGAGCGGGGAAATAACGAGGGGCGGAGGCGCAGAGGGTGAATTGCTGGCCGTGGGAAAGGGAGCAGGGGCAAGGGGAAATTTAGCCACGGATGAAACACGGATGAAACACGGATTGGGAATTGGGGAAAGACGAAGCCTGGGAAGAGTGACAAGAAGAGAGAACGATTGCGAGGCTGGGGCAGGCACTCGCAATCGTTCGTCGGTTCGTGGTGGAAGCGGCCTTCTTGAGGGGCTTGGCGAGTGATTGGAGGCTATGGTAT
>CAYSCH010000108.1:0-24223 GCA_964429355.1 uncultured Planctomycetaceae bacterium | reverse complement strand
AACTCGCGTTCCTCGTCTGTTGCGATCGAGTCGGGCCCGAAGTCCCCTTTGAAACGAACCGACTCCGCTTCCAGGTTCCACTCCTGAATGTCAACGAGGCGAATTCCCAAATCGCGCACGTCGATGTCATTGGCGAATTCGTAGCGTACCCGGTCATTGTCCCGCGCCGCCTCTGAAACGGCCGTGAGGTTCTGCCGGATTTCAAGCCCCGACTTGTCGAAATCGTGCGCGACGAGAAGAGGCACCCCGTTACCCACGGCGCAGAGTTCGTCAACCAATCGCCGGGCCGCCACCACACTCTGGCCCTTGCTCGACATGATGGCCAGATCATAACGTTCGGCCAGCTTCACCGCCTTGAACAACTCATTGAATCCTTCCTTTTCGATGAACAGCACGGCGCTGATGCGATGGGTTGCACCCTTGGTCGGGAAGGACGCGTCAAAGGACTGCGCGAAGTCGAATGCGGTTACAGCGTGGGACCCAATCGCCTTGAGGTAGTTCTCGACCTCCAGAGTACCAAGGGGTATCTGCTCGTCGGTGTGCGGTTCCAGAAGGCGTCCACGTGCGTCGTAGGCAATCCACCAATCAGCCGCCTCGGGATGCTCGTTCATGTACATCGGCAGAAGATGCTGTGTGAAATACACAGACTGTAACGGCCTGCCCGTCCGATCCTGAATCTCCGGGCGAGCCGCGTAGAAGATCTGCCGAGCATGCGCGGGATACTCGCCGTTGTTGGATACTTTCATGTACGCCTTCGGAATCACGTCCCATGCAACGTCCTTTTGGTAGACGCGATCGGAGTACATGTACTCCGAGCGGTGATAACGTGCCCGCGAGTCTCGCTCCTCTCGTTTCCGCTGTGCAGTCCACTTCTTTGTGACGCTTTTTGTGACGCTCTTCAGATCATTTGAAAGGCTCATTCTTCGTCCTCCACGCTGTCTCGAAGTACGATGCTGCTCTTGCCGCGGTCGGCAAATTGGATGCGAGGGTGTGCCAGGTGCAGTGCGAATAGAATTGGCTCCCGAGCGCCGGCCTTCAACTCACTGAGGTGAGCTTCGAGCCCCTCCCCCGTAGAACCGAACGACCGAAACGGGTTCTTGATCGCTGCCGACCAGTTCGCGCCCGCGACAATCTCGCGTCGTTCGGCCGCAACGTCACCACGCCACGCGAAAGCGGACTCCAACACGTAGGGAAGGCCGTTTTCAATGCCGACCCGTTTCGAGTATTGGAACTGCTCGGGGTCGCAGCCGGCCTCAGTGAACCGCGAGAGGAGGTGGTCTCGGCCGATGCTGCCCAGCCGTATCGGCTTCACTGGGCGAGTATGCTTCCTCATCGCCGCTAGCAACTGGTCAACCAGTTCGCGCCGGAATCCGTTCTCGTCAGTCAGGACGGTGAGGGGTTCTCGCTTCAGCAGCCGAACCTCGTCCAGGACGCGCTTTCGCTTCTGGCTCCCGGTGAGCCCGTCGAATTCCGCGACGAACGCCGCAACAGTACGGCTTGCTCCGCGGTCTTGATCGGCGGCTATGTACGCGCCTATCAACCGCTCGAAGTGCTCGCGCTCATACCAATGTGAGGACGTAGGGTGATTCGGTTGCCACTTCCGCCATGTTGAATCGGTGGCCTTCACTGCCCACTTCTGGCCGAACCAATTGACAGACAACTCCAAGTGCGGGTTGAAGAGCATGAACCCACGCAGTAAGCTTTTTGCCAAGTCCCGGAGCGACCAGTACCATTTGTCGCCGGCCTTCACGGGGCAGACATCTTCAAACGGCCACAGGACTTGTTCATTGTCTGATCGAGGTTCCCACTCGATTCTAATGAGTGTGCCCGACTTTCCGTTCGCTGGCGTAGCTTCGCAATGGACAACTGCCCTGCGTGTCACAGGGTCCATCCCGCAGCGTATGACGCGCTGCTGGCCGCATGATTTGACGATCAGCCGGCCGTGGTCGGGATCGACTACGTAGGGCATAGCGGCCAACGTCTTCAACGCGTTGCCCTGGGCTCCACGCGTCGGACTAACATACGCTTCGCGCGAGGACACGCGGATACTGAAATCGAGAATGGCCTGGACGGTGTCGTCTGGTAGTCCGGGCCCGTTGTCGACAACCGTGATTCCGGCCGCATCGGCGGTCACCTTGACCTTTGGCGCGATGCCAGCCTCCTCACAGCTATCAAGCGAGTTGTCGATCAGTTCTTTGAGAATGACCAAGGGCCACTCGTCCACGTCGTGCCCGATCTGGGCGACCAGTTCTCGCGTCGAGAAGAAGTCCATCTCGCGCGACGTCCGGAACGTCTCGCGTTTCAGGGTCGGCGCGGACCGATTTGTAAAATTCTGAGATTTGTGCGAGGAGGAAAAAGCATGCTTTTTCGTCGGGCGCTGGTCGATGGTTTGCTTCGTTTCAGAAATCACAGTAGAATCCATGTGCATACTCCTAACCCCGGATTCCGCCGATCTCGCCAATTTGCGGACCGGGGTTCTTTATTGGGGGTGGGAGAAGATCAGATACCGGCGGCAGAGAGAATCTGCTCGGCCCTGCGGACAGACTCGCGCCGCTGCTTCGCGGAGCGGGGAGTCTTCACCGGGGCCGATGATTGCCGAGATTGCCGAGGCTCATTGATGGCTGCCAGGAATCGGTCCAGGGCCTCGTCAGAGCACATCGTCACACCACCGACGCGGAGCACCTCGAGCTTGATCCCGAATACGCCCACGCGATGCCAACGCCAGCATGTGGATGCGTTGGGGCGATTCGGAAGTCGCTTGGCTTGTTCGCTGAGACGGCGATAAGTTTCACCTTGAGCGAGCGGGATAGAGATGGCCGTCATTTGGATACCTCCGGAACAATATCACAACTTGGGATTACCTCGCTGTGATAGATTCCGGTGAGTTGCGTGACGACCAAGGCTGACCTTGGAGTTGCCCGACATTCTTTGCGGGTGCATCGATCTTGTCGATGGTCGAGCTAAACCGGATGTAAATCCGGCAAACCACATTACAACGCGGTCTATCGGTGCGGAAATGATCCGCTCATTCCGCACCCGCACGGGCGTCTCTTATGTCCCGTGCCACCCGAATTATATCAGGTCGTGCATCGATTGCCAACATGCTATCCAATTCGACTTGCAATCTGCCGCCCCAATTCTTCGGCCTTTTCGGCGTAGATTTCAGAAACTCTCGCGTGCTTGTGGCCCAGTAGAATCTGGGCACCATCCAGTCCGAAAGACTTCCTGGCTTCCGTTCCAGCCGAGTGACGTAATTGAAGTGGCGACCAGTGAGGAATCAACTCGACGTCTTCGGTAGGCAAGCCGGCCTGTTCCGCTGCGACAAGACGCTCCTCGTTGACTCGCTGGATGGTCCGTTCAATCTGCCGGCGGTAGGTGTTGCTCGTGTATCGGTCGCCAGGGGCCCGCTGGGGCTTCCTCTTGCGCTTTCGAGTCCGTTGACTGGGCGTCATGGGTGACTTCCGCTCTTCGCGGCGGATGGCGTTGTAGGCCTCCTGCGTTTCGGCAGGGGAGAAACAGTAGGAATCCTCCGGCCGCAGCATGTAGGGGAGCAAGACTTGCTGGCCGCGGGGGCCGATGAAGATCACGCGCTCTTCGTCCGTGTCACGCCAGGCGTTCTTGTGACTGGCTGGACGATACTCCCAGACGTCGCCGGAGCGGTCAAGGTCCATCGGCCTGAGGTCGCATATTTCGCCAGGACGAGCGCCGCAGTACCTTTGAAGACGAACCATGTCGGCGACGACTGGCTGCAAGTGAGGCAGGGTGGCGTCAACCACGGCGTCGGCCACGGCCTTGATGCGTGCCTTTTCCTTGGCAGCCGAGCGACCTTTCTTTAGCGGCTCCACGGCAATCAGCTTCTGATAGACTTCGGCGGGGACGATCTCCTGCGCCACGCCCCACTTGAAAACCCGGCGAATCGTGTTCACCAGATGGTTGACGTAGGTCCGCGCTTTCTCTTGCGATGCAAGATTGTGCTGGATTGCCTCCAGTGCCAGTGAGCCGAATTCTCCCACGGGCGTTGTGGAGTGCGTCTTTCTGAGACTCCGCAGAGCTACCTTGATACGATCCAGAGAGCCCGGACTTGAAGCGTAGTATTGCTCCGCGTGAAGCCAGTAGGCGCCGCACAACTCCACGATCTCGATGCTCGAGCCAGGCGCCTTTTCGATCGCCACCGCCTTCGCTGGACTGGCGACCAATTCCTGGATGAATCGCCGATATCGCTCTTCAGATTCGGCGGTGCCGTACTTGCCCAGATAGTGCCGCTTTTGGTGGACGGTCACATAGGCTTGGCCGGTCTTGGGATGGCGAGAATACTTAGGGACCTTCATCGAGTAGGCTCCTGAAAGCTGTGCCAAGTGTAGGACTACACTTTGCGGGTTTGACTTTCAGGCCGCGCTTCCGACCGTCGGAAGGTGTCTAAGTACAAGACTCGGCTAGACTTACGAAAGTGGACAGGGCCGGGATTGAACCGGCGACACCTGGATTTTCAGTCCAGTGCTCTACCAGCTGAGCTACCTGTCCGACGTTTTGGGCGAAACAGATATACTAAAGGGCTAGAGGGCGACTTGTCAATTCGCCTGGGGCGGTCGCCGACAAAAAGTGCCAACGAAAGTATTTACCCATGTACGTCCGATGAGCGGAAACGCCAGAACCCTAAGGAGGGAGATTCCGAGCTCCCCTGCGCACCCGCGTGGTGGTTTGGATTGGATTGTGGCCGAATGCTTGACACATGCCGGAAGTACCGCTACGATCGCACATAAACTGGATTGTGGCAACAGTTTGAAGGAATGAGAGGTAGGCGTCGAAACGTCTGATTTTCCGGTTAACCGGTCCCGTATCCGAGAGATGGCCCTGAGTTTGGCACGATCTTTCAGCGAAAGGCCGGGCCGGTTGGTGCGGCTGTCCTCCTGGTTCCTGCGGAATGCTCCTTTCCGTCTGCTTTTCCCATTTCAGACGGCGGGTGATAACCAGGTTGCCGCCGAATCTTCGTGTGCGACCTCTCGCAGCGGATTACCGGTTTTGCCTTTGGAGGCTCACAGGGTACCAGGCGGGGAAGGAACTTTGCTGTGGCGACAACGAACGGATCAGCCAGTGTTGCTCCCCCGCGCGCGAAGGTGGGGCATTACGGCCTGACGGTCAGTTCCTACGACCGCGTGGCCAGCCTGGTTGTGACATTGCTGATTCTGGTCGGCGTGTCTGTTGCGGTCTTGTTCGCCATGTGGTTGACCAGTCAACTGTTTAAGAGCAATGCTGCCGTTCCGATCGCATGGGAACAGGTCGGCGAGGGGGGGGGCCTTGGTGGCGACACGGAACTGGAGACCAACTCGGAAGAACTTTCCCACGAAGTCGAATTTGAAGAACCGGAGTTTCAAGACACCCTCATGACGATCGCAGATGCCGTGGCAACGAAGGCGGCCCTGCTGGAAACCCCGACGTTCACCGATCAGGTGGACACGGTGAAGGGCGGACCGGGAGGGGGCGGCCGATCCGCCGGGTTTGGGCCTGGACGACCCGGCAAACCTCGCCATTGGGAGGTGATCTTCTCCGAAGGAAACACGACGAAGACCTACGCCCGCCAGTTGGATTATTTCAAAATCGAAATGGGCGTACTCTTTCCCGGAAACCGGGTCGAATACGCATCGAACTTTTCGAAAGATAAGCCGGACCGCCGTACCGGACAGGCCGATGCGGAGCAGCGTTACTATCTGACCTGGCGGAAAGGGGGACTGCAGCAAGCCGACGCGGACCTCTTGAGTAAGGCGGACATAGCCACCGAGAATCGGCCGATCATCAAGTTCATTCCGCGCGAGCTGGAAATCCAGTTGATGGAACTGGAGAGACAGCGAGCTGGAAAACGAGAAAAACAGATTCTGGCAACCTATTTCGCCATCCGCCCCAAAGGCAACGGCTACGAGTTTTACGTGCAAGACCAAACCTACAAGTATTGAACCTTCGCCTCCTTGGGCGATGTTCGTGAGCGCGACATACGGCGATCCTGAGTGCTGCATCCGGCAGCCATGCGATCCAGAGCCACTATTCAATCCTCTTCCCTGAACGAACGGCGTGCAGAACCCATGAGTCAAGACGTCATTATTTGGGTAGGTAATAGCTGCTATTTCTTCCTGGCGGCAGTCGCGATCTGGGGAACTTACTGCGGCATTGTCGTTTGGCGGCGCATTGCCCAGACGCGTTTTCGCAGCGAAGACGAGCAACTGGCGTTCCTGGATCAAGTGGAGCAGCCGCTTCTGGCCGGTGATTTCGACGCGGTGGAGGAACTCTGCGAAGGCGACGGAAGGGCAATGCCCCGGCTCGTGCACCTGGCAATCCGCAACCGGCAGATCGGCTACAACAAGGTGCGTACGATGGTAACCGAGCGATTCAAGAGAGACGTGCTTGCCGATCTGGAGTATCGCGTCAGCTGGATCTACACCGTCATCAAGAGTGCCCCCATGCTGGGGCTGCTTGGTACGGTACTCGGCATGATGGGTGCGTTTGGACAGATGGGCTCGGGAGAAGACGTCGACCCGAACCAGTTGGCGGAGAATATCATGCTGGCGTTGATCACCACCGCACTCGGGTTGTTGATCGCCATTCCGCTGGTCGTGTGGGTCGCCGGCCTCAACGTGGGAATCAGGAAGATGGAGGACTTGGTTGGCGGCGGGCTGATCCGGTTCTTCGAAGCCTACAAACACGCGATGCGCCAATTGGGCGGGTGAGTAAGGAAACGTGACGTGATGATCAGCTTCCCACGGGCGTCAATCCACTCGATCCGTGATCTTGCCGGCAGCTCCAGGGATCGGCCCAGAAATGACTTCCCGATTTCGACTTCACTGGCAAGATCCGTCCCGAAGCACGGACCGGAAGATCGGTGAGTTGTTCAGCGTCCGAGACTAAGAGGAATTCATGAGCGATTCTGAGGTATGGAACGACGAAGATGAAGGGGCCGTCCTCCCGCATCGTCCCATCGAAGTCGACGACGAGATCGACATGACGCCGATGATCGATTGTGTCTTCCAACTGCTGATCTTCTTTCTTGTGTGTTCCACGATGCAGGAAACCACCATGGTAAAACTGCCGCCGGCCCGGCACGGAACCGGGGTCGATGAAGAAACGGCGGTGATCATCACGGTGGACGGCGAAGGGGGCACGGAGAAGCCACGGGTCTATCTGGGGAATGGAACCGCAGGGCCGGTGCTTCCCGACGATCACGCCGTCCAGGAGAAGCTGATCAGCGAGGCCGTGGAGGCCGGCGTGGCCAGCGGCAAAGTGGCGATCCTGGTCAAGGCGGCAAAGGGCGTGAAATCAGGCGATGTGGAACGGATCTCGAAGGCGGCTGCGATCTCCGCCGAGGGATGCAGATTCTACATGGGAGTGATGGAATCCAATTGAGTATGCGTATCATGAGCAGGAATCGGCGGGCTGGCTAGTGAAGATTCAATTCTCCTGTGACAAGTGCGGAAAGAAATTCGCAGCGAAGGAATCGCTGGCGGGCCGGCGCGTGGCCTGTTCCGGTTGTGGAAACGCCTTGGTCGTTCCGGCCCCTGCCGCGAAACTGCCTCCTCCAGCAGCCCCCGCGCCAGCGCCGAAACCCGACGACGAGGAAGAGCCTGAGCCACTGGACTTCGCCGTCAAACGGAGTAAGGACGAAGGGATCGACATGACCCCGATGGTGGACGTCACGTTCCAACTGTTTATCTTCTTCATGGTGACCGCTGCCTTCTCGCTGCAAATGTCGCTCGAAGCACCACCGCCCGACCCAGACGAATCCGCCGCTACCTCAACACCCGACGAGTCGTTTGCTGAAGACTCGATCATCATTCAGATTTCGAAAGACGACACGATCTGGGTGAACGATCGCGAGGCGACCAGTGAGCAGGACGTACTGATCAAACTGCGCGAGGCGCTGGAAGGCGATTCCAAGGGGGCACGGCCGAGCAGCCTGGTTGTGATGGCAGACCGGGAGTGCCGCCACGAGACGGTCGTGCGGGCCCTGGATGCCGGGAATTCCGAAGGCATGGAAGACATCCGGCTTGCCTACGTGGATGAGGACCAGCTTTGACGGTCGTTGAAACGATTCGCTCTTTGAACCAATGACGTGGGAGATGGAATGATCTCTGCGGAAGAATTCATCGACATTCTGGAACAGAAAGACCTTCTCGATCCAAGTCTGGTTCGGGACCTTCGGCGACGCGTCGAACAGTCGATGGCTCCCGTTTCGGCCGCATTGCTGGCCAAGCGGTTGGTCGACAAGGGGCACCTTTCGCGCAAGCTCGCCCAGCGACTCCTGGATCGGGCGGAAGATGAGGTCATTGAGGCACCGCTCGAGCAGGAGCCCGATGAACGAAAGCCGGATGTGGCAAACTTGGGGTTGGCGCCGCTCGAGGAAGACGAGGTCGAAGAGGCCGACCTCGAAACCACGGAAGAGGAGGATTGGGGACTCCAGGAACTTGATGATGAGAAGCCGTGGGTACCGCCAGCTCCGGCGCCCCCTCCCGTCGCGCCCGCGGCACCGCTGAAGCCGGCGGTGCCCGTTCGGCCGGCCACACCCATTCCGCCGCCGGCCGCGATTCCGCCGGCGCCAGTGGTTCTTCCCATGGCGTCGCTCGCCGATGGCCTGGAGGAGATTCAAGAAATTGGCGGGCCTCTGGACGGGTTGGAACAGGTGGACTCTTCCGCTGGACCGTTGGACGGAACCTTGAACGGGTCGCGGCGGGGCAGGAACCGAAAGAAGGGCGACAAGGGAGAAAAACGAAATGTCTGGGACACCAGCCTCATGCTGATCGGAGGAGGGGTCCTCTTGTTTCTCATCCTCCTTATGATCGTACTGATCGCCGTTCTCTCCGGACGCGGCGCCGATACCATGCTGGCTCAGGCAGACGAATACTACTCGCAAGGCTCCTACACGCAAGCCGAGGACATCTACTCCCAGTTCGTGAAGAGATTTCCGAAGCATCCGGATGTCGGCAGGGCCCGGATACGACTGGGCCTGGCCAAGATGCGCAAGACCGTGGGAGGGGAATGGCCGCACGCGCTGAATGTGGCTCAGGCCGAGATCCCGCTGATCTCAGGCGAGGAACTGTTTGCCACGGAGGCCCGACCCGAACTGGCTTCCATGTTGCCCGACATTGCCGAAGGTCTGGCCAACAAGGCCCAGACCAGTCAGGACGGTAAGACCGCCGATCTTGCCGACGAGGCGTTGGCCCTCGTCGAGAAGTACATTCCAAGCACTGCGCGACCTCAGGATCGGCTCCAGGACATCGAGGCCCTCATCGCGCTCACTCGCCGTGAAATCGCCCGTACGGAGCAACTGGCAACGACCGTGGCCGAAATGGTCAAGGCGGCCGAGGAGGGGCGGCCTCAAGATGGCTACAAACTACGCCGCGCACTCCTGAAAGAGTACCCGGTCCTGTTCGACGCTCCCTCCCTCGCCGACGCGGTGAAAATCGTTTCGACAGCCGAGCAGGCCGCGGTCCAGGGAGTCGATCAAACGGTCAGTGCCCTCACGGAAGAACCGGAGTCAAAGGCGGTGGCCACGATTGCTTTGGCCCAACGATCCATCAAGGCTCCCGTTTCCGGAGTGGACGAGCAACGAGTCTTCGTCGTGGCGGGCGGCGCAGTCTACGGACTGGCAGCGGCCGATGGGAAGGTCCTTTGGCGGCGGGATATCGGCCTGGAAGAGAACCTTCGAGCCTCGCAGTTTCCGCCCACTCCGATCTCCGATCGTCCTGGGGCGGATCCGCTCTTGGTCAGTCGCCAACGGCAGGAGGTCCTCCGCGTCGACGGGGCCTCCGGCAAAATCCGATGGCGATTCCCGGTGGGCGAGGCCTTCGACGCTCATCCGGTCGTCTTCGACGGACGCGTTTACATTGCGACTCTATCGGGCCGGCTGCTATCGCTTGACTTGGAGGCGGGCAACTCTGCCAGGTACCTGCAGTTACCTCAACCGCTTCGTGTCGGTCCGGCTGCCGACAGCGGCAAAAACACCCTCTATCAAGTGGGTGAGCATTCCAGCCTCTTTGTGCTTTCGGCCACCGACGGAACCTGCAGCAGCGTTGCCTACCTGGGGCACGAACCCGGCTCGATCATCGTTGCACCGGTTCGCCTCAGCCACTATCTGCTGGTTTGCGAAAATGCCGGCGTTCGCGACTCGATCGTCAAGGTTCTGGACATCAACCCGCCGGCGTCGGAGACAGACCCTTCCCCAGTTCGTCTGGTCCAGGAGATTCGACTCAAAGGACACCTTTACACAGCGCCGATCGTCCATAGCCCTCAAGTTCTGTTTGTGACCGATAGCGGTGCGATCAGCGTCTTCCAGCTGACGGGCGACGAAAGCAAACAGCCTTTGTCGTTGTCGGCAGAAGGCATGACGGCCGGAGAGGATCGTGCCGAACTGGTTCGCTACGCGTCCATGGCTACCGGCCAGATCTGGATTGCCGACAGCCAGTTGACTCAGTACGCAGTCCGCGCTTCGGAAAGCCGGCTCAATTCGAGTTGGATCGTCAACCAGGCCAGCGTTTCGCTGCAGCCACCCATCGTCGCCGGGCCGGCGGTGATTCAAGTTCGCCATCGACGCGGTATGCCAGGGGTCGCGGTGTCCGCGGTGAGCGTTGAAAAAGGCGAACCGCTCTGGGAGACCATGCTGGCAGCGCCGGCCGTGGGACCACCGGCGGCCGATAGCACCACGCGAACGCTCGTGGCGGCCACCGCGACGGGAGGGGTCTTTCAGGTCCCACCCCCCGGTGACGGCGAGATCGCGGTTCGTGATGATCCTTCGGGCATGATCCCCGCTGCGGAGCTGACCGGCCCGATCGAACACGTCCTCAGATTCCCCAGCGGACTGATCGCCATGATCCCGGCCGGCAATCCCCTGGATATCCCGGTATTCGAGCTGGGCAAGACCGCCGGCGAGGTCCGCTTACGGCACGTTGGCCTGAAAGACCCGCTTTCGGGAGACGCGATCGTTTTCGCCGATGGTTTGCTGGCTCCTACCGCGGGGGGCCAGATTTTCCTCCTCGATCCTCGTACAGGTGTGGAGATGGCTGAGCCCTTCCAGCCCGTGTTGGAGCCCGGACGCAAGTACGTTTGGTCCAGGCCGGCGACCATCGGCAACGACCAGTTCGTGGTTGCCGACGATAGCAGCGGAATCCATCGGGCTGTCATGAAAACCGACCCGAAGAAGCAATTCGCACTGGCAGCCACGGCGCGGCTGGATGACCCGGCCACCTCACCGATTGCAGTGCTGGGCAGCGGAGTTTACGCCGTCGACCGCGCCGACACGCTCGTGCGGCTCGATTTGCCGGATTTGACCGGCAAGACCCAAAAGCCCCTGGGCGCCAAGTGCGTTCTTGGCCCGCTGACCGTCGGCGAGTCTGTGGTGCTGGTCACTGGCGACAATCGGATGCACGTCATCGATTCGTCGGGAAAGATGCGGAGCGATGAGCTCCCCTACGGAACCCCCTTGGGCGAGCCTGTTGTGGACGGCGCCGGTTGGCTGATGGCCTCGGCCTCGGGGGTCGTGTGGCGGGTCAATCCGTCGACAGGCCAGCAGCTCGGCAAGCAGGAAACGGGCCTGGCCCTGGGCTCCGGGGTTGCTCTGTTCGGCAACCGGTTGCTGGTGGCGGGGCACGACGGTACCCTTTGCCTGATCGAGAAACCTTGAGCCCAAGATTGCCCGCGCAACTTTCCAGAGACTTCTCCATTTCGGCATCAGACCCATGACGCTCCGCAACTCAGAACCGGCCGAGAAGCGAACGCTGCCAGGCAGGGCAGGATTGCACCCTGCCCAGACAAGCAGCCGATCTTTGAGAGCGGCCGGAAGAAATGAACGGCGTCTCCTGGAAGACTGGGCGTTTTCGTCATTTCTACCGGCCACTCTGAAGCGGCGGTCATGGATTCCTCCGTCCTTGCGCGTCGGCGCCCACCGGGGCGCTCGGCTGTGGCCGCGCAACGTTCGCAGGCCGCTGCTCGTTGGATGGACGGTGCTCCTGGTCTGCGGCGGGATTGCCCGGGGTCAGACTCCGCTCTACGAGCAACGACCCTTTGACCGGATTACCTTGGATGAGGCAAACGACAACCTCGTGCTGGACGTCTTGCCGCTCAACAAGGAGTTTCCCGATCGCAAGTTGCCGGAGAAGCTCCGCGCGACCGGAACGTTGATTGTGGAGCCCGTCAACCAACCGGGTACCCAGTACGAATGCCTTTGGCGCAACATTGTCAAGATTGAACTCTTCGAGGAACTGATTCTCAAGGAAGTCAACGGCCTGGTCAGCGCCGGCCGATTCGAAGACGCCTACCAGTACTTCGCGCAACTGCAGAATGAGAAACCCGACCTGCCCGGTTTGCAGGCGTCGTTCGACAACTATCTTTTCGAAGAGGCCAAGGCGTTCCAGATCGCGGGCAAGTACGAAGGGGCTCTGGCGAGACTGCGCGAGCTTCACCAGCGGGCACCGCAATGGCCCAGACTCGAACAGGCCCTGGCTGGCGCCACGGCCAAACTGGTCGAAAAACAGGTGACAGCCGGACAGTACTGGGTCGCCCGCAGCTATCTCGACAACCTCGCCGTGCAGTATCCCGAGAATCAGGTGGTTGCCACCTGGCGTGATCATCTGCGCGGACTGGCCGAGAAGGAGTTGGCGGACGCAAAGGCGGCCGTCCTGGATAAGAATCGCCTGCGAGAAGCGCAAGGCCACATCCGTCAGATCGCGGCGATCTGGCCCGATTTGCCAGGCGCGGAGGAAGTGCGGAAAACCCTTGCGGTCGAGTATCCTCGCTTCGTGGTGGCAGTCGAGTCGCCGGCGACGGCTCGCCAACCGGGAAGCCTCCACGATTGGGCTTCCCGCAGGGCCGGCCGAATGGTCGAACGGACTCTTCTGGAGTTCGTCGGTGCAGGCTTGGAAGGCGGCAAGTACATCTGCCCGGTCGGTGAAATGGCCTCCGAAGACCTGGGACGCCAGTTGGTGTTTCGTCTGCGCCCCGACATAGCGTTTGGTGGCGGAGGTTCCGTTCTCACCGGATACAGCCTGACGGGGCAGTTTCTCGGTATGGCGGACCCGGCAAGTCCGCAGTTTCTGCAACTCTGGTACGACCTGTTCGAATCCGTTGCCGTAACAGACGTGTTCACGACGATCGTTCGGCTGCGGCGCCCGTTCGTGTTGCCCCAGGCTATGCTGCAAATTCCGATCTCGACCGGCACGACGTCCTTCGCCGGGGTGAAAACGGTTCAAACGATCGGTCCCTATTACCCCGAGTCGAACGAAGCCGACGCATCGGTCTATCTGGCCAATGCCTCGTATTTCGCCGGAGCGGAGCTGCGGCCCAAGGAGTTGGTCGAGCGGCGTTTTGCCTCAGGCGACGAAATGGTCCGTGCACTGCGCCGCGGCGACGTGGACGTGGTCGACCGGGTCAACCTGTGGGAGCTGGAGAAGTTCCGCAGTTTGGCGGGCGTGGAGGTGAAACGTTACGCGGTTCCCCTCGTTCACTGTCTGGTCCCAAATCCCAAGAGGCCGCTGACTTCGCGGCGGGCTTTCCGGCGAGCCCTGGTCTACGCCATCAATCGCGAAGCGATCCTCGGCTTGCTGGTGAACCAGGCGAAAATTCCAGGTTGCCAGGTGATCAGCGGTCCCTTTTCGGCAGGCGTGACCGTGGACGACCCGCTGAGTTATGCCTACGACAAGTCGATCGAACCGCGAACTTACGAGCCCCATCTCGCCGTAGCCCTGGCGGAGGTGGCTTTCCAGGAATATGTCGAGGCGGAGAAGAAGAAAGGCGAAACGGTCAAAGACGTGCCGGACACGATCCTCGCCCATCCTGCGACGGAATTGGCCAGACTCGCTGTCCAGGAAATACAGCGGCATCTGAAGATTGTCGGCATCCACGTCACGCTCAAAGAACTCGGTCCCGACCTTCCGGCCCGTATTCCCGACGATGTGGATCTGCTCTACACGGAACTGTCGATGTGGGAACCGATCGTCGACGCCGAACGCCTCTTGAGCGACACCGGCATGATGGGAGAGTCGAGCCCCTACATGCGTCAGGCACTCCTGCGGCTTCGCCAGTCGGTGGATTGGCCGACCGTCGGCCGGCAGCTTCGCGAAGTCCACGATCTTGCCCATTCGGAAGTGACAGTCATTCCCCTCTGGCAACTGAGCGACTACTTCGCCCATGTACGCACCCTGGAAGGGATTGGTGATTCTCCGGTAACACTCTATCAATACGTTGAGGACTGGCGAGCAAGTTCCGAGACCGCGTCGAACAGCCAATGACGAATTCGCACCCGCATATCCGCCGTGGTTTCGCATCGCTCACGATAGCGCTGACAGTCGTGATTTGCGCGTCCAACCAAGCTCCTGTAGCCTGCGCCCAGGCCTTGTGGGAACTGACACCCTACCAGTTCCACGTCTATCTGGCGGCACAACCGGCCCCGGAACTGGCGCCGGGGGCAATGGATGGAATTGGAGCCGATCTGGTCAATCGTGTGGATGGGAATATTGGCGCGGCGTGGCGCATGTCGGTGTCGCAGCCGGAGGCGAAGTTGCGCGAGGCCATGCTGGCCGACCTGGAAGGAGTGCGGCTGGACTTGATTCCGGAAGAGACTCTCGCGAGCGACAAGGTAACCCTGGTCACCATTGTGCCGGATGTGATCGGGTTCCGAGTTGCCGCGCGCGAGCTGGATGTGCGAACCCAGAAATTCTCGGCCGTTGTGGAGAAGAACGTGTTTCACGGAGCGCTCTTGTCGGAGGCCGTCTTTTCCGCCGTCATCGAGGCCTTTGCGCCTCTGGCGTCGATCAAGACCAGCGAGGGCGACAAGGTCGAGCTCCGGCTGCGTGCCGGCCGGCTGACCCCGCCCGACGCGATGTTCCTCGCAGTGCAGCCCGGGGCGATCTTCTGCCCGATTATCCGCTACGACGACCGCGATGGGAAGCCGAAGAAGATCCTTCCCCTGCCGTGGTCCTATTTTGCCGTGGAGGAGGTCGATGAATCGCGATTGATGTGCCGTCTCTATTCCGGGCTTCACAGCGCGCTGGCTGGCCGCCGACGTGGACGGGTGCAGCAGCTCGCCCTGGCGGTTAAACCGGCCGCAAAACCGACTCGTCTGGTGATCCGCGCTCGCACGGGCTCGAATCGTCCCCTGGGAGGCTACGACGTTTTTCTGCAGAAACCGGGCGAAAAATCCAGCCAGTGGCTGGGCCGTACAGACCTCGCCGGTTCGATCCTGATCCCGCCTGCTCCGCATTTGCTGCACGTCGTCTACATTCGCAATGGGGGACAACTGCTCGCCAAGCTCCCGCTCGTGCCGGGCGAGGAGGAATCGGTGGATGCCGCCGTGATCGACGACGATCAGCGACTGGCGGCGGAGAGCGTGATCATGGCATCGCAAGAGGAACTCCTGGATCTGGTCACGCGGCGAGCCGTTCTCGCCGCTCGGATCTCCGCCGCGATCAAGGCGGGCAAAGCCGACGAAGCCAACGAACTTCTGCTGGAACTGTATGCTCTGCGTACTCGCGATCAGTTCACCCAGCAATTGGATCAGGAACGTCAGAAACTCATGTCCGACGACCCGCTCATCCAGCGGCGCGTCGACCTGATGTTCGACAAGATTCGAAAACTCGTCGTGCAGCATCTGGACCCGTCTGAAGTGGACAAAGTGAGTGAACAGGTGCGGGCCGCCAAGGAAACGGCGGCCGCCGAGAGCCGCAAGTAGCCGGCTTCGGCGAAATTCACTGGCCGCTCCTGGGGTCAATGTACTGCCGATAACACACTCCAGGCGACGGCGATCAGGCCCATGATGCCCAACGGGACCGCCACGAACAGGATCAGGGGCCCCAGCACCGTGACAGGCTGTTGGAGAGCGGCACGCAACTCGAGGGTGGAATCGGATTCGAAGTTTACAGCCCCGGCGCGATCCGTCGCCTGAGAGACCTGCGAGAGCTGTCCGGCCGATTCGAGTCCGTCGAGAAAGCTCACGCGGGTGTCGGCCATGCCGAAAGGGTCACCGGCGGCGCCCCGCGATTCCGCCGCGACCGGCGGAGCGGGCACATGGTCTTCCCGGGGAACCCAGGGGCGAAGCCTGGCAATGACCTCCTTCGCCGTGTGGATCCGGCGGGCGGGATCTTTCGCCATCATTTCCCAGATCACCTCGACGAAAGATTCGTCCAGGTCCTTGTTGAGTCGGCGAGGATCGATGGGCTGAAGATCGCAGTGGGCGCGGACCTTCTCCTGAGTGGTCGGCAACGGGAAGGGAACTTTGCCCGTCACGGCGTAGTAAAGTGTGCAACCGAGAGAGTAAATGTCCCAGGCAGGTTTGGGGTCGAAGGGCGACTGGATGTGATCGGGTGAGAGGTAGTCGGCCGTGCCGGCGATCTTCCCGAAACGCGGATCGCTCTCCAGGTCGCCTTCGAGCGGACCGGCCAATCCAAGGTCGGAGAGCTTTGCAATCCCCTCGGCAGTGACCAGCACGTTTCCCGGCTTCACGTCACGGTGAACGAGGCCCTGTTCGTGGGCATGCTGCAATCCGGCGGCCACCTGGGAGATGATGCTGGCGGCCGACGCCATGTCCAGACGCCCCTGGGCACGCACCATCTTTCGCAGGTCCTTGCCGGGAACATACTCGGTGACGAGGAAGTGGACGCTGCCGTCTCGGCCCGCATCATAGGCCCGTACCAGATTCGGATGATCCAGGCGGGCGAGAGTCTTCATTTCCCGGTTGAAGTTGGCCACAGCCTCCGGAGTCGACTTCTCGCGTGGGAGCACCTTGATCGCTACTTCACGGCCGAGGACCGGATGCTCTCCCTTGAAGACCTGCCCCATGCCTCCCCGTCCGATCGAGTCCACGATCCGGTACAGTCCCAACGTGAACTTGGTTCGCCCCTGCTGCAGTTGGATTACCTGCCAGGTGTTGAGATAGCCGAGTTCCACCAGCACCGCAGCCAGGCGTTTCTGGAATGTGTCTTCATCCAGCTCGTCGATGTGGACTTCCCGTTCCACCTGGCCTCGAGCGATATCGATCTGATCGTGGCTCACCAGGCCGCTGGCCAGGGCGCAGAGAACAAAGGGCGAATTTCGAAAGGTATGCGATGCGTCCACCAGTAATCTCGATCGCTCCATATCGAGGGGGCGGCACGAACGGGCCACCGATTGCCACCGGACCCGTCGACCGCCGTAGTGACGGTCCCCTCCGGCTAATTGTCGTCGCCGGCTTCCGCCGCGCCAAGCATCTGCCTCCGGCGGCGAACAAAAAAGGACATAGGTTGGATGGAGGAGCGGCCGGCTGGGGCTGGCACCTGGCCCCGACTAACCCGAAACACCGAAGGCTGCCCAGACTTCGGGAACGGGCGCTTCGATCGTAATGCGTTCGTCGCGCACCGGGTGTTGAAAGCTGATCCGCCGGGAGTGCAAGGCGATGCCCAGGGGAAACTGCACGTGGGCGCCGTATTTCCGGTCCCCAAGAATGGCGTGGCCGCAATCGGCCAATTGGATCCGTATCTGGTGCTTGCGGCCCGTTTCGAGACGCACTTCGAGAAGCGAATGGGCGCCCAGACGCCGCAGACGCCGATACGACAGGGTGGCTTCCTTGGCGCCCTCCATCGTCGGTCCGACGATCAGCATCCGGCGATGGCGACCGTGTGGCATCAGCCAGTGGACCAGTCTCCCCTGAGCCGGCTCCACCAGGCCCTCCGCAATCGCCCAATAGACCTTCTCGATCTCGCGAGCACGGAACTGGCGGGTCAGTCGATCGGCCGCCTTGGAAGTTCGTGCCAGGAGCACCACGCCTGTCACGGGCGCGTCGAGTCGGCTGACGACTCCCAGGTACACGTTGCCCGGCTTGGCGTAGCGATCCTTGATCCAGGCTTTGGCGACTTTCAGCAGGGATGGTTCACTGTCGGCGACGCCCATGGTCGCCAGACGAGCTGGCTTTGAAACGGCCAGAACATGATTGTCTTCGTAAAGAACGTCCAGAGCGGGAATCTGCATAGCGATGCTGTATCGATTCGGCCGAATGAGGAAGCCGATGCCACACGAGTGTCACTCCCTGGCGATTGGGTGACCGCGGCTGGTGGGATAGAATACGACATACCATCCTATCACGTGCGAGTCGCCGGCAGAATGGAGAGTCTCTTTCTTGCAATGCGCTCCACAATCCCGACGCAATCGCTCCGGCCATGGATCGTAACCTCCGCCCACTGCTGATTCTCGCCAGCCGTTCTCCCCGTCGCCGCCAGTTGTTGGAGGAAGCCGGTTACCAGTTCACCGTGATCGCGCCGTCGGAATCGGCGGAATGCGGTCTCTGCAGCGGCGAAAATCCCGCCCAGTTGGTGGCGAGGCTGGCCTACCAGAAAGCTGCCGACGTTGCCGGCCGCTTGGCCGGAGGGCTGGTCTTGGGCTGCGACACCGTGGCCGAATGCAACGGTCAGATTCTGGGAAAACCGCAGGATGAAGGCCATGCCCGAGCCATGCTCGAAACCCTGTCGGGACGCATGCATCGCGTGTTCAGTGGCGTATGTCTCTGGAACGTCGCCGAGAACGAGCCGCTTGTTCGCGTCGACGTCACCACGCTGCGGATGGACCAGCTTTCCGAGAGCAAGCTCGACAGGTACATCGAGAGCGGCGGCTGGGAAGGGAAGGCCGGAGCCTTCGGCTTCCAGGACGATCTCGATTGGGTGCATGTCGTCGAGGGGAGCGAGTCCAACGTGGTCGGCCTGCCGATGGAGCTGCTCGCCCGGATGCTGAGAGAGTTGGGGACAAGAAACAGCGAAGGCCACTCGGACGGCCCTCTCCATCATCGCTGATGGCGAAAGGAATCGTCCGAGCGGCCCCGGTCGATGTCGCAAATTCATGCCGGGAGTTAACCCGATCAGACCACCATTTCCTTGAGATTCTTCAGGGCGCGAACTTTGACTTTGTTGCAGGCCGGCTTGGCCGGGTAGTCCCGGAGTTGACCCGGATTGAACGGATCGGGGACGTTCTTGCGGGCCGGCTTGGCCGGCACTCTCTGCTTGACGATCTTCAACAGGCCAGGGATCGTGAAGGACCCGGCACCGCGATTTCCGAGGTTCTTCTTGACTTCGGCTTCCAGAGCTTCAAAAACGGCGGCCACGTCTTTCTTGTTCAGCCCAGTCGTCTCCGCAATCGTGGCCATGATCTGGGTCTTGGTGGGTGGCTTTTTAGCAGCCTTCGGCATGATGAAACCCTCCTTGCAAGGTTCATAGAAGTACCAGTGTCGCCCGTCCTATGCAGTCGACGGGATGATTAGAGCCCGTTTTCTCGAAATTTCAAGATGAAAACGGCGAAAACCCTGAAAAAATCGGCAAAAAACGGGGTCCACTCTTCTCGTTTCCCCTGATTTCCAGCATTTTTTGCGAGTCTTGCGCTCTCGAATGCCGTTTGACCCTGAGAATCCAAGGGCGACGGAAGTAGGAAAGCTATCACCATGGAGAGTTGCGCGCCATCGCTTGATGCGACAGAATGTTTGTCGTAGATCTTGTCCGCCAGCACTATAGAATTCATAACTTGGACACGTCTCGCGAAGTACGCCAGGGCCGCTTTTGCGGGTGTTCCGGCCAAACGAACCGGCCGACGCGGGCACGGATGCCTGTTTCTTCTTGCCAACTTGGTGCGCATTATCTAAGATTTGTAGTAGCAAATATTTACGCACATTTCTCTCGATTGTCGGGCCGGCGATTCTCGAGCGGAATTGAACGATTGTCCTCTTGGAGGCAACTAAGAGTTTGTAGCCGAACCTGGAGGTCTCCCACGAGCATCGATGGGCAGTGTCGGTGATCCTGTTGTCGGCTCCAGGATTCGGTGGCGGGATTTCATGTACGATGGCGGAACTGTGGATATCCATGAGCAAGGAAGGCAGGGTTGTCGCTTGGCGGAAGAGTTGCTTGCTGACAAACCGAACCTCGGATTGACCTCCCGTGGGAGCCAGGGACGTGGACGTCTCGCAGGTCTCTTAGCCGGACTCTGTTCTCTTGCCGTTCTTGGCGGGAACTCCGGGCAGGCCTGCTTCGGACAGCTTGCGCCTGCGACGCCCCAAGCCGTGGCGCCTGAGCCCGCCGATCCGATTTTCATGCCGGCAAAACGCAGCATCGTGCTCTTGCTGGAACGGACGGAGCAGTTACTCAGCGACGGCCGCTATGCCGAGGCGGTCCAGTGCTTGGACCGGATCTTGAGTGGAAATGAGGATTTCTTCTTCAAGCCCGATGCGGAGACATCCGTTCACCAGAGCATCAAGTCGGAGGCACGGCGGTTGTTGGGAACGCTCCCTCCTGGCGGCCGCCAGTCCTACGAACTGCAGTTTGGCGCCTTGGCACGTTCCACCCTGGAGAGCGCCGTGGAAACCGGCAATATCTCCATGGTTGCCGAGGTGGCTCGGCGGTTTTTTCACACCGACGCCGGTTATGAGGCGAGTTTTCTCCTCGGTCTCCATCATCTGGACCACGGCCGGCCGTTGGTGGCGGCGCTGACCCTGCGGCGACTCCGCGATGAGGCCACGAGTTCCGAACGGTTCGAACCTGCGCTGAGCCTGGCCATGGCGCGGAATTGGCTGGATGCCGGCATGCCGGAGGATGCACGCGAGGCGCTCGAGTCGCTGCGAGACCGATACGCCGACCGTACCGTGATGATCGAAGGTCGCCAGGTGCCGCTGTTCGCCGCAGGAGTCGACCCGGTCCAGTGGTTGAAGACCGCCTTGGGGCCGGACATTTCGGACGCTTCCGCCAGTCCGAGCGACTGGACAATGCACGGCGGTTCTCCGCAGCGGATGGCGGTCAGTTCGGGAGGACGTCCCCTGTTGAACAGTCGCTGGTACGTTCGCAGCACTGAGCACCCCGCGGTCGAAGCCGTAATCGATCAGCTTGAACGACAGCAGGAAGATCGCCAGACGCCGCTCTGTCCAGGCGTGTATCCCCTCGTGGTCGACAATGTCGTTTTGACGCGAACGACGACCAACCTGCTTGCCGTCGATTTCCAGACCGGGAAACGACTTTGGGAAGTACCGGTTGTCGATCCCCTCGAAGCCGCGTTGAATCCGCCGCCGGACGGGTACACCAGTCCGCTACCGGATGTTGATTCGGGATTGCGGTTACGGTTGTGGGGGGACCAGACGTTTGGAACGCTGTCGAGCGACGGCCGGCTGGTATTTGCGGTGGAGGATCTGCCCTTGCCGACGGATGCCATTTACTCGGCAGCCTTCATGATCGCGGGAAATCGGGGACCGCAAACAAATCTGCGGACAACGAACAACCGCTTGGCAGCTTTCGAAATCCGTTCTGAGGGAAAACTCCGCTGGGAACTCGGCGGACCGCACTCGGAGAATCCCCTTCCGCTGGCAGGTGCGTTCTTTCTCGGGCCGCCCCTGCCTTTGCTCGGCGATCTCTATGTGCTGGCCGAGATCGATGGGGAGATTCGCCTTTTGGCGCTCAAGGCCGAGAGCGGGGAGTTGCTCTGGCAACAACAATTGGCGGTGGTCGACCAGAGCATCTTCCACGACCTGTTGCGCCGCGTTTCGGGGGTGTCGCCGTCGTACGGTGACGGCATTCTAATCTGCCCGACGTCGAACCGTTCCGTCGTTGCCCTGGATCTCACCACGCGATCGCTCTTGTGGGGATACAGCTACGCGGATGTCGTACCCGCGGATCTGGAAGTGCCGAATCGCTTCCGGGCGATGCGGAACCGGACTGCCAATCCGGAGAATCGCTGGACGGATTCGTCTGCAGTCGTGGCCGACGGACGGGTATTGTGTACGCCGCCCGATTCCGATCAACTGCACTGCCTGAACCTCCGCGACGGCAGGCTCCTCTGGCGCGTTCCTCGCGAAGATAAGCTCTTCGTTGCAGCAATGGCGGAGGGAAAGCTCGTGGTTGCTGCCCGAAAGGGACTCACCGCCCTGAATCTCGAAAACGGGCAGCCCGCCTGGGAAACGCCTCTGGCCGCCTGCCCTCCGGGGTCGGAACCGACCGGGCAAGGCTATAGCGACGGAGAGGTTTACTACCTTCCGTTGACCTCCGGTAAGCTGATGGCCGTCCGTCTGGCAACCGGGCAAGTCGAACAGGTCATCCGATCTCGCAACCGCCGCAGCTTGGGGAATCTCGTATGCCACGACGGCAAGATCCTCTCGCAACGGGCCGACGGCATCGAGTCCTACGACCAACTCGAAACGCTTCGTGCGGAGGTGGACGGGCTTCTGGCTGCCCGGCCCGAAGATCCGCGCGCCCTGGCTCTCCGGGGAGAGATCCTCTGGGACGACGGAAAGCTCGACGACGCGGTCGACTGCCTGCGACAATCGCTCCGGTCCGGCCAGTCGCCTCATGCGCGTTCGCTTCTGCGCCAGGCGATGTTCGACGGCCTGGAGAAGGAATTCGCTCGATACCAGGCTTTTCGAGACGAGATCGAGACGCTCCTGGAAACGCCCGACGAACGTGCCACCCTTCACCGCTTGATGGCGGTTGGATGGGATGCGGCTGGCCAGTACGATCGCGCCCTCGGTGAGTATCGCGCTCTGGTTGATCTGGCGGTTGAGCAGAACGGTGTCGTGGAGGCAGAAGAAGACTACTGGGTGCGAGAGGATCGCTGGATTCAGACGCGACTCCACCGCCTCTATGAGTCGGCTCCCGAGGATGTCCGCAACAGGCTGGTTCGGTGGTCGGAGGAAGCCCTTGGCGGCGCCCAGCTTGCCGGAAAGACGGATGATGGTCGTGTGCTAAGATGTTTCGACGGACTTCCCGGAACGGCTGACTACAAGACCGCATGGATCGAACGGCTGGTCGAGTCCGGGCGCTTGTCCGAGGCGGAGCTGGCAATGCGTGGCGAAATCGAGTCCTCGGGGGGGGACGTTCGAGGGCAGCGGCTTGCACGGTGGACCACGATGCTGCTCGATGCAGGGCGGGTCTCCGATGCCGCCTCACTACTGGCTGGGATCGAGAAGCGTTGGGCGGATGTGCCTTTCCCGGAAGGTCTCGACGGGCGCCAATGGGCGACTGAGTTCACCGAGAGGCATGAGGCGGTTCGTCAAGTTCGCCAACCGGCCGATTGGCCTCGCGGTCACGTGAAGACTGCCGTGAAGCCGACGGAGCAGGGTAGCGTTCTGATGAGCTATGTCCGGGGGCTCATGCCCTTCCAGAACCGGAATGGGCTGTTCTTCGAAGACCTGGCGATCGAGCTTCAGCCGCAACATATTGCAGCGAAGAACGGTCTCGGCCAGACCCAATGGCGATTTCCCCTCGGAGAAGTTGGAGAGCTGGGGCAACTTGCCGCGGGTCGCGGCATGATGCCCGTCGGAACCTGTGGGCATCTGCTGATCTTGTCGTTGGGCAACCAGGTCATGGCTCTCGATACGCTCAGAACCAAGGACGACGGGACCCCGGCCATCGCCTGGACGGAAATGGTCGAAGAAGCGGTGGGGTCGGCGTCGCAACGCTATCTCTTCCAGCATGGCCTTGGAAACAGGCCGGTGTGGAACGGGGGAGTCGTGCCGATCGGATTGGCGGGTTTCGCCTCGAGTTCCGGGTTCACGCTGGGGGAGAGCCTGGTGTGCATCAAGCGTTCAAGGGTCTGCACCGCATTGGACCCGGCAACCGGACAAATGCTCTGGAGACGCGGCGGACTTGCCACCCAGAGCACGATTTTCGGTGACGATCGCTACGTACTGGTAGTGTCCCGCCAATCGACCACGGCACGCGTGTTCCGATCCAGCGATGGCGCCGAACTGGAGTCTTGCACGATTCCGCCCGAAGAGCAGCGGTTGACGACCGTCGGACGCCGGATTCTGTGCTGGGAGCAGCACGAACGCGAGGAAGGGCACGAACCGGAATTTCTCCTCACGATGATCGATCCTTTGCGATCCGGAGCAGAGCGCATCGTTTGGGGACCGTACGAGTTTCCTCGCGACGCGAAGCAGCAGATGGTCGATGGCGAAGCGATCGCTGTATTCAGTCCGGATGGCAAGTTTCGGTTGATCGGTCTGGTCGACGGTCGCTCGATCGTCGACACTCAACTCGAATTGGAGCAACCCCTGACGGACGTGGTGGTCCTTCGGCGCCGGGACCGGTACATCGTGATTGCCAATAACAGCCTGATCCGGCGTGATCCAAAACGGCCCGTGGGGGAGGTGGTCGGCCTGAAGGCCCGTCCAATCGGCGCTGCCAAGGTCTACGCGTTTGATTTTGGGGGCAAGTCGTTGTGGGAAAAGCCGACTGCGGTCCAGGATCAGTTCTTGCCGCTGGGG
>CAYSCH010000107.1:19282-24344 GCA_964429355.1 uncultured Planctomycetaceae bacterium | reverse complement strand
ATGCCAACCAGAGCAAACAGGCCACCGGTAGATAGTCCGTGGTTGATCATCTGCAGCACGCCACCGTCGATTCCCGTCCGATTGAGGGCGAAGATTCCGAGCATACAGAAGCCGAGGTGGCTCACGCTCGAGTAGGCGATCAACCGCTTGATATCCGATTGGGCCAAGGCTACCAGTGCGCCGTAGATGATCCCGGCAGCCGACAGCCCGAGCAGCCAGGGCATGCTGATGGCGGTGGCGTCGGGCAGAAGCGGCAGGCTCAGCCGAACGAAGCCGTAGGTGCCGATCTTCAACAACACTCCGGCGAGCAGCACGCTCCCGGCCGTGGGGGCTTCCACGTGCGCCAGTGGCAACCAGGTATGGAACGGAAACAAGGGCACCTTGATCGCAAAACCGGCAAACAAGGCTGCGAATACGAGCAGTTGGAGCGGCACGGGCATAGGATGCTTCACAAGCTCGGTCGTCAGTTCCGGAATCGAAAAAGTCATCCAGCCCGACTGCACGTGGTGCCACCAGACCACAGTGAGCAATCCCAGGAAGGTCAGGACACTGCCCGCAAACGTGAAGAGGAAGAACTTGATCGCCGCATACCGCCGCTCGCTGCTGCCCCAGATTCCGATGAGGAAAAACAGCGGGAGCAACGTGGCTTCAAAGAAGACATAAAACAGAATAATGTCGCGGGCGCAGAACACTCCCGTCATCCCCGTCTGGAGAATCAAGATGAGGGAGTAGTAGGCACGGCAGTGGCGATCGATCGACTTCCAGCTTACAGCAATCGCCAGGATCATCAGCAGCGCCGTCAGCCCGAACAGCCACAGGCTCAGCCCGTCCAACCCGAGGCTGAGGCGGATATCGACCTGCCCGCGCCCGTCGCCGAACCACAAACCCGCCTGGGAGACGGCAAACTCGTCGGTTCCGACGCCGAAATTTGCAGCCAGGAGCACGGCCAAGACGAGCGTGGCGAGGGACGTTGCCAGCGCCATCCAGCGTGCAAAGTTCTGCTCCGCCTCGTGGCGACGGGGGCCCAGGAGTGCAATCACCAACGCCCCTGCACTCGGCAGGAAAACGGCGATTCGCAACAGGTTCGGCCAGTCAGTCATCGATCAGAAACCTATACGGTACAAGCTGCAATTTGCGGAACCATCGTTATCCAGCGATATCTCAATCTCCAAAGCAACTCCCGAACCCAGACGACTCTTCATGAAACCATCCAGCCCCAGCCCATGAGCACGGCGGCAAGGAGAACCAACACGCCGAAGATCATTCCGGCGGAATAGAAAGGAACAAGCCCGTTCTGCAAGGGACGGAGCACCGTTCCGATTGCGGAAGGCATCCAACCCACAAAGTTCACCGCCCGATCGATCACGTTCCGATCGAGCCAGTAACACAACGCCGCAAGTCCCACCAGGGGCCAGACGAAGACGACCTGGTAAATCTCGTCGAAAAAGAACTTCTGATTCGAAAGGTGATAGACCCCTAAGGCCTCGGCTGCCTTGTGGGCGGTATCGGCGATCGACTTTCTGCCGGGCCAGTAGAATGCGGCGGCAAGCCCGATTCCCGCCAGGGCCACAAGGGAACTCGTAAGCATGATGTCCCAGTAAAATCCCTCGTGGACATGTTCGTGGGCATGACGACTCAAGTATGCGATCGATGGCGTCTGGCTGAGGAAGTCGGCGAAGCCACCGGTCGCCTCAAAGTAGAGGCCGACCACTACGGAGCATACGGCGAGCACGATGAGTGGAACCGTCATCGAGCGAGGCGACTCATGGGCGTGGTGCCCTGCTTCGCTGGGGATCTCTTCCGGGCCATAGAATGTCGAGAAGAAAGCACGGAACGTGTAGAAAGCAGTGAGGAGGGCGGTGAAGACGGCGGCGAGATAGAGGCCGGCATATAGCCTCCCCTCGCGCTCGTGGACGGCCGCAAGAACCAGGTCCTTGCTGAAGAACCCCGACAGCAACGGGAAACCTGCCAGGGTGAGGCAGCCGACCAGGAAGGTCACATGGGTGACCGGCATGATCTGCCTCAGGCCGCCGAAACGCCGAATGTCGATGACGCCCCCCATGGCATGCATCACGCTTCCTGCCCCAAGGAAGAGCAATGCCTTGAAGAAGGCATGCGTGAACAGGTGGAACATTCCAGCCGTGATACCCAGCGCCGTTCCGGCGCCCAAACCCAGGAACATGTAGCCGAGCTGGCTGATCGTCGAGTAGGCGAGGATCCGTTTCAGGTCAGTCTGGGTAATCGCCACGAGGGCAGCCATCAGTGCGGTGAATCCGCCAAGGAAGGCAACGGTCATTTGGGCGTCGACCGAAGCATGAAACAACGGAGTGCAACGGGCGACCATGTAAACTCCGGCCGTGACCATCGTGGCCGCATGGATCAGGGCGCTGACCGGCGTAGGGCCTTCCATCGCATCGGGCAACCAGACGTGAAGCGGGAACTGGGCACTCTTGCCGCAGGCACCGAGCATCAGGAGCAGGCAGATAGCCGTTGCGACCCCGCCCCCCGCGTAGGCCGCCGGACCGGCCCCCAGCCGCTCCACTCCGAACAGGCCGGCGACAACATTGCCGTCCGCACCGATCGTATCGTGGAAGTTCAACGTGCCGTAGGTCGTCCAGATGAGGAACAACCCCAGGGCGAAACCGAAGTCGCCGATCCGATTGACCAGAAATGCCTTCTTGCCGGCTGCCGCAGCCGCGGGCTTCTCGTACCAGAACCCAATCAATAGGTAGCTGCAGAGCCCAACCGCTTCCCAGAAGACGTAGAGAAGTATGAAATTGCTCACCGAAACGAGCATCGTCATCGAGAAGACGAACAGGCCGATGTAGCTGAAGAATCGCCATTGGCCGCGGTCCTCATGCATATAGCCGATCGAGTACATCGCAACCAGAAGCGACACAAATGTGACCATCGAAAGCATGATGGCGGTGAGCGGATCGGCTCGCAAGGCGATGTCAACCGAGAAATCGTGTGCAATCGTCCCCTCTTCCATCTTCTGGTCGTAGGCATCGCCGATCGCGGCCCATGTCCACAGCGCCACGACCTTCTCGTAGCCGAGCGCTGGGTGAGAACGATCGTGTGCGTCCGCCGCGGGGAGTCCTGCGCGCACGGCGAAGACGAGTGTGGCGGCAGCCACAAATGAGGCGGAAATTCCCACAACGATCGGCACATGGCTCCTGCTGCGCAGGAGACGGGGACCGAGCGCAGCGGTCACCGCGGCTCCTGCCAGGGGCAGGGCCGGGATGAGAACCAACAGAGTTGGGATCCACTGTATCATCGGGATCTCCAGGAATCGCCAGGCCGACGGTCAATCTGGGATATCCGTGCCGGAAAACTGCTCGCTTGTTTCGCCACCATCTCCAAGTAGCCCTCACAGAACGTACGAGTTTCCCACGGGCATGGATGTGCATAGCCGGTGGTTTTGTTAGCGGCTCTAAACCTGTCGTCGGAAGTCGATATCGTCGGGATCGAGTTCGGGCGCGATGCCGGCCGGCGGGAGCCGCGGCCAGGACGTTCCCGCCTCTGCCGGCGGTTCCGGAATCTCTTCATCCACGTAGGCAGGCTGGTTCGCCTCGCGAAGACGGTGCCAGATTGCGATATCCAGGTTGTCCGACGCTCGAAACAACATCAGAATCAACGCCAGGGCGATCGCAGCCTCGCAGGCGGCCACGGTGATAATGAACACGACGAACATCTGGCCGCCCCAGTCGTTATGATACCGCGACCACGCAATGAAACTGACGGAAATGCCCTGTAGCATCATCTCGGCCGCAAGGAACATGACAATCATGTTTCGGCGGCTTAAGAACCCAATCACGCCGATGCCAAACAGAATGGCACCGACGACAAGGTAGTTGCTCAAGAGGGCCAATTCGTCGTTCATCGAAAACGCTGCACGGATGTCATGGGGGAAATGGGGTACACTCAAATCTCACCGGTCGTCATGGACTTGGGGATCGAATGACTTCTGCAGGGTCTGCCGGCGACATTCTGCGGGTTTCGGGAATTCTTCCACGGGCGACCATCGCGGCAGCTCCGACGAGCGCGGCCAGCAGCAAGACGCCGCCCACCTGGACCGCAATCCACTGGGGGCCGAACATTTCGAGTCCCAACATCATAACATGGTCCTCGTTCAGCACGCCCGAAGCCAGATCGGTGGCCGCCGGCCGTACGGCGGCAGGATTGGAGGCCTCATCGGCCATGATGCTGCCAATGGCGGTCGTCAGGATCCCGATGATCAAGGCTCCCCCTACTGCCGACAGCATTCCTTCCCAGCTCAGGCGATCGTAGGCTGCTCGCCCTGACGGTTCTGCAAGCATGAGAACAAACAGAAAGGTCACCAAGATCGCGCCGGCGTAGACCACGATCGTGGCGACGGCCAGAAACTGGGCCCCTTGGAGAAGGAACAGTCCGGCCGTGCCAAGCAGGGTCATGGCGAACCAGATAGCGCAGTAGATGGGATTGGGAAGGGAAACCGCCGCGGCTGCAGAGACAATGGTTACGCCCGCTATCAGATAAAAGACTCCTTGCGCGGTGATTCCCGCCAGCCCGGGTAACTGCGACGCGATCAGTCCGAGGGCCACGGCGGCCATTATCGCGCCGACCTTACGACCGCGCACGCTCGGCCGCGGCAACAGGAGCCACATTCCGAGGGCCCCCAGCACGACAGCCGCCACGATCGTTTCCAGCGTCGGGTTCAATGGGATTTCTCCGTGTCGATGCGCTCGCGAACTGATCTCATCGGTTCAGCGTCCTTCGTCTGGTCGTAAACGCTCAGTAGCTTCTCCTTGTCGAAGATCATCTCCTCGCGGCTCTTGCCCGTCAGATCGTAAAGACTCGTCAGCTCGATCGCGTCCACAGGGCAGGCCTCTTCGCACATCCCGCAGAAGATACACCGAAGCTCATCGATTGAGAAGCTCTGGGGATACTTCTCCCGATCGGGCCAAGGGCTCTCTGCCGCAACAATATCAATACAATGGGCCGGACACGCCGTCGAACAGAGGAAGCAGGCCACGCATTTCACCCGTCCCTGCTGATCGCGATTCAGGCGGTGTACACCTCG
>CAYSCH010000107.1:0-19272 GCA_964429355.1 uncultured Planctomycetaceae bacterium | reverse complement strand
ACCTCGATAGCCCAACGGATCGGCCATTGTATGGCGTTCCTCAGGCGTCTGTACCGTCGAACTGGGGCCCGCCAGGTGCTTCAGGGTTGTGGTGATACCCCCCACGAACAAGGGCAGATAAGACTTGCCGGTCCACCCGAGCTTGGGTTCCTCGACCCAATGAATACCTTTGTCATCCGGTTTCACGGCAAGGGGTGCTCCTTCGGTTCCAGGCCGGGCGCCACCGGCCCAAGTCGCGGCCGGTTATCGGGCACTTGAGGAGTCAGCATGGTCGTCACCGCCCACGATATGAAAAGCACTGCCCAACCGGCAATTACCATTCCGGGCCACTCGGCCGCACCGGTAAAACGGGGCCGGCCGTATTCGATCCAGACCGCCACGGCCGCCAGGTTGACCAGCCCGAGCGGGAGCATCACCTTCCACGCCAGGTTCATGAGCTGATCGAAGCGGAATCGCGGCCAGCTCCAGCGAGCCAGCATGAAGAACAGAATGACGAGCATGAACTTGGCGAACAGTACAACCAGCCGCACGAGGGCCAACCCGATCCCAGCCACCGGTTGGCTGCCCGTCAGTCCCCAGAAGTGCCAGCCGCCGAAGAACAGCAGCACGATCAGGATCGCCGCGGCCACCATGTGCAAGTATTCTGCCACGAGGAACATGAGGAGCTTGATCCCGGAATACTCGGTATGATAACCGCCGATGAGCTCCTGTTCGGTCTCCGCCAGATCGAAGGGGAGACGTGCGGCTTCGGCGAACGCACCTACGAGAAACACGAGAAAACCCAAGGGTTGAGTGAAAACGTTCCACGCGCCGGTCTCGGCCTGCGCCTGGACAATGGAGTCAAGCCGCAGGGAGCCGCTGGCGAGCACAACGCCCAAGATGCCCAGCCCCAGAGGGATCTCGTAAGAAATCAGCTGGGCGGCGCTCCGCAGGCCGCCAAAAAACGCGTACTTGTTGTTGCTGGCCCAACTACCGAGCAACACGCCATACACGGCAATACTGCTCAGGGCGAAAATGAACACGATTCCGACGTCGAGCCCCGGCATCAAGACCAGGGCAATCGGCTCTCGCCCCTCGATCCCCAGGTCGACGTGGCCGAAAGGTACCGCGGCGAACAGAACGAGCGCTGTCACGAACATGGCCATCGGTGCCAAGACGTAAAGCAAACGGTTTACGTGGCCGGGAATGAATTCTTCCTTGAACACGAACTTCACCCCGTCGGCAAGCGGCTGGCCCAGGCCGAAAATGCGAATTTTAGTCAGTGGGATTCCGACTCGGTTCGGACCTATTCGATCCTGAACCCATGCAGCCACCCGACGCTCGAGCAGCACCAGGTAGGCGGCCGCCGTCATCAATGCTCCGATGATGACGGCGATCTTGATCAGGGTTTCCAGGAGATTCCACATGGGTTATCGGTTTCACGCAATCTGGTTAAGTCTCAGGTCAACGCCGATGTCGGCGATTTCCCCCATGGCGGCATGGAAGACGGGGATTTTTCGGGCGAGTTCCTGGAGTACGTCGGGCGCACGGAAGAGCCCTTCACGGCCAGAAAACTCCCAAAGGATGCTTCCCTCCGTCCGCGTCCCGGCCGGTGGGCGTATTGCCCAGGGCACGGATTGGAGACGATGCTGCCGGTTCACGTAGGAACCATCCCGTTCCGGGTATGCGGCGCCGCCAAGTTCGAAGGTCGCACGCTGCGAGAGCGGCGAAGGAAACAGATCCTGAACGACGAGCACCTTGAGACGCGACAACTTCTCGGCCGCCGGCTCGTCGATCCAGGGATCGCGGTAGCCGCCTGAAACCCAGGCCCCCGCAATCTCGCCCGCCGCCGCCTGGGCCACGAACTCGTCGAAGGTTGCCACACCGCCGGTGAAGTGGGCAAGGATCGCTTCCACGCCCAGCCGGTTCGGACACTTCTCGGCGGCGATCGTGAAGCCACCCGGAAATCGCTGGTCCTCGCCAACGACCGGGACGGGGCCCAGGGTTAGCACGGCCTCGCCGTCGAGCGCACGGATGGACGTGGCGAGCAGATACGCCTCTTCAACTGTGAGCAGTGGCGACAAAACAGCTCCCAGTCGGCCACCGGCGTCCTTGAGGGCCCCGCGGATCCGGGTGCTCAGCCCGGCAAAATCGAGCTCCTCGCTCTCGCCACCGTGCCGGTACCGCGCACCGAGGAGACGCTCCGGGTCGTGGACGTGGGGGTAGTCATAGCGGCCGTCATTGCAGATCCACCAGCGGTTCACCTCGAGGTTCTCCCGGGGCTTGATCCGCTGGACTCGGTCGTGTGTCTCCTCCACCCAGATCGAGCAGCCCGTGGCGCAGCGAGTGCAGACGCCTCGGTGGCGCCGCATGAACCAAACTCGCTGCTTGTAAAGGAAATCCTTGTCGCACAGGGCACCGACGGGACAGAGATCGACCACGTTTCCCGACAGTTTGTTGTTCAGGGGGAAACCTTCGAGAACATCGATCTCCTCCTCGGCTCCCCGATCGCAGACCATCAGTTCGCTGGTTCCGGAGATCTCGCGAGTGAACCGCACGCACCTCGTGCACATGATGCAGCGGTCGGCGAAAAAGGTGACATCGCCCAGATCGCGGCGGCGGCTGGTGAAGGGCCGGATGTCGGCCCTGCGTCCCTCGGCCTGCCCGTAGTTGAAGTAGTAGTCCTGCAAACGGCACTCGCCCGCCTTGTCACAAATGGGGCAGTCCACCGGATGGTCGAGCAGCAATCCCTCCTCGACCATCGCCCGGGCATTCTGGACCTTCTCGCTCTGAGTCACAATCACTGCACCGTCGCGAACCAGCGTATTGCAGGCCGGCACGAGCTTGGGCCCCATGCTCACTTTGCCCGAGGCGTCGATGGCGCCAATCTCCACCAGGCACATGCGGCAGCTTCCCACAACCGACAAGCCCGGGTGCCAGCAGTAGTGAGGAATCTCGACGCCCGCCCGAGCGGCTGCCTCAATGGCGTTCATGCGCTCGTCGTTGCCAATCACGATCTTGATTCCGTCTACGGTGATGATGGCCATGAGGGCTTCATTTGAACAAATGTGGTGTAATTATACGCTGCACGTTCAATGAGCGGCCGACTCGAGGAGAGCCATCGCCGGCCGCTCGTCGGCGTAGCCTGTGGGATTGGTCCGTCGTATGTAATCCTCCAATTCATCACGGAATTTGCCCATCGCCGTCTTGATGGGCCAGGCGGCTCCATCGGCCAAACCGCAGATGGTCGTGCCCGGGATAATCCCGATCGAATCGCCGATCTCAGCCAGGAGTTCCAGATCCTTGAGCCGCCCCCGTCCGGCCCGGATCCGCTCGACCATCGCCAGCGCCCAACGCGTGCCTTCGCGGCAAGGCGTACACTGGCCGCAACTCTCGTGGGCGAAAAAGCGACAACTGTTGTACAAGAAATCGATGATCGGGTAGGTCTCGTCGAGCACAATCGCCCCGGCCGTTCCTAATCCCAGGCAGCCTGCGCGCACAGGGCCGTCGAAATCCAGCGGCGTGTCGAGTTGGTCGGCGCTGAGCAGCCCCGTGCTCAATCCGCCGGGCACGACGGCCTTGGCCTTGCGGCCCTTCCACATCCCACCGCCAAAGCGGTCGATCAGTTCGCGGCAGGGCAGCCCCAAGGGTGCTTCGTAGACGCCGGGACGATTGACGTGACCGCTGACCTGATAGAGTTTCGGGCCGTAGCTCCCCGGGTCGCGAGGATTCCCCGGATCGGCAGGAGTTCCGATTGACTTGAACCATTCCACGCCGCGATCGATGATCTGGACCACGCAAGCCATGGTCTCGACGTTGTTGACAACGGTCGGCTTTCGGAACAGGCCTTCGACAGCCGGGAATGGTGGCTTGATTCGCGGCCAAGCCCGTTTGCCTTCCAGACTCTCGATCAGGCCGGTCTCCTCACCGCAGATATAGGCAGCCGCCCCGCGGTGAATGTAGATGTCCAGCGAGAACGGGCTGCCGAGAATATTCTTCCCGAGGTAGCCGGCCTCGTAGCATTCGTCGATGGCGGCCTGGAGCCGCGTGAGGCTCCGGGGATACTCGTAACGCAGGTAAATGTAAGCCGTCGACGCCCTCGTGGCAAAGCTGCTCAGGATCGTGCCTTCGAGAACCTGGTGCGGGTCGTCTTCCATCAGCACTCGGTTGCAGAATGTGCCCGGCTCGCTTTCGTCGGCGTTCACACACAGATAGAACGGCCCAGGGTGCCCTTCCGGCAAAAACGACCACTTCAGACCCGTGGGAAAACCTGCGCCGCCCCGGCCGCGAAGATTGCTGGCCCGAATGACCGAGATCACCTCCGCCGGCGACCGCTCCCGCAGTGTGCTCCGCAGCGCGCGGTACCCGCCGGCAGCCTCATACGCTCGGAGCGTATGGCTGTTCTCTTTTCCAACGTTTGCCAGGAGTACGGGTTCGAACTCGGCCACTGGCTGTCAACTCTCTTCCGTTGCAGGGAATGCCAGGCGTTCCCGCGGAACGCCGCCAGGTCACAGGATCGCAGGCAGCTACCCTCCTGCTGATCCCCCTCGCTGCCCAGAGGGCGGATTTCTACGCACACGTTCGAGGTATTCGTCGATCTTCTGGGGCGTCAAGTCCCCGATCAGCTCGTCGCCCGCCAACATGGCCGGCGCAAAGTCGCACGCCCCGAGGCACTCGGCAAACTCGAGCGAGAACATTCCATCCCCGGTCGTTTCGCCCGGCTGGATGCCGAGTTTCTCGCACAAATAGCCCAACAACTCTTCGCCGCCGCGGGCCGAGCAACTTATGGATCGGCAGACCCAGATGCGAACCTTGCCCTGCGGCTTGTCCTGTTTGAAGAATCCATAAAAGGAAAGTGTATCCTGAACTTCACTGGGGTGAAGCTCCAGCAGTCTCGCAATTTCGACAACGGCCTGCGTCGGCACATATCCCAACCGCTGCTGTACCAGGTGCAAGGCCGGCAAAACGACCGCCCGCCGAGTCGGGTACTTGGGAAAGTAAACCCGGATGGCGTCGAGGAGGTCGTCATTGAGGAGGGGTTGTTCAGTCAACATGTTGTGTGGGGCTAGGGCACCTGAATTACCGATCCAACTCTGCCGCGATCACGTTCAAACTTCCCAGAACCGCCACCACGTCGCTCAACGAATGGCCGCGGATCAGGTGCGGAAACAACGCAAAGTGAATGAACGATGGCGGCCGGCAACGGGCACGATAGGCGCGATTCGATCCGTCGCCGACCAGATAGAATCCCAGCTCGCCATTGGGAGATTCCGTAGCGCAATAGACTTCTTCGCACGGTACTTCGAAGCCACGATTGCTCATGATCAACTCGAAATGGGTGATCAGTCCTTCGATCGTTGAGTAAACCATGCCCTTGGTCGGCAAGATCGCCCTGTCATCCATACCAACGTTGATCGGGCCCTCCGGCAGATTCTCGATGGCCTGCTCCACAATCCTGAGGCTTTCACGCATCTCCGCCATGCGAACCAGGTAGCGGGCGTAGCTGTCGCCCGCCTCGGCACAGCAAACCCGAAAATCGAAGTCCCCGTAGCACAGGTAGGGCTCGTCTTTCCGCAAGTCGCGAGTGACCCCGCTGGCCCTGGCGATCGGGCCTGTGACGCTGCGGTTGATCGCCTCGGCCTTCGTGAGCACCCCGACGCCCTTCGTGCGGTCGACGAAGATCTTGTTGCGATTCAGCAGTCGCTCCATGTCGTCCAGCGCCTTCGGCACTTCGCGAATCGCTTCGCGGATCATCCCGATCGCTTCGGGGGAGGCGTCCCGCATCAGTCCGCCGACACGGGTATAACTGTTCGTGAATCGGGCTCCGCAAAGGGCCTCAAAGATGTCGTAGATCTTCTCGCGCGGATTGAACGCGTAGAGAAAATACGTGAAAGCGCCTGTGTCCAGCCCGACCGCCCCGTTGCAGAGGAGATGATCGGAAATCCGTGAGAGCTCTGCCACGATCACACGCAGATACTGGCAGCGCGGCGGCACCTCGATTCCCATGAGCTTCTCGACCGCCAGATGCCAGGCGATGTTGTTGGCCATGGGGGAAATGTAGTTCATTCGGTCGGTGATCGTCACATACTGGTTGTAGTCGAGATCCTCACCCAGTTTCTCGAAGCCCGAGTGGAGGAACCCAATGTCGGGCATGGCGTCGATCACCCGTTCACCCTCCAGCTTGAGAACCAGACGCAGTGTGGTGTGGGTCGCCGGATGCTGGGGACCGAAATTCATGGTCCACAGATACTCCTGCGCCTCGTCATGCGCCAGATTGCCGGGTTGGAGAATTCGCTCAAGCGGCATGATGTTGTCCGATCACCCCTCAGCTCGTGTGATCACGGGTAGGTTATGCCGCTCGCCGCGGCCCTGCAGGGGGTAATCTTTCCGCAGCGGGTGGGTCGTGAATTGCTCCGGCAGCACGATTCGCCTCAGGTCGGGATGTCCCTCAAATCGGATTCCGAACAGATCCCAGACCTCGCGTTCCAGCCAGTTGGCGCCTTCCCAGAGCAACACCACCGTAGGAACCACTGGATTCGGATCGTCCACGAAGGTCCGCACGGCCAGGCGTTCCCCCGACTCCGTGTTAAGCAACAGATAGACCAGTCCAAAGCGTCCGGGAGCCCCCCGGTAGGCCAGGTAGTCGACACAGGTCACGTCGATCAACATGTCGAACCCCAGGTCCTCCTTGAGGACTCTGAGCGCATTGAAGACAATCTCGCGAGGCACGACCGCCCGCCTCTGCCCTCGAAATTCGCTCGCCTGCACGGCAGGGAACGCCGCCGTGAGTCGATCAATGGTTGCCTGAGTCGTCATGGTGAACCCAATGTCCGTATCCTGACGCGACGCCGCGTCATTGGTCCAAACTCGATCTCTTGGTACCGCCAGTTCTCCCGGAGATTGTTGGGCACCGATGCCCGCGGTACCGCTCTATTTTCCGTTCCCCGCATACTCCTGTTCCCGCAGGGCGCGCTTGGGCAGTTGTCGTTCCGGCTCCGAAAACTCTGTTCCGAACATCGTGCCCTCTGACTGGATCCTCGCCTGCAGGTCGATGATCGCCTGGATCAATTGCTCGGGGCGCGGTGGACAGCCCGGCACATACATGTCGACCGGCAAGAACCGGTCAATTCCCTGGACGACGCTGTAGGTGTCGAAGACTCCGCCCGTCGAGGCACATGCGCCCATCGAAATACACCACTTTGGCTCGTGCATCTGCAGCCAGATCCGTTGCAGCACGGGCATCATCTTCATGACAATCCGGCCGGCAACAATCATCAGATCGCATTGGCGCGGGCTGAATCGGAACACTTCGGCGCCGAAGCGAGCCAGATCATGGCGGCTTGCCCCGGTCGCCATCAGCTCGATGCCGCAACAGGCGGTGGCAAAAGGCATGGGCCACAAGCTGTTCTTCCGACACCAACTGACCAACTCATCGAGCTTGGTAATGACGACGTTGTCGGGGAGCTCTATCGCCATCGGAACACCCCCTTGCGCCAGTCGTACACAAATCCCAGCGCGAGCATCGCAAGGAACACCATTCCCCCGGCAAAGACCAGCGGCGGACGTCCTTCGGCCAGCGAAGCGGCAGCCTCGCTGGATTCACGCGTCCCGAACACAACCGCCCAGGGATAGAGAAAGAGCAACTCGACGTCGAACACCAGAAACGCAATGGACAGAACGTAAAACCGAACGTCGAAACGGCGGCGGGTATCATGGATCGGGTCCATGCCACTCTCATAGGGCATCCGCTTGACCGGGGCGATGTTCCGCGGTCCCAAGAGTCTCCCCAACACCAACAGCGCAACAGCCAACCCGAGCACACTGAGGATAAACAGCACTAACGGCAACACGACCGTGTGCATCCAAGCACCTTTTACAAAAAATGGGCTGTATCGACAGCCCTGTTACAGTCCTCCACGAGCACCGCACGAACTGGAGTTCCGAAAACCGTTGTTCGTTCCGAACCCGTGACCGTGGCGAGCATTTACGATGGATCGAAAACATTCTATTGGCGGCCTTTTGCGCGGTCAACCTGCGTTTGATGCGGCGCGCTCCTCGGCATCCTCCCCAACCACGAATGCCGCAATCCAGGAACTGGCCCGATTGATGATTGGACTTCTTGCGATGCGACAAGTTCGGAGCGGACACTGGAGACGAGTAAGGCTGGGCAAGTCTCCTGCGAAGCCTTGCGGAAACCAGACAGCTATGGCAAAGTAGTGCCGCCGTGTCTTGGCAAACCTCGATCCGCGCATGAGAATGCCCTTCGCAGGCGGGGCAGGGACCTGCGAAGGGCTGCTGGCCGAGAACATAGTCCTCAAGCCACTTTGAATTATTGTCCGCAACATCCGTTCCCTCAACCCCACTTTCGAGGCAATTCCAGTCGGATTACTGATGCTCCATACACTACCTTGACGGCTCGGCAAGATAATCGGTCTGGTGCCACAGGTGATGCAGAATAGGTGGCTGGAGTCCTGCTCTCTTCACCGAAAGATCTGTCATGCCCCGTCTTCAGAGCGATGGAACCAGGCGCTGTCCAGAAGCGGCGACCGCCTCCGCGGAATTGTGCATCGGGCCCGCTTCTGCACACGCTATCAGTTGCGTGTCTCCATTTCCCCACAGCCCGCGAGCCTCCCTACCGGTTCCCTCGACGACTGGTCCAGTTCGAAACCAATTTCTCCTCCACGAACAGAACACCCCATGAACAACTCGGCCGCGGTTTATCTCAAGCAACTTGTGGCGATTCCCAGTCAAAATCCGATGGGCAGGGCAGAGACGGGCGCGGGATTTGGCGAGTCGGCACTGACTGCCCATTTGGAATCTGTTTTCGAGAGTCTCGAACTCCCCTATCTTCGACAATCGGTCCATCCAGGCAGAGACAACATTTTTGCCAGGTTCGAGGGAGATGGACACCAACCGACCGTCCTGTTCGAGGCACACCAGGACACGGTCCCTGCCGACGGAATGACGATCGATCCATGGCACCCTCTGGAGGAGGGGGGGCGGATCTACGGCCGCGGTTCATGCGACGTGAAAGGCGGCATGGCCGCGATGCTCGCCGTCCTTGCTCGCCTGCGGGAAAACCGGCCCAGAAAGTGCCCAACGGTCTTGCTCGCCTGCAGTGTCAATGAAGAACATGGATTCAGCGGTGTGGAGGCCTTGGCCCCACTGCTCGTCGGCGGTTTGGTGGACCTTGTGCCCGTCAAGCCCACGGTCGCGATCGTGGCCGAACCAACTCAGCTTCATACCGTCATCGCACACAAAGGAGCGGTTCGCTGGAGCCTGCACACTCGGGGGAAGGCAGCCCACAGCGCGACTCCTGACGAAGGTCTCAACGCCATCTACCGGATGGCATCGATCCTCAAAGCCCTGGAAACCTATCAGCGAGAGGTGCTCCCGACGTTGGGAAATCACCGGCTCTGCGGTTCCGCGACCTTGAGTGTCGGCGTTGTTCGTGGAGGGCTCAGCGTCAATACGGTCCCCGACCAATGTACGATCGAAATCGACCGCCGTCTCATGCCGGAAGAAAGTCCCGCCGAGGCACAGCAGCACTTGCTCTCTTACCTGTCCGGAACGGTTGGGACGGACAGCTTTGAGCTCGAACCTCCGTTCATGACGGCCAAACCACTCCCAGACACCGAGAATATTGCCCTGGCACAACGGTTGGGCGAAGCGACCCTTGCGGTTACGGGACAATCGCAATCGATTGGTGTCCCTTACGCGACGGATGCTCCCTATATCGCGCAACTCGGAATTCCTACCGTCGTGTTTGGCCCCGGAGCCCTTGAGCAAGCCCACACCAAGGACGAGTGGATCTCCGTCGAGCAATTGGAGATGGCGGTCGACGTGCTCTGCCGGTTCATCGAGCGATTCGGGGCAAGACACTGACAAATCCGTCTCGATCCGAAGCAGCGGATGGGTCTGCCGGTAGCCAGCCAATACCACTGGGTTGGCGATGGGATCGCGTCGTGATCGACCGCGATCCGGCGCGGTTTCCCGTTCCAAGTCATGCCCCCCATCCGACCCCCGCGGAGCCTCCCAGCTCGCGCCTGCGCATAGAGGAGCCCCGAACGATCCGGCCCCCCCGAGCCCGGTTCGTTCAGGGCATTCTGTATTGTTCAACCGTAGTATTGTCGGAACCACTCAGAACACGTCGAGCATGAAATGATGCCCGGAGTGGTATTTTCTCGGCTGCGGGTAGTAATTCTGCCACCGGGTATTGTAGACCGGGATTCGCATTTCCGGAGGGTATCGGTAGTACAGATCTTCACTGCTCCGATAGTAGTCTGTGCTCCAGAAGTTCTGGGGATAATATACGTAGGGATAGTGGTAGAACCGGTTCCAGTCCTGAGTGCTGTAGGTCCTTCCCCACTGGCGTCCGAATGCCTGCTCCTGCGCCTGCGCCTGGGTATCGTGCATCACGAGCCAAGCTGCCGCGACCAAGGCCAAAACGAGTACAGTTCGACGAATCATCGATTTCCCCCTCCACCCGAAGGTGCAGTTCTCTAGTCTGTTACCGACTCTGAGACCCAATCGCAACGCCACTTGGGCCGTCTCCCATCGGCGGAGATCAACAAGCAGCGGCAGGAATTCTGGATCGGTTCTAAAGATTCCATCGGCACGGCCTGGAGGCCGTATTGAGGGAATATCCGACACACTCCCTACATTCCGTACGACCCGCCCCCGCAGGGCCAACCCAACCTCGCCAATGTCACTTCGCCGGAGGGCGATGCTCACGACAGATGGCAGCCAAACCTTCGCGGAAGCTGGGAAACTCGAGTCCTACGTGAAGTTGCGCGAGCATTTTCTGATTCAGCACGCGTTTGTTGCCTGCGGCTGCGGCGGCTCCCCGTGAACCGGGATCGGGATCGGAGAATTCAGGCACCGCGACTCCCAGTTGACGTGCCATCTCACGATAGAACTCACGGTGGCTGGTGGGGCAGCCATCCGAAACCAGATACAGATCTGGGGGGATCGCCTCCGCTGCGGCCGCAAGGATCACTCGAACGGCATCGTCCACATGGATCAGGTTCAGGTAGGCTCGGGCGGGTGTGGCAACCGGTCGGCCGGCAAGTACGTCGGCCACTTTCGGCAGCCGTCCGGGGCCATAGATTCCGGCCAGTCGCAGGATTATCGTCCGTTGTCCCAGTGCGTGAGTTCCCAGGAGCGACTCGGCCTCCAGGCCGCAACACCCAGCTTCCCGCTGGGGATGGCACGAGGCAGTCTCGTCCACCCAGTCGCCATCGTGTCCCCCAAGGACCCCCGTCGAACTGATGAACAAGAGCCGCTCCGTACGAGGCGAGAGTCGATCCAGTACGTTTCGCAAACCTTCGACCACCACTGCCTTCCGCGGCATCGACGTTTGGGGGTCATAGCCGACCGCATAGAGCACGGTCTGAGCTTCCGGCAACTGTGTCAGCGACTCGCTCCGGCACACGTCGGCAACAACAGGCAGGAAACCTTCCCGTTGCAGTGATTCCGCCCGCTGGGGGCTTCGAGTAACGACTACCACCTCTTCGCCTTGGCTCAGCCATTTTCGGGCGACACGATATCCCAGGTAGCCGCAGCCAATCACCAGTCTTGTCATGGATTGTCATCCAGTGCCTCAGAGGCTTCGCCCTCATCGCCACCGGATTCCAGGAACGCGGAAAGCATGATCTGGGCCGCCAGCATGTCAAGCCGCTGCTTTCTCCGCTTTTTCGTTAGCTGGGCAGCCAGCAAGGCCTCTTCCGCCTGGTGGCTGGAGAATCGTTCGTCGAAGAACTGTACGGCCACTCCCGTTGTCTCTGCCAGCCACTGGCCGAAGCTCCGTGCTTCCCGCGATTTCTCGCTTTCCCGCCCGTCCAGGTGGACCGGCAATCCAACGACAAATAACCGGATCGATTCTTCCTCAACGAGACGTCGAAATCGCCGTGCATCGTCGCTTTGGCCTCGCCGCGTATAGTTCTCATATGGGCTGGCGATCTTTCGCTCCGGATCGCTGATGGCGATGCCAATCCGCACGGTTCCGAAATCGATACCTGCCACACGCCCTGCGATTCCCTGACTCACCGCTGTTGCACCCCTGCCGGTCCCGCCGGCACGCTACCCGGACTCGCCAAACCGGCAGGCGACCCGTTTGGATGCCTTGCCAATTGCGCTGCAGGTTCTTCCTGGATCGGCTGGCGCTGATCCGCTGCCACAAAGTAACCTTCATCCAGGAAGGTACGAACGTAGTCGAAGGTCCGCGGGTCGTTGGCGATGAATTCGTGGATCATTGGCACAAGAACGAAGTCCCGAGCGCCGGACAACCGGGTCGTCTCGACACTGATCCGGCCGTCGTCGTCTCCCGGGTGGAACGGGCTGAATCCACCCCCTCCCGTACCCCCGGCAACTATGCCGAATTCGCAGGGGGGAATAATCAACTCGCTTTCCAACGCCGCCCACTCGGTACCCAGTTGGACCCCGGGTCTGCCGAGGATCGCCTTGAAGGCCATATTGTCCGACAACCGTGTGGCCGCCAGCGACCCGTGGTTCGGTGGTGCAATCATGACCACCCTGCCCAGACGCGGATCTTGCCGGCCATACTGCCTCTGCATGTCGGCCAGATAATGCCGGATGACAATGTTCCCCATGCTGTGGCCGACAAAGTTCAGCTGTGCGACCTCCGGCAGGCCTTCGACAACCCGTGCCAACGCCTTCGCATGGTCGGCCATGGTCTGACGCGTACTGGAGTATTCGACATTGACAATCGTGTAGTGACTCTTCTCCTCGAGATGATCCGCCAGGAGACGCATCGTCCACCGCGTGGCTGCAAGCCCATGCAGCAGGATAACGGCCCGGCCGCGCATCGGCTCCAGATTCTCCTCCAATTTGATCTGCTCAAGCCTCGCTCGACACTGCCCAAAGGTCCCCTCGGCATAACAGAATTCCTTGGGACTGAGCAACCGGAATCGCTCTTCGCCGGCCCGTTGCTGGATCCGCCATTCGTACAGAATGTGGACGTCGCTCCAAAACTGAGCTCCTCCGAGAGTGGGTTTCGGGAGGCCGTTTCCGACGCTTGCCATAAGATTCGGCGGGCCGTTAAGAGGCTCATCGACAGGGGGGGCTGGCTCCCGAAGGTTCTGTGTCGATTCCAGTGCATCCACTCGATGCTGAACCGGTCTCGGATTGCCTGCAATCGTGCCAGACGCTGCATCCTGCGCGCCGGCCCCCTTTGGGAATAACAGAAGCAACAGTAACACCGCGATCGATCTTCCGTTTTCGATCATGGTTACCCCTCAAATGTGGGTATTGGGAAATGGGCGAGGATCTGTGGCCCCCAACATTGCCGAAGCCAATTCTAACGCAGAAGAGAACCGCACGATATCCAGAATTTCGCCGCTAGGCGTTTCGGCCAGCCGCGAGCTCGTCTTTCTTCGCAGCCCGGCACGGCGCTGCTACCGGCCAAGAGGAAGAAGAATCGGGCAGCCTGCCCGATCGATTCACAAAAAAAGGCATCCCGGTACACGTGAACCGGGATGCCTGTTGCGGAGTGATCCCAATCAGATAAACGTCTCGCTACAGGCGAAAACGTCCTCACTCAATGTGTCTTCGTCGCATTCATCGCACCAGGTCGTCGTGTCCGGGTCGCTCGTTTCCTGGCTGGCGACCACCAGGGGGGGGGCGGAGTGGTTTTCGCCGACGGCAGACTTGCTGTATCCAAGATTTCGGATGACTTCGAGGATCTCGCTGCACGTTGGGAACATCCGTCCGCTCGCGCGCTTGTAGTTATCCAGCGCGCTCATGAACTCGACTTCATCATCGGAGTAATCGCGCTCGCAGGTTGTCGGATCGATCTGTCGGCGGCGCGTCACCTTTTCTCGTCGTTCGAGCTTGCGGCACTCGGCCGAGACTGGTTCCGTGTTGATACGGCGACGCGATCGTCGCCGGTCAATCGTCACCTCGCTCTCGCCGGCAGTGCGTGGCTTGGTTGTACTCTTTCCAGAACGATCTCCGCTCGCTGCCTCAGCCGGCTTCTTGCCCTCGGAACGTGCGGTTCTGGCCTTGGCTGTGCTGTGCGATTCCTTAGCGGTACTGGGCTTCCTTCGACTGTTCTTGCTGTGACTGGTCGTCTTTTTGGTCGTTTTGGCCACGGAGGTTTCCCTTTCGATCGCACGCGAGTGGCCAGTCCTTTGAGTGTCTCGTTTGCCCTGAGGCTCGTGCGGCTTTCTCGTTTCTGTTCCTCTGGGGCAGCTTTCCAAGGCCGCCCCGACGTGTGCTAGAGAGAATCGGCAGGGAAAAGGGGTAGAATTGACCGAGTAGTAAAAACGCGCAGTCCGGGAGATTGTTCCGAAAGGATCGGATTGTCCGGTTTGCGCAAAGACGGCGGTCATGGCGGCAGTACAAAAACAAAAAAACCGCCGAGGAGGCCAAGGGCTCCCGGCGGCTTTCGATTTCATCCACACAGCGAATCTGGCCGGACTGCCGAATCAACGCCGTGCGTTGAAGAATTTCTTGAGCATTTCTGCTGCGGCATCTTGGGTGGTCTGTCCGCCGTGAGCGCGGCGAGCGCGCTCCTTTTCGGCTTCGGAAACGTCTCGCTTGGGACTGTTCCCCTCTGCCGACGGTTCCGGATCTTTCGGCGGTTCCGACATCACGGTCGCTTCGCCAGGAGATTCGCGGGAGACGGTCGACATGTCGACCGTCTGGGTATCGGTCTTGGCCGACGCCTCCTCATCGCCAAACCACTGGCTGATATCCAGATCGTCGTCGACCTTGACGGTGTCTTTCCCGGCCGGTTTTCCTTTTGCCCCCGACGGTTTGGCGACGGGTTTCTGGTCGACCGACGTCTCCGCCCCGGCAGCCGCAACCGAAGTTGCTGGTTTTGGCTGCTCCGGCATGCCGGTGATTCGAACATCAAAATCCAACTGCCCGACAACCAACCGATCCCCAGGCAGCAGCGGAGACTCCGGAGAGACCTGTTTCCCATTGACGAATGTGCCATTCTTGCTGCCAAAATCGCGCACTTTGACGCCGTTCTCGGCAACAAGTATCACGCAGTGGTGGCGACTCACCAGATCGCTACCGGGTCGAAGGTGACAGTCTTCGGCACGCCCGATGAAGAACTTCGGTCCCTTGATCGGAATCTCACGTCCGGCGTGTCGGCCGTTGGTGACTACCAGTTTTACTTCCATTTCCTGTGCCAGTCTTCCAAAGGAGCAATGTGCCGGGCCGACAAACCCGCAGGTTTTTCCCTACGATGCTCTCGAATCGCGGGTCACCCGGCCAAATTGGTGTCTGACTCACCCACTGCGCCACCTGCCTTGCCCAAGTGCACGCCCGGGTTGCCTCTTCTCCGATTATCCAATCGACTCCCGAACTTCTTGGCAAATATCGCGAAATTCTCGCACGGACAGGTCTTCAAGTCGTTTGCCGCGATTTTCGAGTTCCTCGTTAATCTTGACAGCCGTTTCCTGCATCAGGCCGTGAGTGTCCTGACTCCCCCCGACCAATGCGTAGTTCTTTCCTTTGGTCAGCCGAACGTGCCCATCGTCGTTATCCAATCCAATGCCCAGCATCGCTGCGTCTTTTTTGGGTTGGTTCGCTATTCTCACGATGATTTCCCGGATAATAGTGAGGTGAGGTTTGCTGGATCCGTCCTCTGCGATCGGCAGAACCGGAAAAGTCTATCTGGCCGATGGCTCGCGTGAATCTCGAATCCACCGTACGGATGAAATGCGATAAACCTACTTACTTCTTCGGCGGATCGGGGTCGGTATCCCCACCTTTCGGCTTCTCGGCTGTGTCAGGTGGCCCTGCCTGGTCCAGCGACGTAGCCCTTCGCAGGGGAAGCATCCCAAGTACGGTTCCGCTCGAATCCTCCCGTCCCATCCAATCGCTCAAGTCGAGCTGATTGAGAACCGCCCCGTGGGCCTCGCGAGGCAGCTCGTGACTTCCCTCAACCGGCGGTTCACGTTTCGTTCCCATCAAATCCACGTCAAACTCGAGTTGACCCACACGGAGACGATCTCCGTCGTGCAACTCCTGCTCGCCCATGATCTGTTGGTCGTTGACGAACGTGCCGTTCTTGCTGCCAAAATCCCGAACGGAAACAAAACCCTCCTCAACAAGAATGACACAATGGTAGCGACTTATGACGTCGCTTCGGGGACGCAACTGGCAATCATCCGCGCGACCGATGAGAAACTTCGGCCCGGAAACAGGAATTTCCTGCCCAACGTTCTTTCCGTTCGCAACAATCAGTCTGACTTCCATCGCCCGGAAACGCTTAACCAGAGGAACTTGATCGATTGGATTTGAATCAGAACGGGTTCCCAGTACCAGTATCCTGGCTGGGCGGCGCTGCAGCACCTGATGGATCGCTGGTCGTCGGGTAATGTTCAGCAGTGTGGACTCGACTCCATGACGGAGAAGTCGCACAACGCCATCAATGCGAAGCGGCAAACTTGAACAACTGTGGAATTTACGCAGATGACCCAGGAATGCAACCCGCCCCCCAAAAAGTATGGAAATCGATCTCCAATTCCATCCGATAATCGATCGCTCATGGGAAGGGCCGCACCCGGCCAGGAGAACCAACGCACCCCGCCGGCACCATGATCCTACCAGCAATTGACTGTCTGGTCAAAAGAAATCCCCCTCGCTGCAATCATCTCTCGGTCCCCCCAAAGCACCGTCACCCGGGATCTCATCGCCTGCACTTGGTCGTCCAGGAGGAGAGCCCGTATTTTTCCGCCAGGATCCGTGCCACTTGGTCATCCTCGTCGGGCGACCGGCTGTCGGCACGCCATCGAAATCGGAGCACCTCGGCAAGGCGCTGCTGCCAACACCCGATCAACTCGCCACGATCAATCGATTTGCCGGTGATATCGCAGAGGCCCGGCAGCTCAGGTGCAGCCGGAGACCGCTCCAAGAGTACGCTTCCGTGCTGAAGAACTGCATTGGCAACCCGACGCTGCGCACTTCCAGCGATTTTGACATCGGCTACAACAATGTCGCCGGCCGACCGCCGCTGGAAACAGAGAAACTCATCCGATCTCCCACCTCCTGCTCGAGAGTCACCGAACAGATTGGCCCGGATTCCCCAATCCCCAAGAACCGCAATCAATGTCCTGTGAACGGCCTCGTATGTCCATTGACGCCGCCGTCCCAGAGGATGATCCGACGGAACGGTCAGGCAGTAGGTCAGCTCTCGATCGTGGAGGATCGCTCCACCGCCGCTGGCCCGGCGAACCAACGAACACTCGCGGCTGGCAACGTGCCCATCGCGGTCGCGGTAGTCCTGGAAATAGCCAAGTGAAAGAGTCGGCTCATCCCATTGGTAGAATCGCCAGCAGCAGCAGCCCGTCCGCGACGTCCAGCCCAGCAGGCATTCGTCCACGGCCATGTTCCAATTTCCGGCTTGGGGCGGATCGACACGCAGGCGACACTCCGTTTCGGGCAGATCGCTCATCCCCTCATCTTCCTGCCTCGGACCACTTGAGGATTGGCTGCCGCGCTGCCCGCACCTCATCCGGTCGGCTCACCGCGGTGCTGTGTGGGGCATCGTGGAGAAGCTCGGAGTCTTCTTCCGTGATCCGAAACAGCGCTTCGGCAAAAGCATCCAGGGTTGAACGCGACTCCGATTCGGTAGGTTCCACCATCAGGGCTTCGTGAAGGATCAAGGGGAAATACACAGTCGGAGCGTGAAACCCGTAATCCAGCAGTCGTTTGCCGATATCCATGGCGGACACGCCGCGATCCTTCTTGAGCTTCTGGGCCGTAGCGACGAACTCGTGCATACACCGATCGCCCTGCGGAACAGGCAGGTAATGCTTCACGCGACTGAGCAGGTAGTTGGCATTGAGCACGGCATTCTCAGATACACGCCGCAGCCCCTCCGGACCGTGTGTGCGAAGATAGCAGTAGGTCCTTATCAGTACCCCCGTATTTCCAAAGAAGCTGCGCACCCGGCCGATCGATTTCGAGCGGTTGAATTCGAGGTTGAACAGGTCCCCATCCTTTCGCACAATCGGCACGGGCAGATAGGGCGCCAACTTCGCCGTCACGGCGATCGGGCCGGCGCCCGGGCCGCCGCCGCCGTGAGGCCCACTGAAAGTCTTGTGGGGATTGTAGTGCATCATGTCCGCCCCGAAATCTCCCGGACGGGTGACGCCCAGAATCGCATTCATGTTCGCCCCGTCCAGATAAACGAGCCCTCCCGCATCATGCACCATCCGGCAGATCTCGCCGATCCGCCGCTCGAAGATTCCCAAGGTGTTGGGATTGGTGATCATGAACACGGCCGTTTGATGATCGAGTTTCGACGCGAGATCGTCCAGGTCGACCAGTCCCCCCGATGTGCTCTTTACCTCGATAGCCTTGAAGCCCGCCATGGCGGCGCTGGCGGGGTTCGTGCCGTGGGCCCCGTCAGGGATCAGAACGACCTTGCGGGCCGGATCGGTATCGCGGAGGTAGGCCGCCGCAACAAACAGCGCCGTCATTTCTCCGTGGGCTCCGGCCGCCGGCTGCAGGCTCACCGCGTCGAGACCGGAAATCTCGGCCAGCATCTCCTGGAGAGAGTGGAGGATTTCCAGGATTCCCTGGATCGTCTCTTGCCTTTGATACGGATGGAGTTCCAGGAGGCCCGGCAGCGAGGCCAATACCTCATTCCGCTTGGGATTGTACTTCATCGTACAGGACCCCAGCGGATAGAAATGCGTGTCGACCGACATATTCTGGGTCGACAAATTCACGAAATGCCGAACTAGTTCCGGCTCCGTCACTTCCGGAAGCGCGGGCGCCATCTCGGCCAACGCCCCCGGTGGCAGCAACTCCTCCACCGTCGCCGACGGTACGTCGCAATCGGGCATCTGCACCGCGCATCTCCCAGGGCGAGACTGGTCGAACAGCAATTCGGTTGCGTGATGATTTCGCATCGAGTTCTCAACTCCCGTTGTAAAAGGCTGTCCGGAAACGGGGACCGGCCCCAAGTGTTCTTTGCCGATCCTGTTGCCTGCACAAGCGACACCGGTCTCGACAGCACTGTCAGCGCGGAACGGCCGAATTCCTCACCCCAGAACCGACCGGATGATCGCAGTCATTCGGTCGATTTCACCCTTCGTCCGTTTCTCCGTCACCGCCACGAGGAGGCAGTCTTTCAGGGCCGGATACCAGCACTCCAGGGGCACACCCGCCATGATTCCACCCGTGCTCGCAGCGGACAGCAAGTCGTTGATTCTTCCGCCAGGCACGCGGACGACGAATTCCTTGAAGGTGGGGGCCGTGAAGACCCGCTCCAGGAGTCCCTTTCCGGTCCACTGGTCCAACGCGTAG
>CAYSCH010000106.1:0-24356 GCA_964429355.1 uncultured Planctomycetaceae bacterium | reverse complement strand
TCCTTTCCCACCCTTTGTTCTTTGGCAATCAGCATTAGTATACATCAGGCCACCTCGCCCAATCGTGCCACGGCGAGGTGGCTTGCCGCCCGCGTTTCTGAACCGCGGTGAAAGAATGGGAATCGAGGAGGCCGACATGGTCCGCCGGCCCACGCCCCAGATGCTGGCCGACGGGGTGGAACTCTACCTCATCAAGTTCCATCCCCAGGTCTTCCGCATCGAAAACAACCGGTACCAGGAACTGCTGTCCCCCAAGTTCACCCGGCCCGTATCCCGGCATATCCGTGGGGTCTGTTCATGTGCGATCCGACCCGTCACGAACCGCCGAGCAGCCTGATTGCCGCGAGCGCAAGGGCCCGGTCTTACTGCGTGCCGTCTCGCATTGCCGCAAATCCGGCTTCGGTGAGCGAGTAGCCGCCTTGGAAGCTCTCTTCCGCCAACAGGCCTTTGTCGATCAGTTGGCTCAGCGACTCGTCATAGGATTCCAGTTCCGAATGGCTGAGGCAGAGCATCTTGCCTGGAGACATCAGGAATTTTCGGAAGACGTTCAAGACGGCCTGTTCGGAAAGTGACAGCTCACCCGGTGCTGCTGCCTCGCGAAGGGGTTCTGCTTTCGGGTTGTTCCGTGTGTTCGTCATGTTCAAATGCCAAGCCGAGGTTGTTGGGGTGGATTGCCCGGCGAGCCTCCATGGAACGAACTCCTTACCACTCCAGGCGTCTGCCGGCGTCGGCAGGCAGTCGCGAGAAGGAAATGGTCGGGTCGTCCGAGAGCGACTCGGATTACCGACGCGGACATCGGATCGTCACTTGTGTGGAACGACCTGCCAGCCTAGGCGTTCCATGGTCATGCGGACCACAATCGTAATGGCCTGCTCGAAACGCTTCACCAGGACAGGATCGCCCGAGGACATAAAGGCCTGAACCGACGGGATGGATTCGAGGTCTTTGACGACGGCTGCCAATGGGGCCTTCTTGTAGACGGTCTCGGATTCTTCCATCCGGTGCTGCTGATCGCGGCGATTGAAGAATTCCAGAAGCAAGTCGAAGGGCAGATTCGGATCGTCGAGAAGGCCGGAGAATTCCCGCCCTTGCCGGTCGCGGAGAAAATCCTGTCGAGTGATTTGTGCTGTACGCATGGAAAATGGCTCAGAAGGGGCACTCTCCGGCAATTCATGTGCCGGATCGTTTCGGGCTTGCGATCAGACCTGGGGCCTCGCTGCGACTCTCGTCAGGTGGGCTTCCGGAATCGAGACGAGAAGTCGCTCGAATCTGGGCTGGTTCATCTGGAAACTGTGGATGATCGAGAAACTGAACGACGCCGAATCCGCTTCCTTGCGCAACGATTCGCTCGTCTTGAATACAAAGAGCCGGCTGAGGCGATCGAGGAGCCAATGGGTGTTTTTGAGGCCGTCGACTCGTACCCGGCAGGCATCTCCTTTCGCACTCACCCAGACATTGAAGGCTTTCATGGGATTGTCGGGAATGGGGATTGGGCTGTGATCACGTTCGGTGGACCCGTTTCTGGACATCGATTTCAAGCGCGCCAAAGGCTGCTTCGTGACGCTGGATCGTCAGTTGCAGGACCTGGAGCAGGCGTTTCGCTGTGTACAGGTTCGTCACGACTCGCTGTGTCACCGCGATTGGCTGAGTCGGGGTGCCAATCGGTTGGGGATTCAGTCCAAAATCGATCACCAATTCCTCTGGGGTGCCAGTGATGCGGCAGAAATTCGCGTAGCACGCGATGACGTTCGAGTCGTCGACTCGTGGTGCCGATTGGCCGGCGGAGTCCGGGGCAGCCATTTCGCTTCCGTTGGATTGAGCCACAAGTGGTTCCTTTTTGTCAGGTTGGTTTGGTTTCGGCGGCCTGTTCTTCGGCTTCCGTATTTTGTTCTTCGGTCGGCGGGGCCGCAACCTTCACTTCGACCTTCACCTTCTTGGGCTCCACTTTTGGCTTCTTGGCTTCGACCTTCAGTTGGTCGATGACCTGACGCACGCCATCGATTCCTGTAGCGGCCCTCAATGCGGGACGCCGCTGCAAGTCTCGCTGGATCGTGCCCGAGAGAGTGACTTGCCCATTCTTGGCAGTTACCCGGACCTTGCAGCCGGCTCCCAAGCCCGCCCTTCCCAGTCGCTGGGTGACTTTGGTGACAAGGACTTTGTCCGGAACAACTTGTTTGTGCAACACGGTCGGGAGCTCCCTGCGAAAAACAAAAGGCACGGAACGGGCTGTAACTTCGCGTAGGAGGTCGACTGCGTCGCTGAGCAATGATTCAGTGAGGGAGTGAATTTCCTAGGAGAAGATGGTTTTCGGCGGTTCAAACAATGATCTCCGCCGGAATCGGCGGACTCAATTCAGTTACTAAGCTCGTCAGGCGGTTTCAGCGGGAGGCCTGCGGCGAGCGATCGACACGCTCGCTGCGATCCCGCACACTGCGAAAGGGCATGCCTTCGATCAGCTCATACCGTTCTGCACGGAGGAACCAGAATGCGAGGCCGCCCGTGTTGTGGTAGGCTCCTGGGGTTCTTGTTCCCTTTGCGATCGCAGCACGGACGCCGAGCGAACCCTTCTTGCCCGTCTTTCGCCATCCGCGCCGCTCCATGACAATACGGACCAGCACGCCGACGGCCTGGCGCAAACGCTGGGTACGGCGAGGGTCCTGGGTTTCCAGGAAGCGATCGATCGCCGGCTGCGATTCGAACTCGCGGATCACGCCGGACAGGGCGGGCCGGTCATGATGGATTTCGGCCTCTTCCATACGGCGTTGTCGCTCGCCCTCGTTGAAAAACTCCAGCACATCGTCAAACGGCTGGCCTGAATCGTCGAGCACGTCCGAAAAGGTTCGCCCCTGGCGATCTTGGAGAAATTCCTTACGCGTTACGCGAATCGTACGAGCCATTCGGGGGGGTCTCGCTTTTCTGAGGGAGGAATCCAAATAAGTGGAGGTACGAAACTGCACCTACAAATATTGTATCTTCAAATGTCGAAGCGGCAAGGGCAATTGCCTGCCGAGATCGCAGGCGTACGGGGGGGATGTCGTTCGTGGAGCATCCGCTCCGATAAATCCTACCAGGTGCCCCCCGGACGGCGAGATCTCTGTTGTCTGCGCGGGGCCGGTTCCACGTGGGGGAGGTAAGATTACCCTTGCGGGCTGCCGTTGCACGGGTCTGTTCCCGGACCGATACGCCCGGCGGAGCCCTGTCCTCGAAGGGCGACTCGTGGTACAATGTCATGCGTCTAAGGGAGGACGCCCTCACGTGGGATGTCTCTGAGTGACGCGTGGGGGTGCAGCCGCCGTCGTTGGGTCAAGCACCGGTGGAGTTATGTTTGCCCTTCAGGGGTGTGCTCCGGGTGTTTGTGTTCTTCGAGTCGCGCGGTTGCGACTGTGCCGCGAAGGTCTTTGAGATCGCGGCGGTCTCGGGTCCATGCTATTCGCATCGATCGGACGAGCAATGTCGAGCCGGTTGTTTTCCGCTTGCCGGAGACTCCATGGGTGGATTTGGCATAGTTCTTCGTGGGGCCATCGCGCGGGTGCGTGTTTGTGCCCTTCGCCGGCAGGCGTGTATTGAGTGAACTTGCGCCAGCCATATCGTCGCGTCGATCGCGATGGAAAGAGAGGTTTCATGGGACGAGATAACAACACGTTTGAAAAGATGCAGCGAGAACGACTCCGGAAGCAGAAGGCCGACGACAAGCGGGCTCGGCGGCAGAAGAGGAAGGAGGAGGCGGCTGCACCCACGGATGCCGGAATCGTTCATGACCCGCCAAACGAAGAGGTTTTCGAAAGATAGAGCCAACTGTGCTTGCGCGATTCCAGGAGAAGTGGCCATCACGCTCCGCCGTGCTTGCAACCCCAAGGCAGCAACGGAATTCGCTCGGGTTCTTCAGGTTCTCCTCGCGGAGGCTGCAGGAAATGAGGGCTCTCAGCGGCCGACGACCGTCAGGAAGGCCCTTCGCGTCTGCTCTATGCCCACCTCGTTTCGGAGTTTCACGCTCTCACCAATCCATAGAGGCCGGTCCGCCTTTCTGATCGGCCGGTTTTCGTCTGTCTGATTACTGGGAAGAAGAAATTGGCAAAGCAACGTCATCGAATTTTCGAAATCTACGAACACCGCGACGAGGCAATTCGTGCGTTGGCATCGAAATCGGCGGAAGCGGACGCGGCAAGGTCGCGGTCGACACTGTTGCCGAGTTTCAGCCACTTGAATGTCTCCCGCGCCGCCTCCGTGACACTTGTGCAGTTCAACGGCGCCACGGCCTTTGTGGACGAAACGGCGGAAAAGCTCCAAGAGGACCTCGGCAAGCTGGCTGAGGTGCTGGAAATCGACAGCAAGGTCCTGATGGACTTCACCGACGTGGAAGCGTTCAGTCAATCCTGCATCGGCGCATTGGCTGTGTTCGAGAGGAAATTGCGGAACCGCGGGAGCAGAACCGTGCTGTGTTCCCTCGCCCCAAGTGCACGCGCGTGTTTCTATGAACCGCGCTGAAAGCGAAATGGCCTGTGCCAACCGATCGGCCCGTCTTCCCTTCGCGTTCCCTCTGCTGAAATCAGTGTGAGCAGACTCCACCTCGGTCGGGAGGCGGTCCGTGCACCGAACCGCATGCAGATAAATCGAATACGAAGGGTATTCTATCCTCAACAGCAGCCAGAAGCCGTGCCGGCGACGGTCCAGAAGCGACATCGCTCCCGGGTCCGCGCAGAACCTGGGCGCAGGCCCGCTCCTGTCGGCACGGGCCGCTTTGCGGTTCAAGTTGGGCCCTTTATTCGCCCGCTGGTAACTGCTCCGACGGCAAGATCAAGTCCTGACGCCGCGATTCCGGGCTGACCTGGAGCGACTCAATCTTGCCGTTCTGGTAGACGACCTCGACCACGGTCTTTTTCGGAGCGTGGAGCCTGAACGACACATCCCAATCCTTGGGCCAGGCGGGGAGCACGAAGATCCGCTCGCCGTCGGTCTGCAAGGCCATCGACTGGAGGGCCTTCATGAGGATGCCGCCGTGGTCCTGGTCGGGGACCCAGTCGTAGTTGGGGCCCCAGAAGGCCGGGAACCGGGAGGTCTTGTCCTTCATCCGCGCTCGGGCGACGAGGTTCTTCTTCGCATCCTCGGCCAATCCGAGATAGGCCATGAAAACATCGTCCTGACGCCAGCCAAAATGGCCGCGGTCGTCGCGATGGTTGAGTGCTTCGATTGCCAGCTCGATATCCGGCCGGCCGATCCCGAACAGCCGGAACGGAAACACCGCATAAAGTTCCGGATTCTCGACGTTTCGCTTGTCTTCAAAGCGGTCCGCCGCGGCGAGCATTCGGACGCCGTCGATCTGGCGGGTGGGCAGCGGCGGCAGCTTGGCCTGGAGATTCTGCCAGAATTTCCGCTCCTCCAGGGGCGCAACCGTGTCCGGCAATGCCAGCAGCCTCGCCGTGACGGCGTGCAGTCCGGCCAGTTCCGGCATCGGGTTTGTGCAGTCCCACCAGGTCTCCAGCGATTGGGAGGGATGCATCAGAAGCCTGCCGTTGTCGTCCAGGCCGTAGTGCTGATCGAAGAAGGTGAGGATCTCGTGGGCTGTTGGGAGAAGGGTTTCCTCGAGCATCGTCTGGTCGAGGGTGTGCTCGTAGTAGTCGAGCATCATCCACACGAGTTCCGGACCAGAGACCCATTCCCATTTGTGCCAGCCGCTCGTCTGGAGCTTGTCGTCGCCGCGGTCTTCAAAGGGCGTCCAGCCGTAGGTTTCCGAAAAGACGTCACCCCAGAACATGATGCCCTCGGGAATGAACGCCCCCTCATGGTCGAAGTAGCGGCGGGTACGGTACTTCAGCAGCGGCATGAGCTCCTGGCCGTACATGCGAAACAGCGGCTGCATCATCTCGAAGTCGCCGGAAGTGCACATGCTGATGTAGGGAAGCCGCGTGTTCTGCCACCAGTAACCCGGTCCCCAGCGGCGATAGTCGGCGTCCCCCGGTTGCCCGGGTGCGGGTACGGTAAAGATGGATCCATTGAACTTGATCGGGTAACGGCCGCGGCCGGCGCAGGCGCTCACGAAACGCTGCAGAGCATAGGCTTGCGAAACGATGGTTGCATCATCACCGCCCACCATGCCGGTCTCGCCCCGGAGTTTGCCGTCGCACCAGAGCTGCAGGTTTCCGCTCGCCGAGTCGATAACGGCTGCCACGTGTTGCCAGCGGCCCGTTTCAAGGCACTCGGCCACAGTCAGGGTCTCCTGGCCGACGATAAGTCGCAGGCTCTTGCCCGGCCAGGTGTCGAAGAGAAAGCCGTCGCTGCCGCCGGGCGTAACCTTGTCGACAATCCGGCCGCCGCGATCGTTTTCCGCCAGGCGGATCCAGGCTTCGATCGTGAGGGAGCCGGAGAGGTCTGGGCACTTCTTATCAAGATCAGGCGCGGTCGACCCGGTCCAGGAGCCGATCCGGTGCTCAGACTCAGGAACGATCTGTTCGTGGCTCCGGGCGAGCAGTCCGGCCAGCTCCTCCTCGCTTAGGGCTCGCTTGAACAGGCTGATCCGGCCGAACTCTCCCTGAAAGACGCTTCCGCCATGCTGGTCACGGCCAAAGATGAGCGGATGATCGTTGGCCGGGATCAAGGTGGGAATTTCAGCCTCGCCGGAGCCGGTTGCGCGGATCCAACTCCGAGCCCAGAACTGGCTCCACCAGGCGAGGTGGGCCTGGCGGCGAGCCTCCCACGGCTGCCGGCTGACCTCGTCGATCAGGCGGTCCATGGCCGTGAGCCACTCGTCGGGAGAAGCCGGGTGTTCGGCCAGGACGTAGACGGTGAACCGTTGGTTCTTTGCCGCCGGCGACTGAAGATGGAGGTCGTCGATGCGTTGGCCGTTCGCGGCGGTCACGATGGCACCGAACGTGCGGTGAAGAAGGGGATCGACCCGCTCGAAGCCGTCCAGTCCCTGGATCCGAGCCATGAAGTCGGGGCCGACAGACTTTCGGTTGTGGTGGTACCATCCGATCCGGTCGACCTGGTTGGCGAGGACCGTGTCGGGCTCGACGATGGTGGGCCCGTGCATGCTGTTTGGCTGGGAGCGGTCCAGGTTCACGTCGCTCGTTTCGATGCTCGGTAGTTCCAGGGGTTCGGTTCGCCAGGGTTCGATCGCGGCGGTTGCCGTGCGGGGTTCCGTGCCGTCGACCTCCAGTTGCACGACCGGGTGGTTGGCGTCGACCCACAGACGAAGAGTCGTTTCGCTGGCGCCTTCGCCGAAGCGGACGACCAGGGTGCCTTCCTCAAGTGCCAGGGTTTGCTGGAAGGGCTGTTCGGCCACCAGCGGCGAGGGATCGAAATGCACCCGGACGCGTCCCAACTTCAGCAGCCTCGCGTTGTCGTCCCATGCATCGGTCTTGGAGATGTAGAACAGCACATCGCCGCTCGGTTCAACCCATGCGTTCAGGCCGATATCGCCGTTGCCCAGCGGCATACTGCCGGATGCGTCGGGGCTGGGCGAATCCCACACGACGTTGCCGGAGTTGCACAGTGCCGGCTCGGCCGCCAGGATCGGTATTGCCGCAAAGGCGATCACGATTCCGCCGGCCACAAGTACCGCGCCAAGTTGGCGTCGACGGCTGGTTTTCATGCGAGTGTCCTCGTTCGTTTCTGAAGAATGCAATCAAACAGTGGGCACGTTGGAGACCCGCCGTCGCCAAATGACGTCGCGCGGGTCGCGGAAGGTTAGTCGTTAATGAGATTGCCGCACGGGCTCGCTGGGCTCACCCGACGTTTGGTGGCCCCCGGGCTGCAGCCTGGACTCCAGCGGCTCACTCGGGCAGCCGTTGCTCGCCGACCATAGCGATCCACTCCTTGGTCCACAGCACCGTATCCAGTCCGATGTCGCAGACACCGTGCTCCAGGAAGATCATACCTTCGATCCTGCCCGCCTGCAGCAGTTGATATCCGTAATCGGTCTGGCGTTTCATGGCGTCCAGGGGCATCGGCGCTTTGTTGCCGAAATCCCACAGGTAGCAGCCCAGCAGCTTGGGATGGTCGGGGGCGATCTTCTCCAGTTTCTCGAAATTCGTCTCGAGGTTCGCCAGGTCCTCCGATTTCCAGGTCCAGAAGGTGATCTTGTCGCAGTGTTTCAAATGGGGCTGGATCGGCAGGTCCAGTTGGTGCGTGTAGACCACCACGTATAGGGGCAGTTTTGTGCCGTCGATCGTCCGCTTCTGCTCGAGCTCTTGGAGCTGGTCGACGGTGAGTTGGGCCGATCCATCCGGCTTGAAGTAGTCGTCCATGATGAAACCCGTTATGTTCGGAAACCGGGCGGGCATCTTGAGCACGTAGTCGCGCCGTTCCGGGGCGGTTTCCCCACCCGATTCGACCAGGGCCCACGCAACCCGTTTCAGCGGGCTGAGGGCAAGGGCGTACTGGTCGTATTCTTCCAGGGCCGGGCGTCCCTTGTGCCGGATCAGGAACAGATTAGGAATTCCCATGTAGAAGGCCGCCTCGGCGGCTGTCATTCGGGAAGGGGCATGGCCCCACTCGTCGTTCGTGGCGCCGGGTGCTCCGCCCCAGATCCAGAGCCTGTCGCGGACGGTGCCTTCGTTGGGGCGACCGGGAAAGGGGGCGTTCTGAGGCTCGGCAGAAATCGCGTACCGCCAGTCCGCTACCAGGACTGCAGTGGCAGCCGCTCCTCCGAGAAAACCCCTTCGACTGAGTCTGTTGCGATACATGGCTATCCCTTTTCTTCGGAGTTCGCGATTCGGTCGAAATCCAGATCCACAGAAAGTCCACGAGAACGTGACAACCCCTTCTTTGGAGGGTATAATCGATCCTTTCGTATCGAGTACGAGGAGTCGTCAGTCGGAAAGGCGTGGCGGCCGGGAACCAGGATGACGTCGAGCATGGGCCGACCTTCGTTTTTCCAGAGGCGTGGCGCGCCGATTCTGATTGTCGCGGCGGCACTGTTGCCACTGATCGCTTGGGGGGTGCTTGAGGGCATTCGCAGCAACTCCAACGACGTCCGCGACTGGCTCCCAGCCGACTATCCCGAGACTCAACAGTTCCGTTCGTTCACCGAGCACTTTGGGGTCCAGGACTTCATCATCGCCAGTTGGCCTGGCTGCACGTTGGACGACCGGAGGCTGGACGAGTTTGCCCATATCTTGTCTGAACTGGCCGAACGCGACAAGGGTGGATCGCCGTTTTCCCGCATCATGACGGGCCGATCCCTGCTGGAACAATTAAACGCTCCGCCGGTGGACTTGAGCCGGAATCTGGCCATCTCGCGGCTGCAAGGTTCCATTATCGGGCCGGACGGCCGGCACACGTGCGCGGTCATGACGCTTAAGGCCGGGGCCGCCGGCCGCTTGGACGCGGCCATCGACTTGCTGGGGCGGGCGGGGGAATTGGCCGGCGTACCTCGCCAGGAACTACGTCTGGGCGGCATCCCGGTCGTGAATGCCGCGCTCAACGAGGAAAGCACCCGCTCACTGGTCAGTCTGGCCGGCGTGTCGGGCTTGCTGGGGCTGGTGATTGCTTGGCTCTCCTTTCGCAACCTGCGGCTCACGGTGCTCACTCTGGCGGTGGGCGTCTACAGCGCGGCGGCCAGCCTGGCGGTCGTACCCCTGGTGGGAATGCCTCTGAACGCCATCCTCATCACCATGGTCCCGCTGGTCTATGTAACGGCCGTTTCTGGGGCCATACATCTGTCGAACTACTACCTCGACGCCCTCGAGCACGGCGATCCACATCGTGCTCCCGGCAGGGCCCTGGCCCATGCGGCGGTACCCTTGTCTCTGGCTGCGTCAACCACCGTTCTCGGGCTGTTGTCGCTTGGTTACAGCGATTTGAATCCGATCCGGATGTTCGGCGTGTTCTCGGCCGTCGGAGTCGTTCTCGGCTCGGCGGCGCAGTTCTTGGTCCTTCCGGCAGCCTTCGCGGTATGGATGCCGCGTTGGCCGGCTCCCAGTCCAGTCCCGAGCGACGGCACGGCTCAGGAACGCTCGCACTTGGCCCTGTGGCCCAAGTTGGGAGAGTGGGTCACCTCGCATTCCGGGGTGGTAACGACCGTGTTCCTTGCCGCAACCTGCGTGGGCTTGGCAGGACTGCCCCAGATACGCACGTCGATCCAGATGATGCGGCTCTTCTCGCCAGGTGCTCCGGTAATCCCCATGACCCAGTGGCTGGAGGAACGGCTCGGTGCGACGATCCCGCTGGAAGTCGTGGTTCGCTTCCGCCGGGAAAATGAATCGGATACCGCCCATCGCATGCGGCTTGTCGCCACAATTCATACGCAGCTCAGGGGCCTGCCGGAGGCAAGCGGATGCCTTTCTGCGGCCACTTTTGCGCCCCCCGAGGTCAGCCAATCCTCCGGCGGAAGTGCTCTCCGGCGCGCGGTCATCAATTCACAGCTCAAGAGCCGCTACAACATCCTTCACGAGTACGGATGGCTCGCCGAGGATGGCGGCGAGGAAATGTGGCGGATCAGTCTTCGCGTTCGCGGAATCGACGATCTGGACTATGCGGCACTCGTGAGCAAGCTGCGAAGCAGCATCCAGCCGATTATTGAGGAACAGGTCGGCCCCAACGGCGCCGGCGTGGACCTGCTCGTCACGGGCACAGCCCCTATCGTCTTCAAGGCCAGGCAGTCGCTCCTCGACGGGATGCTCTTTGGCCTCGGGACCGACGTGCTGCTGATCGTCGTCGGATTGATCCTGACCACTCGAAGCTGGCTGACCGGCGGTGTCATGTTCCTCCTGAGCATCTTCCCCACGGCGCTGGTTTTTGGATTTATGGGCCTCATGGGGATCGTCGTGGATATCGGCTCCGTGATGACTCCATGCGTGGCGGTGGGCGTCACGGTCGACGACGTGATTCATGTGCTGCTCTGCCATCGCCGCGGAGTCCAGCAAGGCTTGACAGGGCCGCAGGCGGCAATGGCAGCCTATCGCACCTGCGGCCGGGCGATTGTGCAAAGCTGGGGCATCATCGGCATTGGCCTGGCCGCCTTTGCCATGAGTTCCTTCGTCCCCACCTTCCGCTTCGGTATGCTGATGCTTCTGCTGCTGACGGCCGGTATGGTGGGAAACCTGTTGTTCCTGCCGGCCCTGCTGGCCGGGCCTGTCGGCCGTTGGATCGCCACGGCCCCAGCGCCTATAACTTCCCTCGTCCACCTGGCCGATTCGCCCGAGGCAACCAACGCCGAGTAATTCGGCAATTCCAGAAAGCTGGACGCCAGCAGGCGGCGTTCTGATCAGCCGGAACACCTCGGAGGTCAGTCTTTCTCGATCTCTCGGAAGAGCGGCATGTGCCGATAATAGACTTCCAGCATGAGGAGGTGCATTGCGGTCACGTAGAGACGTCCGCCGGCGTGGCCCCAGCGGTCGCGAGCCGGTTCGGTCGGGCTCCAGCTTCCGATGAGCTGGCCCTTCTGGATCTGGGTCGATTCGAGCCGCGGACGGAGCTTGTCGTTCCAGGCCGGCCAAAAGTCGCCCTGCATCTGGAACATTACCTGAGTGGCGTAGTAGAGGTAGTAGACGTCGTCGGGGGTGCCCGACTGGCCCGGAAGATTCTCGCGGAGATAGTTTGCTCCGGAGAGCATTTCCGGGTGGTTGCGGTCGCGGCCCAGATAGAGACGCATGAGCAGACCTTCCGCCGTCATGGCAAGGCTCGGCACACGCCCTTGACGCTGCGACGGGCTGTCGATCGCGTACGGGTTGTAGCGGTAACGGGAACCGTCCTGGCCCTGGGCAAGGTCGAGCCACCCCGATACCCGGGCGAGCGCCTCGGTCGGGACCTCGATGCCGGCCATCTGAGCGCTCTTCAGAGCCATCAGATGCCAGCCGGAAACGGAAGTGTCGGTCTCCTGCTGAGCCCGATAGCGCCAGCCTCCCCGCTCGGGATGCTGGGCATTCAACGTGAAGCCGATTGCCCGCTGGAGTGGCTCGAGAAGATCTTCGTCCCACGTCATTCCGTAGGCTTCACCCAAGGCGATCGTGGCGATTCCGTGGGCGTAGAATTGGGCGTAAAGGGTCTGATCCGACTGCTCGTTGAACAGGGCGCCGTTTTCCTGCTGGTTGGAGATCAGCCATCGCAGGCCGGCGCCGACCTGGTTTCGATACTTATCGTCGACATGGGTGTAGCCCTTGCCGAGAAAGGTGAGCAAGGCCAGCCCGGTGGCCGCCGTATCGGCGTTCATCTGGCCGAGTCCGGAATTGACCGACGGATCGACGACGCCGGGCGGGAGCCGGTCGAGTGCCCATCGCCCGTCAGGAAACTGGCAACGGGCGAGGAAATAGAGTCCCTGTTCGACGGCCCGGTCGGAGCTTTCGGTGGCTCCGTGTTTTTGGGCAGTTTCGTTGCGCTGGCCCGGGAAACGCTGTTTGAATGCGGCGGCTGGGGGCTTCATCAGCGAGGCATCGAGCGGTGGCCGGCCGGCTGCGCGATCGAGGAGAAACCGCCCCGGCGACGTGTGGGCCACAACACTCTCCGGACGGGCACGGCGACTGGGGATGCCCAGTTCGGGTGACGGGATATCGCTCAGTCCGCCCGCTCCGGGCGCTTCGCGAATGGGCACTGCCGGTCCGGCCTGGACTCGCTCCGCCTGGCTGCTGGCCGGTCCTGCGCCGGGGTGTCGCTCGGAATCCTGGCTGGGGCCGACCCCGGGCGAATCAACGTGTAGCGGCATATCGACGGCCAGGCCGGTCAAGGGGCCGAGGCTTCGCCTTGGCAGGGTGGAGGGCGAGCCGGCCGCCAACATGTTTTCCGATACGTCTCCCGCCACGCCCCGCCGCGCCGTGACGGCCGCCGGACCGGGAACCGCTGCGGCTGCAGCCATGGCGCCGGGCAACCCATCGCCTGCGGTGCCTTGGGCTGGACTACCCTGGCCGGCGTCGGCACCGAGCGATTCGATCCGGATCGGGGCCGTTGACGGATCGGCTTGCGTCGTGCCGCCTGTTGGGGCCGGAGTGCCCAGAGCTGCGGTCTCCGACCCTGACGAGCCTGTCGCATTCAGGTTGGAACCGGCGCTGCCAGGCGACGGATCGGTGCTGGGCACTGCCGGCACCATGTCGCCGGGGCTGGCCATGGGCGCAGCGGACGCAAAGGCCGATCGGGCGAGTTGTTCCCGGCCTCCGCCGCTGCTGCCGCTGGGAGTGGTGGACGGGACGCCGCTGGCGGCTCGCCGCATCGGAGTCGTAGGAGTGCTGTCGCCCCAAATGGCTCCGGCCGGTGGGTCGGAAGAGAGCCGCCCAACGGCCAGTTCGGTGGTGGTTCCCGACATCCGGCGAGTGGGGCCAGGCACGGAAGCGTCGAAACTGTCGTCGGGACGCATTCCGGAGCCGCTTCCCGTGGATGCCATTTGATCGGCCGGAGGAAGATCGGTCGGAGCAGTCGGCAGAGCTCGAGCCGAACGGGAAAGCGGATTGCCAGCACCAGCGGAGTGCAAACTGGGCCGCTCGCCGGCATCGGTTCTCGGACGTCCGATCCGAGCGCTGACCTGACCTGTGGCGAGGGCCGACACCTGGCTTACGGAACCGGCCGATCCGCGGGCCGCCGTTGCCGGTTCGTCGGCACGGCGCGCGGCGCGGCTGGCGCCACTGGCCTGAATTGTCGCGGCGGTCTGGGGGGAGACAGTTGGGCTCGGCATGACGGCAGGGACGGGCACTGAGACTTCAGCACCCGGCACCTCCCGCGTCGTGCGGGTCATAGGCCGACTTGCCTGGGAGAGATCCGTTGGTTTTGGCGAGACCTCGGCACGGTGGTTCTGGGGAAAGGCCGCACTGGGAGTTGAGAGATTCGCCGCCGAGGGAGCGGCGGTCGCCGCCGGTACGTCGGTCTGGGCAGGATTGCGGGAGATGGAGGAAGCAACCTGGTTGGCCTGCCGGTTCGGAGCTGTGGCCGTTTCCGTCGTTGGGACGGTTGGCATGTCGCCTGAATCCGGTTCGGACTCCAGAGGTCGGACCTGTCTGGCGGAAAGCCGCCGGTCGGAGAACGTCAATTGCGGGGCAGTCTCTTTGGATTGACGGTCAAGTTGGGACCGTAAGAGGTCGGAACGCACGTCCACGGCCTGCCGGGTGGGCTGCGGTGCGGCAATCTGCTCGATTCGCCGCTGTGCGAGAGTTGGCTCGGCGGCCAAGGTCGGCATTGGTGCGTCGGTCGTCTCGGGAGTCGTGGGCTGTGGGATCGGATCGTTGGGCTCGGGACGGTCCGGCGTGGCCTGGCGACTCAGCTTGATACCGGCGATACGATCGGCCAGGAGGGGAACGGAACTTTCCGCCCGATCCATCTGCAGGGGAACGGGAGGGCTCTCCGGCAGCGTTTGCGGAACGGGAGCCGGTTGTTCGGCCACCACTTCATGCTCCGCCGCCTTCTTCTCCACCTTCAGGGGCTGGCTTTCGCGGGGCGGGTCCGGCTCGACGGGCTTTTCGAAGCTCTGCGGCTGGCCGGTGGGCGTGATTTGCGACTCGTGGTAGTCCGGCACGACGGTGAGTTCTTCGTCGTCGGCCAACAGGGCCCGCTGTTCGTCGGCGTAAAGAGTGACGACCTCGAGGTACCGTTCATGAAGATACAATCCGAGCCACAAGTGGGTGACCAAACCCATCAGGAGGCAGAAGAGCACGCGCCTCGCGACCCATCGCTGCAAACCGAACACAGCCAGTATGGCCGCCAAGGCCGTCAGGACCACCGCGGCCAGGCGGCCCCAGCCGGTCTGGATGACGGCTGTATCGGTGAAGTCCAACCGGCTGGGATCGGGAAACGCGCTGGTAGCGCCCACGAAGGTGGCGGCAGCAGCGGCGATGATCAAGATACCAAGATTGATCGGCCAGAGTTGCTCGTCGAAATCGTGCGAATGATCGATGGGGCTTCTGGAGTTCGTGGTGCTCAAGGGGAAGGCTGCGGAGTGTAGGCGGTAGTCTGTAGGGTATAGGATCGAGGACGAAATTTTCAGAACCCTGGCAACTGCCAAATAGCGTTGTCATCCACTTTCGTCGCGGGTCGTTATCTTGTAGTCGTGAATTTTTGCCTTGTTGCAGGCGTTCATGGCGGCAACCAGGTGATCGACCTGGCAGTGGCGATCGGCGCGGAGGATCACGGAGGCTCGGCCGGGGTTGTTGACCCGCACGATTCTCAGGGCCTTCTCCAGCTCCGCCAGGGTGAGCTGGCGGCCGGAGACGAAGTATCTTCCCTTTTCGTCGATATTGACGGTCGTTTCGCGGGGTTTGCTCGTGCGGGGCTGAGCCTCGCTGGCATCGGGGAGAAGGATATCCATTTCGCGTTCTTCCTCGGCAAGCTTGGTGCCTACGAGGAAGAATATGAGCAGCAGGAAGACAACGTCGATCAACGGCGTCATCGTCAGAGTCGAAAGGGCTTCGCCCTTATTCATATTCACTGCCATAGCACTTACTTCTGCTCAGCCGGCTTGACACGGGCAGCCTGTTCGGCGGCGAGGCGCCGGGCCTCACCGGTGTCGCGGGGGATCGGGTTGCGGGGAAACTCCGATAGGTCGAGTTTCTCGTGGTTTGCTCGGAGGCGACCTTCGAAACGTTCGAGATGGGGAAGCAACTTGGCCATGTATTCGTCAAAATCGCGAAAGATTCGCTGGATCCGGCCCTCAAACGTGTGGGCGAGAACAGCGGCAGGAATGGCGACCGAAAGACCGGCGAAGGTGGTGACCAGGGCCACGTAAATGCCTTCGGCCAGGTAGTCGGCACGATTGGCGCCCGGGGGTAGATTGGCCGTTACGAAGAAGGCCTGGATCATACCCTGCACCGTTCCCAGCAGACCCAGCAGCGGCGCGACGCCGGCCGCGAGCGACAGCCAGCGCACGTTGGCATAGAGGCGTCCGGCTTCGCGGTCGCAGGCATCGCGGAGAGCTCTCTCGACTTCCCCATGAGGTCGTCCGAGCCGGATGAGCATGTCGAGAATCACCCGAGAGGCCGTGGACGGATACTTTCGGCAAAGGGCATAGGCGCGCCGTGGATCGAGGCCGCCTTTTTGGGCAGCGAGCCGGTCGAGTCCATCGAAAAGTACGGGGGGGAGCACTCTGCGCCGGCGCAGGGCGATCATCCGCTCCAACCCGAAGGTCACGACGACCAGCGAGAAGAACGCGATTGGGATCATGAGGACGCCACCACGAATGGTCAATTCCCAGAGATCCATTTTCGGCGTCGTAACTGCAGCGGCCAGGGCCTCGTCGGAGAGCGTCTGCTCGTCGGGTTCCTGACTCTCGAGGGCCGCTTGGGCGAGGGTCTCCGGGTCGATCGCCGGATCGTCGATCTTCGGTTCCTCAGGCAGCGCCTGAGAACTTGGGCCGCCGTCGGACGGTTGTTCCTGGGCCCGAATGGCCGAGATTGACAACAGGCTCGCGACCAGCACGGCGTAACAGGCCGGTCGGATCGCTTTGAAGAGGATTCGGGTGGACTGGAGGTTCATCGTTCTGGCCGCAACAGGTGGGGAACGTCACGAGTGAGTGATCGAGGTCTCGGTCCGTCGATCGAGATGGGACGACCACCGTTCTCGGTGGCGCATCGGATTGGCGTTCTGTTATTTCTTCAGCTCGGCAAGTCGTTGTTTAGCAGCGGGAGTGGTTTCGGCGTCGGGGAACTTTGCGATGAGTTCTTCGTACATTTTCACCGCCTGAGTGACTTTGCCCAGTACCTCAAAACAACGGGCGGCTTCGTAGCTGGCCTCCGACTGCCATCGAGGCACGCTGTAGCCATAAATGACCTTGAAATAGCTTTTGACCGCCTCCGCGTGTTGCTTGGCGGCAAACTGGATCTCGCCGATCATGAACTGGGCCTTGGCGGCGGTTTCCGTGCCTGTTCTGGCGATGACCTGCTCATAGAGCTTCAGCGCCTCGTCGGAACGGCCCAGGTTCTGCTGGGCCCAACCTTGTTCACACAGGATCTGGGGCAGATATTTCGAGTCGGGGAGTTGTTCGGGACCTTTGGCCAGCCATTTCAAGCTGTCGTCCCATAGCTTGAGCTGCGCGGCGGCCTCTCCGGCGTGCAAGAGCACGAGGGCCTGGAAGTCCTTGTTGGTCAGGTCGAGCACATCGCCGTAGGCCTTGAGAGCTTCGGCGTACTTCTCCTGTTCGAACAGGGACTCGGCGATCATGAACTGGCCGTCGGCCTTGAGCGGGCCCTGGGGGAACGTTTTGATTTGATAGTCGAAAGTCTGGATTGCTCCCGGGTAGTCTTTCTTGTGGTAATAGGACCATGCCAGCTTGTGGGCGGCTTTCTCTCCGAGCGGGGTCTTGCCCGCCACTTCCATCGCACTGTAATAGGCGACCGCCGCCTTGTCGTAATCGTGCTGGTCGTAGTAGAACTCACCGATGTGGTGTTGCGCTTCGGCAGCCAGCGGGCTCTTGGGCGAATCCTTGGCCAGCCGGGCGAACTCCGCCGCCGCTTGCTCGCGCCGGTTATCGAGCAACAGGGCCCAGGCAAGTTGATAGCGGGCGTTTTCTGCCCCTGCGTAGCCGGGGGTGGCCGCCAACAACGCGGAAAGGGTTTCGGCGGCCGCGGCATTCTGCTCCAGGCCGAGCTGGCAGAGGCCGAGCACGTAGGTGGCGTCGGCCTGGAGATCGGCCGGTGGCTTGGTGGCGAGCACTGCCTGGAGGTCCTCGACGGCCGGGACGTATTTCTTCAACTGCTGCCGAGCCAGACCACGCACGTACCTGGCACGGGTCGCCACTTCGTGTTGCGGGTATTTGTCGAGGAATGCCGTCAGAGTCGTTTCGGCAGCCGTGGGTTCCTTGCGGGCCAGTTGGGCGCAGCCGAGTTCGTGGAGCGCGTGCGGGGCCAGGGGGCTGGTTGGCCAGCTCTGCACCAAGTCCGAAAAGGCCTTCTCGGCGGCTGGAAAATCGTTGCGGGCCGACTGATACTGGCCAAGACTGTAATGGGCCTTGTCGAGAAGCGGGCTCTGGGGGAAATCCCGAATGAGACGCGTGACGGCCTCAACAGCCTTGTCGAGCTGTTTTCCGGCGCGATAACTCTCTGCCAAGGCAAGCCAGGATTCATCCGCCCGTCGCCACGGCGCCGTGCCTGCCACGGCGGTCTCCAGATAAGGAGTTGCCTTGTCTGGCTGCCCGGATTCGAGAAGACTGCGGCCGACTACATGATTGGCCTCGGCCAGCACCTGCGGATCTTGGATCGCAGCCAAGGCCGGGGTCACCAGGGCGATAGCCTCGGCGTATTTCTTCTGCAACTGCAGGCTCACGGCGCAGCGCACATTCCAGAGCTGCGAATCGGGGTGATTCGGATACTCGGCGAGGAGGCGGCGATAGAGTTTCTCCGCTTCACCCGGGTCCTTGCGCTGCAATTGGGCTTCCGCAGCCACCTGAAGGACGTCGGGCGTCCGCTCGTGCTTCGCATGTGCCGTAAGAAATGCTGAGGCGTAATTCCAGGCATCGTCGTTTCGTCCCAATTCGAGAGCCGTGAAGGCCGCCATGTAGAGGGCCTGGGGAACCGACTCGTCCTTGGGATAGGTCTCGGCCAGGGACGCATAGCGTGCGACCGATTCCGGTTTGCGATCGGGGATCTCGTAGAGAGCGTCGGCCTGATCCATGAGCAGCGCTGGAGAAAAGGACGAGCCTTGCGATACCTTGGCGCCCCCTTCGGCCATCTGCAGCGCCTCGGCAGGCCGGCCCAGGCGAAGAAGGCTTCTGCTGGTCCAATGGGCAGCCTCAGCCGCCACCTCGCTCCCGTCGCCGAGCAGGTCAGCAAGAACGACCAGGGCCTGATCGAAACGGTCGGCCAGATAGTAGCACTTGCCCGCGGCCAGAGTGGCACTGGTCGCGTGCTCGGATTTTGGAAACCGGCTGCGAACGGTGGCATAGAGATCGGCTGCACGAATATACTGCCGGGTCTTGGCAAAGGCTTCCGCCTGACGGAACGTTGCCAAGTCGGCCATGGCAAATCCTTCGATTGCCGCCGCCTCCGCGAAAAAGCCGATCGCATCCTTCGCCTGGTCGAGGGCGACCAGAGTCCCGCCGCGCCGCACAAAGACCTCCCCAGCCAGCGCATGTTTGCGGTACTTCGCCAGAAATTGATCGTAGGTCTTGCCCGCCTCAGCCTGCTTGCCCAGCTCTTCCTGAGTCACACCCAGGGCGTAGACCACGTCCGGTGCAAGTTTGTGATCGGGATAGCTCTGGGCCGACATCTGGTAGAGCTGTTCGGCTCGTTCCTTCTCCCCGAGCATATAGGCGCATTCGGCCTGGTAATACAATGCGTCGGGGTGATGTTTTCCCTGTGGAAACTTCTCGGCGAGGGCTTTGAAAGTTGTTTCCGCTTGGCGATATGCGTCGGGTTTGTCGGGCGCCGCCGTGGCAAACTGGGTCACTCCAAGAAAGAGGTATGCCGAGTCGAGCAATTCAAAATCCTGGGCGCCGGGGGCGGAAATCAGTCTTGCCAGGACATCGGCAGCCTCGGCCAGCTTGCCCCGCTGGTACTGGCAAACGCCAAGATAATACTGGGCGTGCGTTGCCCGTGCGTCCTGCGGGAAATCGCGAAGAAAGGCTGTCCAGGCATCGGCGGCCTCCTCATAAGACTCGATCCTTTGGAGTCCAACGGCCGCGGCATATTGGCGGATTGCCGCTTGGTCTGACTCCTGGCTGTAAGAGGATCCGCCCAGAACGGCGACCACAATCAGGTTTGGGAAAAGCCAATGACCGCAAGAGCAAAACGATCGACCCATGCGAGACCTCTTCGGGTGCATCCCTCCAAAAACCATGAGGCCGACTCCTTGGCGTAGGATTTGAACCGGGCGTTCTCTCAGTCTGAGCTTTCCCCAACCCCTACCAGATCAGGAAGTCTCGCGCTGCCCTGTTCATGGGGGCCACGGGCAAAATATGCGCGACGCTCTGGAAGTGATTCGCCACCGTCCCTCCATAATAGCGAAATCATTAGGCGGGGGGGAGCGATTGGTCAACTCTGACGGGAATCGAGTCGCAGTGGCATTGGAAATTCGTCCGAGGGGGGTAATAATGGAGCTCGACTTCGCCCTCTGTCGAGGGAATCTGCCGTGTCCTCAGTATGGAGTTCCCCCGTGAAACACTGTGTTGTCACTGGCGGCGCCGGTTTCATAGGCAGCCACCTGGTCGAATACCTGCTTGGCCAAGGAAATCGGGTCTCAGTGATCGACGATGAGTCGACCGGTACGGTCGCCAACCTTTCCGCTGTAATCAAACATCCTCATTTGAAGTATACGAAGGGTACCGCGGCGGATCGAGAATTGGTACGCCGGAGGTTGCTCGACGCGGATGAGGTGTATCATCTGGCGGCCGCGGTCGGCGTCCAACTCATTGCCAAATCGCCAATCCACACGATCGAAGCCAACGTCTATCCGACAGAGATCGTGCTGGACGAATTGGGGCACATGCACGAGGACGGCCACAACGTGAAATTGTTCCTGGCCAGCACGAGCGAGGTATACGGCAAGAATCCGAAGGACTACTACGCCGAAGGAGACGATCTGGTTTTCGGACCAACCACTCGACCGCGGTGGTCGTACGGTGTTTCCAAGGCGATCGACGAGTTTCTTGCTCTGGCCTATTGGAGCGAGCGGGGCCTTCCCGTGGTGGTGGGACGTTTCTTCAACGTGGTGGGGCCCCGTCAATCGGGGGCCTATGGCATGGTGCTCCCCCGGTTTGTTGAAGCGGCTTTGGCCGGCAAGGCACTGACGGTTCACGACGACGGCGGGCAGGTGCGATGCTTTGCCCACGTGAGCGACGTGATCCATGCAGCGACCACGCTCATGGGCACACCGGCGGCTGTGGGCAACGTATTCAACATCGGCAGCGACTCGCCAATTTCCATCCTGGATCTCGCTCGCAAGGTGATTGCGGCAGTTGATCCGTCCCTGAGCGTGCGGTTTCAGAGCTACGAGGAGGCCTATTCGGCGAATTTTGAGGATTGTCGCAGTCGCATCCCGTGTCTGGACAAAATTCGTGCTGCGATCGGTTTCGAGCCGAGGTACACGCTCGATGAAGTGATCCAAGAGGTAATTGCATCGAAGCGTCAGGCCCCCAGTCGGTGAAATCGGAGAGGAGGGTTTTGTCGCGGGGAGTCGCTTCGCGTTTGGCGAAGACGCGTTTGTTCGCCGAGCGAACAGCGGAGTTCATTGTGCGATAAAACAGGCGGGCGATGGCGATGCACACGATTCGGCTGCGAGCTCCTTGGAGACTCCAGAGGCAGGGGGAGGCTGAAGTGTGGCAGAGGGCTTTCGGATGCCCCACGAACGTCTCGCAGCAGGAGGTCGTCAGGCTCGTCTTGTACTCGGAGAGGGCGCAAGCCGCAGCGACGCTGAATGGCCAAGTCTTAGGATTAGCGCCGGCGGTTTACAATGTCACGCACCTTCTGAAGCCGCGCAACTTGCTTGTACTCAGCGTGTTGCGACAAGAGGCAAGCCAGAGCACAGGCGGAGTGCCGCCCTTCGACGTCCGGCTGGAAATCGATTCACGTCTTTCGCAAGACAATCCAGTCGCCAAGTGATGGGCACAATTGGGCGATGGCGAAGAGGATGCGGGCGCTGGCGGGCATGACGATTTCAGGTCTGCGTTTTTCGCACGCTCGGAGGATCGCACGGGTCAGTCGCTCGGGCGGAATTCTGCCGACTTTCACACCGGCCCCCGGCGCACGTGCCCGATCGGGCACGCCTTCCAGGCCCTCCAGAGGATACAGTCGAGGGTCGTCCCTGACGATCGGTCCGGGGCACACCAGGAGCACATGCAGACCTTCGGGGCCGAGTTCCAGCCGAAGCTGTTGGGAGTAGGCCGCGACGGCATGCTTGCTGGCCGGATAGGCACCGACCCAACGCGAGGCCGATTTCGCAGCCAGGGAGCCGATGTTGACGACATGCCCCTGACGGGGAAGCAGGTGGGGCACTGCTGCACGAGTACAGCGCACGGTCGCAATCAGGTTGAGCTCGATGAGGTCACGAAACTGTTCTGGTGTGGTGTCGAGGACCTTGCCACGCATCGAGCGGCCGGCGTTATTGACCAGGGCATCGAGACGACCGTAGTGCGCAACGGTCCTGGCGAAAAGCGAGTCCACATCAGCCTGATGGGTCACATTCGCGGTCAAGCCGAGAACGTCGTGGCCCGCGGACCCCATCTGGCCGGCAACACGGTCCACGTCTGCCGATTCGAGCCCAACGATCACGACCTTGGCACCTGCGTCCGCAAAGCCCTGGGCGATCGCTCGCCCCAAGCCGCTGGAACTGCCGGTGACCAGGACGACTTTGTCCTGAAAGTAACCCATGACGGCCTACTCGGCATCCTTGCTCAGCATGAAGCCTTTCAGAAACCAGCCGTTCTCCTCGCTGACGCCGAACCCTCCCGCCGTACCGAGGTGACGACGGACCACATCGAAGTCGGGCAGCTTGCTACCGTCGAGTTCCTGTTGACGGAGGACGCCCTTCTTGGCAGCGCCGAAAACGGTGTTGAGCATGCGGCCGAGCATGGTTTCACTCTCAGGCATCTTTCCCTGGCGGATCAATTCGTAGGTGGCGCGATACTCTTTGTCGGTCCGCGAGAAGACCCACGCGCAGCGCTCCTTGGCGAGTTCCTCGACCTTCTTGCCGATGACCTGGAAATCAACGGCCGAGGCCAATGTTTCTCGCTCTTCCCTTTGCTGGAGAATCTTGACCAGAAAATCGAGGTGCGAGGAAATGAACAACTGTCCGTTGGTGACGGTGATGGCCCGATTGGGAAACAGCCCGGGACCCTCGAACTCCTCTTCTTCAACCGCCTCTTGTCCCAAGGGATCGTCCCCGGGGAAAATCGGGGCGCCGAGCGAGATCTGGGGAACGACCGACTTCTCCTCGGGCGGGACGGTCTCCCAGATCATGAGCTTCTCGAGTCCTGGCAGATCACCCCGCAAAACCACCGCTTCATCGGCCTTGAGGAGCTTTTCGAGAGCCTTCGCCACGGCGGCCTCGTCCTTGACTTCGACCGCTATCAGGATTCGCTCGCTGGTCGTCGAAATCGGCACTGCAAAATCGGTGATGATCGTCACCTGTGTGCCAAGCTGATCGATCAAAGCCGTCTTCAAATCCACCCGGGGGCCGTGCGGGTCTTCCCGCAAGCCGTTCAGAACGTCGACCCATGCGCCAGGATCCCCGATGAATTCGTCGGCGAGGGGCCCGAGGTTGTCGAAGGCTTTGGCAATGTCGACAAAGGTGGTCGTGTAGGTGGCCACGTCGCGGGGGACCCACGCCTGGGGCACAAAGCCCGCCTCGTTGGGAAAAGTCAGCATTTTCATCGACTTCTCGTAAGGTCGCGGAGCGCTGATCACGGTACGGTGGATGAACTCGTAGCCCTCGGTGGAGAAGCTTACGTGACCCCCTACACCCGAAATGGCACTGAAGCCTGCGTTGCGCAAAGTTTCGGTGAGGGGCTTGCCGGCACGGCGGTCTCGCTCGGGAATGCCGGATCGTACGGCCTCGGCGTACCCGAACATTTCCATGAACCAGCGGATCTGGGGAACGTTGTCTTTTCCGGCGTCGGCGGCACAACGGGTCATCGCTGCCTGGAAGGCTGGCACATCGGCGAGGCTCTTCAATCCGGTCCCTGCCTGACGCTGCAGCACCGCGCGGATCGCTTCCGTGTTGTCGGCAACAATCAGCAAATCGCCGTGAAGCACCAACGCTGCGTGACGCTGCCGTTCCTGTTCGTCGTCCGGATTCTGCTTGGGGACGTCAAACACGTCGACATCCAAATTCGCGATTTTCTCCGTCCGCTTGACCGAACCTTCCTCGATCAGGTTTAAGGTAGCCTTCTTGACCAGCTCCTTGGCCTTTTCCTGGTTTCCAGTCACGTCGACAAGCAGGATCAGCGCGGACTGTTCCGGTCCTGGCTGCAGGAGGGCAACCGCCACCTCGCCGGCAGGTACGCCCCGCAGGTCATCGATGGTCAATCCCAGCTTCTCCCGCGCGTCCACCCACTGCTCTTCGAATTGCCGTTGGACATCTTTGCGGAACGGCTCCATGATCGGATCCTGCATGAGCTGACCGATCTTCGTTGCGTTCCAGTGGTCCACGAGATCCTTGACGTTCGCGACGGACAAGAATCCTTTGGTCGTGTCGGGCAGCAACTTCTCGCTCGGCTCGACCGCGGCAAGCGGCGCGGGAAGGGTTGCCACAAATAGTAGAATTTTCGCCAACGTGCACAGACGTGAATGGGGCACAACAAGCCTCCTAATCGCCGGGTAATCAGGCTTCATACCAGAACGCAGACCGAACCATTGGGATCGATCCCCACGATGGTGGGGACTGAGACGCCGTCAATTTAGCCCAATGGTGTGGTCCGATTTTGAGTGATAGTCACGTGTGAGGTTAGTCGGTATAGCCAATTTTCGCAAGATCGGTCAAGAAAAACGACACCTGCTTCAAATTGCCAAAAATGGTTA
>CAYSCH010000105.1:23717-24497 GCA_964429355.1 uncultured Planctomycetaceae bacterium | reverse complement strand
GGCCGCTCGGGAAGGGAAAGAGTTCCTGGGCCCCTCCGACCCGGTGGCCGCCTGCGACGAGTTCCTGCGTCTGGCGACGGAACACGACGTGGGCAGTTTTCGAGAGGGCCAGCCCTTCGCGGCGTATGGTGAAGCCTTGCGCCGCAAATTCCGCAGACCCGGACCGCCCCCAACCCCCTGCCGCGACCTCGCCGAGAATCAATGGATGGATATCCAAGACAACGAGTTCCGGCTGGCCTCGTACGGCGACTGGGTGAGTACCGTCGACGACGCATCCGCCTCCGATCGTCTGGCCGCCCGCATGCCCGGCAACCATCCCCAATGGGCTGTCCAGTTCTCCGTGCCCCATGAGTTGGCTGACGGCGCAAACTGGCGGTGTTTTGCCGAGGTGCGAGCCGAGGGCACGGCCCAACAAGGCCCCGCCATGACCGTGGGTGTCTACGACGCCAAGGCCAAGACGGGACTGGCCCATCGGCAGCTTGAGATGGCCGAAGCTGCCGGAAAAGAGTACCGCACCATCGACCTGGGCGCTCACCCGCTGACGGCCGACTGCTATCTCTGGGTGGCCCCGCCCCAACGGCCCGGTGAAGTCGACGCCGTCTATGTCGATCGCTTCTTCTTCATCCGTGAGGGCGAACCGGCCAAGAAGGAATAATTTGAACCTGCGGGGCGTTGTTGCCCTCCATCACCGATCACCCAATCCCACCATCTCCAGCAGCTTCAGTGCGTTGGATGTCGTCGCCAGGCCCTCGCGAAGCTTGTAGTCGAAGGTCATCTCCT
>CAYSCH010000105.1:0-23707 GCA_964429355.1 uncultured Planctomycetaceae bacterium | reverse complement strand
CTGCCGCCCCGCTTCGTTGTGGATCGTCTCGCGGAAATGAACCGCCCGGCTGGCCTTTGCCAATGCAGGATCGGCTGCCAACTGGAGATCGTGCGTCGAGACGGCCCCGATCGCACCCTCATCGATCAGGTGCGCGAGCACGCGGCGAACAGCAATCTGGCGTTCCGCCGTGTTGGTCCCCTGCAGGATCTCGTCGAGCAGGTAGAGGAAGGCTTGTCCCGATCCGGAACGCCGCTGGCGCGCCGCGTCGACGATCTGCTTGAGCCGCCTGAGTTCCGCCATATAGAAAGAGACCCCGCTCACCAGGGAGTCGTGGATCCGCATGCTCGTGGCCAGCTGGGTCGGCGGCAAGGTGAGTTCCTCGGCGCACACCGGCCCCCCCGCCTGGGCCAGCACCACGTTGGCGCCGATGGAACGCAGCAGCGTGCTCTTGCCCGACATGTTCGATCCCGTGACCATCAGGAACGTGCCCGGCGGACCGATCGTCACGTCGTTCACCACCCGGCGATCGTCTGGAATCAGCGGATGCCCGAGTCGGCGCGCCTGCAGAATCTGTCCGTCCAGGGGCTGGCACTTGATCACGGGATACACCCACTTGGGATGGTCGTATGCCAGGTTCGCCAGCGAGGCCAGCGCCTCCCACTCACCCAAGGCTTCGAACCATCCGCGCACATGAGATCCGTTGCGACGCTGCCACCGCTCCAGGAGTGCCAGAATGTGAAAGTCCCACGATGTGACCGATTGAATCAGGAAGTAGGCCATCGATGAAAACCGCAGGTTGGCTAACTCCATGATCCGGCCCAGCCATTGGATCTCGCGCCCCGCTTCTGCGTTTGCGGCGGTCGTCTGCTGCTGAAGCTGCTCGAGGTGCGGCGACTTGACGGGCGTCGCGTCAATCCACTGAAACAGGTCGGCGTAGTGCCCAATCTCGCCGTGCCGGCTGGAAATCGAAGCAAAAATCTCGTGCGCCCGACGGCAAAACAGGCTTCCGAGGGCCACGTTGAGCGCCAGCGGAACCATCCAGGACGATCCGGGTACGACTCCCATCGCACCGAGTACCGCACAGACCAGGATCGCAACCGGCAGGCACCTCGACGCCCACTTCAACCAATGCCGCCCGGCCAACCAGGGCTCGGCCTCCGCCCACTGAAGGAACTGCTGCGGGTCCGTCCTGCGTTCGGCCACTTTCAGACCCCGCCGACAAAACTCATGTCGCATCTCCAGCGCGGGCGCCAGTTCCGCCACCGCCTGCTGACGTTCGACCACCGAGGCCGGGTCCGCCGGATGCAGGAACCAGTCGCTGAGGGTCGCAATTCCGATCGGCGTGTTGGCCATGGAAACCAAGTGAAACAGCGAGGCCTCGCCAAACAGGTCCAGATCGCCCGCCAAGGCCTCCTCAGCGCCTGGCCTGCCGGCCGAGGTGACCGGCATTCCGCGCCAGGCCCTCTGGACCCGGGCGGCTGCCTGGCGGTTGATCTGGCTGAGTTGGCCGAACCGCTCCGATTCGGCCAGCACCCGCCCGTACCACCCTACCAGACCCAGGAACACGGCCAGCATGACAAATCCGGCCGCGACCCAACCGGCATTGCCGAATTCCGCCAGCCCCCCGGCGAGAAAGCACACCCCCGCCAAAAGGAATGTTGCCACGCGAGCGTGGGAAATGCGATTGGCCCGGCTCGCCAGCCGATCGGCCTGCCGGCCGAAATCGTTCGTTCGTTGACGATAGAGAGCGACAATCGCATCGCTGTCAGCCGGGGAGGACGACACGTTCGACTCCGGGGTATTTTGTTCTTCGTGCTTGGACAAACGGCAGACCCATTCTATCCCAATCTGGATTCATTCGCGATGGCCGGTTCCAGGCCTTTCTCCAGGCCCCAGGGGGTGATAGTCTGTTGAGTGCTTTAACCGGACAAAACCAGACCAGCCATCGCTGGGGCGAGCCGCCCAGCCTCGGCCCTTTTTTTGCGAAAGGCGTTCACCGAATGACGAGTCTCCCACGGGAAGCGCTGTACTCGATCCGTCATCTTGTCATCGGCTCCGTGAATCGCGCAGGTTCATTACGGCAGGGCCGATGCGTGCATTGCCTTTGGATCCTGACCCTCGTGCTACCTGTCATCTCCGTTCTTTTTCAGAACCGCGCCGCCGGTCAAGTGGGCGACGTCTATCGCATCCACGATCCCACGATAATCGAACAGAACGGCCGATACTATCTCTTCGGCACGGGATTCGGAATCCCGATCTGGCAGTCCGACGATCTCTACCATTGGCAACGTAGCGGCCGGGTGTTCGACGCCCTTGCGGGCTGGGCCCGGGAGCACGTTCCCAAAGCCCGCGACCACTGGGCGCCGGACATTTCTTTCTTCGAAGGAGAGTACCACCTGTACTATGCGGTCTCCGAGTTCGGTACCCAGCGTTCGGCGATCGGCCTGGCAACCAACAAGACGCTCGATCCGGCGAGTGCGGAGTACCAATGGATCGATCGCGGACTGGTGCTCAGTACGACGCCCGGCAACGACGACTACAATGCCATCGACGCCAACGCCGTTTTCGACGAACAGGGGCGTCTGTGGCTTGCCATGGGGTCGTTCTGGTCAGGCATCAAGTTGATCCGGCTCGATGCGTCGACGGGCAAGATTCTGGAAGGAGCCGAGATGGTGCGGCTTGCCTCGCGGCCGAAAGAGAAGGCGGTGGAAGCGCCCTGCATCATCCACCGCGGCAGCCACTACTACTTGTTCGTCTCCTTCGATCTCTGTTGCCGGGGCGTGAACAGCACCTACAACCTGCGCGTGGGACGTTCCGAGGAGATCACGGGCCCGTATGTCGACGATCGCGGCCAGCCGATGCTCGAAGGGGGAGGCCGAGTGGTCCTGGAGCGCAACGGCTCCTGTATCGGGCCCGGCCACAACAGCGTGCTCCGACAGGCGGACCGCGACTGGCTCGTTCACCATTACTACGACGGAGAGAACCGCGGCCAGCGGCGACTCCAGATCCGACCCATAACCTGGTCCGACGACGAGTGGCCCCTTGCCGGCGATCCGATCAGCGGACCTGTCGCACCCACAACGAACAATCAGGCCGGATGGTCGGTGCAGCACGCCTCCGATCCTCGAGCCCTGTCGAGGAACTGATCAAGAATCCGTCTGGCAAGACACTCTTCTCCACCGACGACACGCAAATGACCATCGGTGTCGCCGACACACTCCTTCCGTGTGGCGAGTTCCGTGAACGTGAGAAGTACCTCACCGAGTTGCTCCGTTGGGCGCAAACGGAGGAGTTCAAGTGGCAGCTCGGAACCACTCGCAAACTGGGTCCCTGGGATTCCCTGATCGGTTTCGGCTAGTATTCCGAGGCCATGCATTTGGCGGGTGACCTCTGAACCACGCTTCAGGGTTTTTCTCCGGCCAGCCGAAACCAGTCTACCGGTTCGCTGAATTCGTCCTGCCGCCAGTGGACCTCCGCCAGAATAGGTGCGATCGCCCGGGAGGCGATTTCGGCACGATTGCTGCCGAGGCTCACGTCGTCCGCCGCAGCCGCAGGGTGGTTGAGCACGATGCCGGCCACATCGAGGCCGTCGCGGAAGCTCGCGGCCGTGATCAGCGTCTGCAGGGTATGGTTGATGGTTCCCAGGCGATTGGCCGTTACGACAATAAGGGGGAACCCGAAATCACAGGCCAAGTCGGCCACGTACTCGTCGTCGCTCAGGGGCGACATCAATCCGCCGGCTCCTTCCACCAGAACAATGTCGGAACTCTCGAGCCAGAAGTCGATGCCGTGGCGCAGCCGATCCGCGTCCAGTTCCTTGCCTTCGGCCCGGGCGGCCAGGTGGGGAGCCATCGGAGCGGCAAACAGCTGGGGGCATACCTCGTCGAGCGAAGCGGGCCGTCCCGCAGCCTGCCAGAGCGCAACCGCGTCGTCCGAGACCAGCCGCCCCTCCTCCTTCCGGCAGCCGCTCGCCGCCGGCTTGTACACCCCCACGCGCCGGCCGGCCCTGTGAAGCGTCTTGGCAATCAAGGCCGTCACGTACGTCTTGCCGACTCCCGTGTCGGTTCCGGTGATGAAGAGGCCGCGGCAAGTGGAGGTCGAGTTCATGGGAGAGCATCAGCGGGCCACGTCGGAAGCCAGGCGGCATCTCACAGCTCACAGCGCCCGGCGAATCCGCCGTGTCCATTTTCCGAACACCGATTTCGGTTTCTCAGGTTCGGCTTCTGGCTGGGCCTCCGTTACCGGAGCCGGTTCGGGCTTGGGAACTGCCAGGAAGCCGGGTATCTCGTCGCGTATGAGCAACCGATTGATTCGCATCTCGATCCGGGTCAACTCGTTGCCTTCTTCGGGAGACACGAACGTGTAGGCCACTCCCTCGCGGCCCATCCGCCCGGTGCGGCCGACGCGGTGGATGTAGTCGTCGCAGAACTCGGGGATATCGAAGTTGATGATATGCGAGATCCCCGAGACGTCGATCCCGCGGCCGACCACGTCGGTTGCCACGAGGAAGCGAACGTTGCCGGCGCGAAAATCAGCCATCACTCGATCGCGCTGGCGTTGTTGCAGGTCGCCGTGGATCATCGCCGTTCCCGGCATCTTCTTCGCAAGGCGCGTGCCGACCCGGTCGGTTCCCTTCTTCGTTCGGCAGAAAATGATCGCCTGCTTCGGATCCTCGCGTTCGATCAACTTCGCCAAGAGGTCGAATTTCTGCCGAGGATCGACCGTGAAATAGAATTGTTCGATCGTCTCCACGGCCACGTCCTGCGGCGAGAAATCCAGCATCTCGGGCTCGTGCATGTAGCGTTCCGCCAGACGTTTGACGGGCGGCGGAATCGTCGCGCTGAACAGCAGAGTCTGGCGCGACTGGGGACAGCGACGCAGAATCTTCTCGATGTCGGGGCGGAAACCGATGTCGAGCATCCGGTCTGCCTCATCGAGAACCACACACTGGATCGTCGCCAGATTCAATGCCCGGCGGTCGATCAGGTCGATGACCCGGCCGGGAGTGCCGACCACAAGCTCCGCGCCGCGGCGAAGATGCTCGATCTGCCCCCGAATCGGCTTGCCGCCGTAGACGGCCACCGTTGTCACCTTGCGCCGGCCGGCCAGCTTGGTGAGTTCGTCGCGAACCTGCACGGCCAGTTCGCGGGTGGGCACGAGAATCAACGCCGCTGGTTCGTTGCGTTTCTCGCCGCTGCCGCCGTATTTCTCGAGCAAGGGGATTCCGAAGGCAGCCGTTTTGCCCGTGCCCGTGCGAGCCTGACCCATCAGGTCACGCCCTTCGAGTGCCTTGGGAATAAGGCCCGCCTGGACCGGAGTGGGCTCCTGGTAGCCGGCATCGGCCAGTGCCTCAAGCATGTCGTAGGAGAGCACCAAGTCGCCGAAGGGTGGAACGTCGCGTCTCTCTCGCTCGGCCGGCTTCTCCCTCCGCTTCTTCTTGGGTTCGGAAATCTCGTCCAGAACCTCGACCGCCCGCTCCGTTTCGGCCACCGAGGAACGGACCGGTTCGGTGGCCAGGGGTGATTCAAGCGGCTGGGCCTCGGCCGGCTTACGTCTTCGCCGCCGGCGTCGCTTCTCACCGTGAGGGATCGACCCTGTCTTCTCCGACGATTCCCGCTCCTGGTGTATTGGCTCGGCGAGAACGGGTCTCTTCTCCAACTCCCTCTTCTCGATCCCCTGCCGTTCGGTTTCTGCAGGTGCTTGTGGCGACCTGGAAACGGGTGGCTTGCGTTCAGGCAGCTTGCGTTCAGGTGGTTTACGTTCAGGCAGCTTGCGTTCAGGTGGTTTACGTTCAGGCGGCTTTTCCTCCTGACGATTCGAGTCGACTGTGTCCGGCTGAAGAGCCGCATAATGCAGCTTGGGCGGAGACGATTCCGTTCGCGGCGGGCGTGCCTCGCCCGATGCCGGGCGTTCCGGCCTGACGGGCAGACTCGTCTTGGGGTAGGTGGGCTTGCGAGGCCCGCCTGATGCCGTTGTAGAGGGCGGCAGAACACTGGCGGCAGATCGGCCTTTTCGCGGTCTTCCGCCTGCACCGAGACCAGTCCGACGACCGCGAACGGGCGCCGGAATGGCTGCCACAGGAGTTGGCTGGCTTGGCCGTTTTGTCCAACGGTCTTTGGGAGGTATCCTCCTGCTATTATCCCCCTGCTGGTCCGATGCTGACGCCGCCTTCTTCGTCGGCTGCTGGGCCACTGGCGGTTCGGAAAGCGGCTTCTTTCTGCGGCGTCGGCGTGAGGCCGATTTCTTCGGAGCCGACGACGCGGCATCCTCACCGGCCGGCTTTGCGTTCGTCTGAGGTGGTTGTGGCGTGCCTTGGGCTCCCGCATCGCCCGATGGGGCCGACTTCTTCTTCCGTCGTCGCTTCGGCAAAATTCGTTCCAATCCTGATTCGATGAGAAACTCTGTGCCAGGCAGAAATCGTCTGACTGCCCGGCTGTCACACGATAGGTACTTGCCCACCGGCCCTGCCTGCGGGACCTGTATCCCAAAAATGTAGCACCGGCCGGGCCCTCAGGTCAACTAGTGCGCCTGCCGTAAAACCCTAGTCTGACGAGGTTTGTGGCTCCGGCCCGAAGCGATCGCCGCACGCGACACGATAACCGAGCAAGAACTCACGAATCTCCATAACCCGCTTTCCGGCCGGTTGCACGCTGCTGAGCGCCGCCCTGCCCTGGCTCGTCGCCACCACGAGGCGATCCTGCGAGGCTTCCAGCACGGTGCCGGGCGCCGCCGGGGATGCGCCCCCGTCGAGCACCCGAATCGGGCCGACAATCATGCGCAAAGGACTATCCTGGCTGCGGTACCAGAACGTATAAACCTTGGGCCAGGGCTGAAAGGCGCGAATCTGGTTGCGAATCGCTTCTGCAGGACGATTCCAGTCGATTTGCCCGTCGGTTTTCTTCAAACGCGGGGCCTTGGAGGCCAGGGCAGGGTCCTGCGGCAAAGCCTCCAGATTGCCCGATTCGAGCGAATCGATCGCCCGCCGTATAAGCCAACTTCCGATCTCGGAAAGACGTACTTCCAGGGACTCGGCGGTCTCTTCCGGATCGATGGGCGAGCGCCCTTGGGCGATGACCGGGCCGGCATCTATCCGGGGCGTCATGTGAATAACGCTGACGCCGGTTTCTTGTTCGCCGTGGTAAATCGCCCAGTTGATCGGCGCGGCTCCCCGATACCTGGGAAGCAGAGAGGCGTGCAGATTGATCCCGCCGAGCCGAGCCGTGGCCAGGCTTTGCGTGGAGAGAATCTGCCCATAGTCACAGACGATGTGAAGATCCGCCTCGAATTGTTGGAGCGCTGTCACGGACTGGCAACTGTTGATCGATTCCGGATCGAAGATCTGCACTCCGTGTTCATGAGCCACGTCGCGCATCGGGCTGACCGGGATCGGCTGACTGCCCCGCCGCTTGACGGGTCCGGTCACCAGCGCAACCACCGTATGGTGGGTATGGAAAAGACCGCGAAATGTCGGCACGGCAAAGGGCCCCGTGCCCATCATTACCAATCGCATAGACGTAGATGCCTTGTTCGTCGCCGCCCGTGACTCGGCCGATTTTCGCGGAAGGCCCTTGTGCAAACGGCCTCAAGTTCTGGCCATCTCCAACTCTTGAATTCGGGCCGCAATCTGTTCATCCGTGGCGATGGCCCCCAGCCGTCGCGACGATTCGAACTCCCGCACCAATTCCTCCAGGTCCTCTCGAACCGCCAGTTGATTGGTCGGGCTCAGCCGGTCGATGAAGAGCACGCCATCGAGATGATCTATCTCATGCTGAACGGCCCGCGCGTACAGGCCGTCCATCTCGTAGCTGAATTCCTGCCCATCCAGCCCGTAGGCCGTCACGACGATCTTTTCCGGGCGCCGCACTGGTGCCCAAATACCTGGGAAACTCAGGCAGCCTTCCTTCGCTTCCGCAGAGCCCGACTTCCGCGAGATCACCGGGTTGATGAAGGCCATTGCCTCCCCCTCAGAGGAGCGGTCGCCGTTGACGTTCATCACAAACAGCCGGTAGGGGATGTCGACCTGATTAGCCGCCAGTCCGATCCCCTCATGGGAGTACATGAGCTCGAACATCTCGGCGACAATCGTCTTCAACTCGCGGTCGACTCGTTTCAGCGGTCTCGACTTGTGACGGAGCGTAGGGTGGGGGTACTTTATAATCTGCACGCAGTCATTCTCCGTAAAGTAGTCAGGCACATCATTATAGAGCGAAAGTGGCGAATATCCTAGCGTACTTGCCGAACCCCGGCAGTCCTGGGTTTCGCTGGAACACGTACAATGAAGAGCAGACGCGGACTGGCTGGCACCTGCCAATCACCATGGGTTGCCCCGTGGGACTCACGTTGACTCAGGAAGTCCCCCTTTCTAGAATCCGTGCGCGTCGTAACTGCTTTTCTCCTTTAGCCTTTCGTGTATGTCCAGCCCGAAGAATCCAGCTCGATTCGGTACCCGGTCTCCGGCCATGGTCCGACGCCCCGAGGTTCCCTCCTGGCTCGGGTCGATGATATTTCATGCTGTGGTCGTACTGGTGTTGACGATGGCCATGGGTTACTCGCCGCCACGGGGTACCACCACGGAGCGGTCGGCCGCGGTGGGAATTGCGCTGAAGCACACGGACGGGGAGGAGGTGTACTACGAATCGGAAGCCGAAAGCGGCAGCGCCGAGGGGGCCGAGGATAGTTCGCTCAGTGCGAGCGATCTCCTGGCGGATGTAGTGAGTGACAGCTCGGTGCAGGATCCAAGCAACGTGTTGCCCAAGGCGACTGGAGCCATCGGGCCGGGCACGATTGAGGGAGGGGGGCCCCTGCAGCCTGGCGCGGCTCGGGGAGGACCGCCCGGGGCCAGCGGCTTGGGTGGCAAGGCGACCGTGAATGTTTTTGGAACTCAGGGGGTGGGGAATAAGTTCGTTTACGTTTTCGACCGATCCACCAGCATGGAGGGATCTGGACGGAGTCCCCTCGATTTCGCCAAGGCCGAGATGATTGCCAGTCTCGACAGCCTGGGGGACATGCATCAATTCCAGATCGTCTTCTACAACGAGAGGCCGCAACCGGTCAATCCATCCGGTCAAACGGGAAAGCTGGCTTTTGCCACCGAGCAGAACAAGGAGCGGGCGCGCCGAGTCATCGGTTCAATCACGCCGTCTGGCCGAACGGAGCACGAAGCAGCGCTCAAACTTGCGATTCGGATGCAGCCCGACGTGATTTTCTTCCTGACGGACGCGAACGATCCGCAACTCAATGGGCGCCAACTCTACGAGATCCAGCGCCAGGCGGCGGGAATCCAGATCAACGCCATTGAATTCGGCATCGGTCCCCAGCAGATGCGGGACAATTTTCTGGAAAAGCTGGCGCGACAGAACGGCGGGCAGTACTCCTACCACGATATTACGAAACTCGGCCCGACGCCAAGGAACTGAGGTACCAGGGACGTGTTGCCTTCCATGCCAAGACACCGATCCATCACGGTTCGGCAGATCTCGCTGCCGGCAAGAATACTTGCCGGAATGTCTTGGGCTGCCTTCGGGCTGGTGGTGCTCTTCAGCCCTTTCTCCGTGGTGGCACAGGATACCGTTCGTCTTTCCAACTCGACTTCTTCCGATGGGTACCTGTCCGTCGACGGCAAGATTGTGGACTACTCGAGTGCCGGCCTGACGATCGAAGCCGGGGGGAAGGCTCGGACTTATCCGACCCGACTGGTGCAGAGCATCGAAACGCAACGGACGGAACTGCAATTGCAGGGGGACTCGCTCTACAAGACCGGCGATTTTCCCGGCGCGCTGGCCGCCTATCGTCGGGCCCGGGATCAGGAACCGCGTTCGTGGGTGAAGCGCGAGATCACGGCTCGGATCGTGTGGTCCTACCGGGCATTGGGGCAGGCAACGTCGGCGGTTGCCGAATTCCTGCTGTTGATCCGGGCCGATCCGGAAACACCCTATTTTGACTGCATCCCGCTCATCTGGCACGGTTCCTTTCAGTCCCGGGCGGTCGTTCCGGACGCCAAGGTGTGGCTCCGCGAAGAGACCATGCCGGCCGCCGTTCTCGTCGGTGCAAGCTACCTGCTGCAGACGGACTACGGCAGCATGGCATTGGAGAAGCTTCAGACGCTGGCCGGCTCGAGCAACGAGAGCGTGGCGTGCCTGGCGCGGGCCCAGGCCTGGCGCGCGACAGTGATCAGTGCTGAACCATCGCAAGTGGCGCTCTGGCAGGAGTCGGTTGACGACATGCCGGCTCCGCTCCGATCCGGGCCGTATTACGTCGTCGGACAGGGCTGGGCTCGCAATAAGGAGTGGGAAAAGGCAGCCCTCGCTCTGGTCCGCATTCCCGTTCTCTATCCGGAGCATCGCGAACTGGCTTCTCGATCACTCCTGGATGCGGCAATGGCACTCGGCAAGCTGGATCGTCACGACGAGGCCAACCGTCTTTATACCGAACTCATCCGGGACTACCCGGAATCGCCGCTGGTTACGGAAGCCCAGAGCCGGCTGACGTCGGCTCCGCCGTAGAAATGGAATATCGATCATCACCGCACGATTGAACTGGAACCGGTTTGCCGTCTGCCTGGACAGGTTACGGTCCTGTACTGCGGGAGAATTCCACAAGAGTATGGATTTCGTTGCAGGACGTGTTTTCAATGTGCCGGGCGTAAACCAGGCGTGCCCCGCTTTCAGGAAGGATAGACCATTGAGATTGATGGATCGCAAGTTTGCCGTCATCCTAGTGTTGTGGGCGGTGCTCGGCCCGATTGGCAATTCACTGGCAAATGCCCAGGGACCGGACCAAGTGGCCCCGGTGCCGGCTCCGGTGGCGCCTGAGGTACCTGCGCCGCTCGAGGCCCCCGTGGCCGAGACTCCTCCCAAACCGGAAAGCCAGACGGCGTCAACCGAGGGACAGGAGTGGGGATTCGTCCAATTCCTGAAAGCCAGCGGATCGATCGGATTGTTGATCATTCTCCTTTCGATCGCGGCGGTGGCGCTGGTCATCGAGCACCTGCTGACGATCCGCGCTGGGGTGTTGATGCCGCCCGGCCTGGACGAGGAAGTGCGGCAACTGCTGGCGGCCGGCAAACTGGGTCCGGCGGACCAGGCCTGCCAGATGCAGCCCAGCTTTCTCTCCTTCGTGCTTCGCGCCGGGTTTGCCGAAGTCGACGGGGGATGGTCCGCTGTGGAGAAGGCGATGGAAGACGCGACGGCCGAGCAATCTTCGCGACTATTCCGCAAGATCGAGTATCTGTCGGTCATCGGGAACATCGCGCCCATGCTCGGTCTGTTGGGAACGGTTGTCGGCATGATCTATGCCTTCCGGGAATTGGCCGAGTCGCAAGGGGCCGCGCGTGCCGCCGACCTGGCCGAAGGGATTTACCTGGCCCTGGTAACGACGGTCGAGGGACTGGTGGTCGCCATTCCGGCACTGGGCGCGTTTGCCGTCTTCCGGAACCGCATCGATCACCTGGTGACGGAAGTCGTCTATACGGTCCAGCATGTTGTGGCCCCGATGAAGCGGATGCGTGTCAGGCAGTCGCGAGTCGCAGCGCCGCCGCAGAATATTCCGCCAGGCCCGGCCCCTCCGCCCGTCGAAGGAGCCTTGTGATGCGCACCCCGACGAACGCCGGCCGCGGCAACATCGGCTTCAACATGACGCCCATGATCGACGTGGTGTTTCAGCTCATCATCTTCTTCCTGGTTTCGAGCCATATGGCCCAGCAAGAGACCCAGGTGACGGTCGACCTGCCGGATGCGGTCAGCAGCGACCGGGCCGAGGAAGAAGACGTTCGACGAGTGGTCATCAATGTGCTCTCGGAATCGCAGATCCTCGTCGGAAGCCAGCCGATCGAGCCGGGGCGTCTGGAAACGCTTCTCAAATATGAGAATCAGAAATCGGCCGGGGCGGGCAACGCCCGCCCGCTCGAAGTTCGCATCCGCACAGACCGTACCGTGCCGTACCGAGCGGTCGAACCCATCCTGCTGGCCTGTGCCCGCAGCGGGATCTGGAATGTGAAGTTTGCGGTGATCAACAACAGCCGGTAGAACCCTGACCTCCGATGCGTATTCCTTCCCGCCATAATCGCGATCAGCAGTCGATGGAACTCCCGATGACGCCGATGATCGACGTGATCTTCCAACTGATCATATTCTTCCTCGCCACGTCGAGTTTCCAGTCGCCCGAAGAGGTGCTGCCGTCCAACATGTCGCTGCCCGGCAGCACGAGCCAGGCGGTCAAGGTCGATCCGCCTGAAGAAGACCTGGACGAGGTAGTCGTGAAGGTTCTGTGGCGCGACGGCGAGCCGCGGTGGGAAATCAATCAGCGCCAGTACGAGCAGCTCAGCCAGGTCGAGGGCGTGCTGTCCGCCGTGGCGGGCTTTCAGGCCGACCTGCCGGTGAGGCTGGACGTGGAAGGTGTGGTGCCGATCGAGAACGTGATCGACATCTACGATCTCTGCCGCCGGATCGGGCTCGAGCGGATCCAGTTTGCCGCGTCCGCGGGATCGTGAGGGTTGCCTTGGCACACAGGATCGGTTCAGAAAAGATCGCCGTCCGTCACTCGGAAGATCGTTGCCCCCGGCCGGCCGGGAAGGAGAGTGTGGCTCATGGCAACCCGTGGGCAGACGCCGCCGGGTCGGATCGTTCCTGGACCCGGCAAGGAGATCATCGATTCCCGTCAATCGGTCCCGCAAGAAACCAATTCCCATCATTGGGTGTGGATCGGCGGCGTTTCTTCCTGGGTGGCGAGTGTCGCTCGCCCAACAGGGCGAGGCGGCGTGGTTCGTGCTTGGGCACCGTTCTTGCGGTCATCTCGGTCTTGTTCAGCAGCCCGTCGATGGCCGACGAATCTCGCGATGCGGAGTTCCTGGCCGGTCTGAGAACGCGCCATCTCTTCCAGTTGGCGGAAGACTACTGCATGAGCAGGCTCAAGCAAGAGGATTTCTCCGACGTGGGCCGCTCGGAACTGGTGATCGAGTTGTCGGTCACGCTGATCGATCGGGCCTTGTATGCGCCTCTGGAAGAGCGGGAGGATTACTGGCGACGGGCGTGGGAGGTCACGGACCAGTTCGCCGATCGCTATCCAGAACATCCTCGGCTCCTTCTGGTTCGGACGCAGGGAGCGATTGCCCAGGTCACGCGGGGCGAACTCGGACGGCAGGAAGCCGAGGTGCTGGCGGACGGCCAACCAAGAACCGAAGAGGCTCGAGTTCTGCTGCGCGACGCCTTGCGCACCCTGATCGACCTGGGCGCACAAACGGCTGAGGCACTGCGTGAACGCAGCATGCCGGGCCGGCAGCAGAGCGAAACACCCGGTGAACTGACCGTCTTTCAACTGGCAACTCTGCAGAAGCAGATTCAATACCAGACGGCCCGAGCCCTTCGCAATCAGGCCCTGTGCTATCCCGACGACAGCCCCGATCGTGCGAACGCATTGACCCAGGCCGTCGAGTTGCTCGGCGGTCTTGCCAAGCTCGATCCGAAAGAACCCCTGGCCTGGCCGAGCCGGATCGACGAGATCGTATGCCTTCGGCTCCTCAAGGATTATGCGGCGGCGACCCGCCAGATCGGAGCAGCGACGGCCCGGCAACGGGTGGGGGAAACCTCTGACCGGCTCAAGGCCGAGCGGATCCGGCTGGCGCTGGCTGCCGGGAAACTGGACGTGGCGGCCGGCGAGGCCAACCAGGTTCGCGGCCTCTCGACACCCGAGCTCGATTTCGCTCGGCTTGAAACGGCATTGGCCGCCTGGCGGGCAGCGGAAACGGGCCAACAGGCCGAGGTGGCCAAACAGTGGCAGAACGCGGCCGTCAAGTTGGCCGAACAGATCGCGCAGAGCCAGGGGCCTTACTGGAGTCGACGGGCACAGGTTCTGGTGGCCAGTTCTCTGAAGACGTTGCCAGGAGGCGGAAGCCTCGAAATGTGGGTCCACGCAGCCGAAAGTGCCTACTTAAGCGGCCAGTTCGACGAAGCCCTCACCACCTACGACGAGGCGGCCGAGCTGGCCCGGCAGCAGAACGACGCGAGTCGGGCCTTCGAGTTCGCCTTTCTTTCAGCCACGATTCAGCGGCAGCGCGGACGGCATGCCGAGGCACTTCAGCGCTACCGGGGTCTGGCCACGGAACATGCCACCAATCCCAAGGCGGCAGAGACCCACCGGTTGGCGATCCAGGAGGCGGCCGAGATCGCCCGCTCCGGAGACTCCGGGGCATTTGCCGCCTACGTCAGTCTCCTCCAGGAACATCTGCAGCATTGGGCCGACAAGGCGACGGCCGACCAGGTGCGCTGGCAACTGGCGCGGGTTCGGCAGTCCGAGTCGCGGTGGGCAGAAGCGATCGAGCTCTACAAACAAGTTGCGGCCAACTCGGATCGTTTTGACCAGGCCGCTCAAGCCATCCATGAATGCTACCGGAACCGGTTGGAGTCGGCCGGCGACGCCGGTGAAGCGGCCGAACCGATCGCCGTCGAGGCAGCCCGCTGGTTCGAATCGCTCGTGTTGTCGCCCGACGGCCAGCCACCCCAGCGCTGGAGTCCGCTTGCCCAGCAGGCTGTGCTGAATGCGGCCGAGTTCTGGCTTCACGACAAGACCCAAGGGTTTGATCGGGCGGAAGCCATTCTTGTGGCGGCGCTCCGCGGTGCGACCGACGCCTCCGAGCCGTGGCAATCGGCCGCGCAGTCGATGCGTGTGTGTGCCCTGGCCGGCCAGGGCCGGCTGCCGGAAGCCGCTGCGATTCTCGATCAAGTCTCCGGTGGATCCACCGACAGGCTTCTGAGCGTGCTCGAGAGTCTGGCCCGGCTTGCAGAAGATGCGGCCCCCGTGGTTCGTGGCAAACTGGCAGAGCTCCAGTTGCAGACAGTCGAGCTTCTCCGCCGCCAGCCAGACCTGCTGACCGCCGAGCAGCTTCTCAGCCTTCACCGACTTTCCGCACGAGCGCTTCGCGATGCGGGCCGGACCGCCGATGCATTGGCCGCCTACGAGCAGCTCGCCGAAAAACGTCCGGACGATGGTGCGGTTCAAGAGGAACTGGCCGCCATGCTGGCTCTGGCCCCCGACCGGCGCTCCGTGGAACGGGCCATGTCGCTTTGGCGGACGATCGAGAAGCGCTCTCCCGAGGCAACTCCCCGCTGGTTCCGCGCCAAGTACTCGGTCGCCCTGCTGCACTATCGGCTGGGCAATCCAGAGCAGGCTCGCAAGATGATTACCCTCGTCGAGTTGCTTCATCCCGATCTGGGTGGGCCAAAGCTGAAAGCCGACTTTCTCGCGCTGCTCAAGCAGTGCGGGGGCTGAATCGAAGCGGTGACGGGCGCCGGGCCAGGTGAGGCGCGATCGCTGACGTCGTGCCCCACCCTCTCTGGCTTTTCCCGAGCGCCGCAGGGGCAGCACCCGGCAGGAACCGCAATGGCAGTCAGCCAATTTCGTTGGCACGTCTTTGAGGCACGAAGGGCGTGGCGCGCCCGCGAAACCATGCGATTTGTTGGGTTCAGGTTCCTGGCGATTCCATCGACATGCCGTCAACCTATTCCGACGCAACGTCTTTACAGGGCCGGCGCAGCGAGTCCTGTCGGACCTGACTGGAGGGCTTGAGAAACGCTCCACTTCTTCGGACGGGATTCTAGAATTCATGTCGGTCAGACTCGGACCAGCAAAGCCAGCGGCAAGCACATCCTGTTGCAGGGAGGAAAATGATGACATTGGAGAACAGAACGACCGCGACGGAACAGTTTTCCGCCGAGAAACACGATCAGTTCGCGCAGAAACTGATTGCGACCGTCAATTCGGCTGGGCTGTCGTTGATGATCTCGATCGGGCATCGCACGGGCTTGTTCGATTGCATGGGAGAGATCGACTGGGCGACCAGTAACCTGATTGCCGATCGTGCGGAACTCAAGGAGCGGTATGTTCGCGAATGGTTGGGCGCCATGGTTACCGGAGGCGTGGTGGAATATGATCCAAAGAACAAAACGTACCGTCTGCCCGCCGAACATGCAGCGTGGCTCACGCGAGCTGCCACTCCCAACAACATGGCCGTGATGATGCAGTGGATCTCCGTCCTCGGCCGGGTGGAAGACCGTATTGTCGAGACCTTCCGAGAGGGGGGCGGAGTGGCCTACGAAGAGTTCCACCGTTTTCACGAAGTCATGCGGGAGGAGAGTGCTCAGACCGTGGTGGCCACCCTTCTGGAACACATCCTGCCGCTAATTCCCGGCCTGACCGGCCGGCTCGAAACGGGTACTCGGGTGCTCGATATCGGTTGCGGAGCGGGAAGGGCGCTCCTGCGGATGGCAGAGACATTCCCCGCCAGTCAATTCACCGGTTTTGATCTGTGCCAGGATGCCGTTGAGATGGCGCAAAAGGAGGCCTGCCAGCGAGGTCTCCAAAATGTCCAGTTCGAGACCCGCGACGTCACGCGGCTCGACCAACCGGAATCGTTCGATCTGATCACCGCGTTTGATGCGATCCACGATCAGGCGGATCCGGCGGCGGTGCTGCGGGGAATCTACCATTCCCTCAAGTCCGACGGCGTATTCCTCATGCAGGACATCGACAGTTCCAGCCAGTTGCACAAGAACCTTGAGCACCCGATCGGCACGTTTCTCTACACGATTTCATGCATGCACTGCATGACGGTTTCGCTGGCTCGGGGCGGGGCCGGACTGGGAACATGCTGGGGCGTAGAGCTGGCGCAGAGGATGCTGGCCGAGACGGGCTTTCGCCATGTCACTCTCCATCGCCTCGAGCATGACATCTTCAATTGCTACTTCGCGATCCAGAAATGAGGGCTCCCGGGAAACGGAGTTGCCGAGGGTGGCGATTCGCTCCGCAGGAGAGGTATTTGCGGAGCCAGCGGCACCAATGCTTGACTCTTCGCTGCCCGATGCATGCCGGCTATCGGCGGGTGTAGTAGTACGACGCCTTTTCTCCGGCATTGGCCCCTGCGGGATTGTTGTTGAGTTTGAGGCTGGCGACCTCGGTGTCCGTCAAACCCAGACTCCTGAGATACGGTACGAAACCTCCCTGACAAGCCGGGCAGTTCTCGACGTGGTCAAATTCGAAACCGGGCTCGTCCATCAAGTTGATCATTGCGGGAGGGAGGGTCTGGGACGACTTGCAGCCAGTCCGGTGATTACCGAGAATTGGTGCGGCTTTGATCGTTGGTTCAAGAAGGTGGGCGGGCGGAAGCAGCGGAAGTGGCCAGGGGATAGATTGTTGTGGATGGGCAGGGAGACGTAAAGCCATATCCGCCGGTGGAGGTATCTGCCGGAGTTGACGGCACTGCAAGTTTCTGGAACGAAGTCCATGCTTTCCATACTTGGCAGAAGAGGGACGGGAGTGAAGGTCCTATCAGGAGGGTTTCTGCTGGCGTTGTGGATTGTCGCTGGTGTTCCCCATGGCGTTCCCTCCGGTACGCTCTGGCTCGCGTTGAAGCCGGAATGGATGCAGATCGACTCGGGCTGCCCGAGTTTCGCCCTGCTGGGGGCAAGTCTGACCACAGCGGCGGAACCTGCGGCGGTGCCCACGACCGGAATAGCGCCCGATGCGCTGAGGGCGATGGTTCAGCCAATTCCGGAGGAGGTGCTGGCGCCCAAGCCCGCCAATCCGAAATCTCAGGAGTTCATTGCGAAGTACTACGATTCAATCGACCAATGGGGGAAGATTGTCGCCGAGCAGGTGCGGCCGGTGCCCGGACATGAGGATTGGAGCTATCTGGGGCTGCCACAACACACCGAAGACGACGTGCGGCCCACCGCCTACGCCGCCATGGTGCTCGGCTTTCTCTCCAGGTATCAACCACCACAATCGACTCTGGACGAGGGCAATCGTCAGCAGTGGCGTCAATCGGCGATTGGCCTGTTGCGGTATCTGACCGCCGCCCACGTTTCAGGCGGCGGGGTCTGTGTGAACGGCAAACCCTGGGGCAACCAGTGGCAGTCGGCCATGTGGGCCAGGGCCGCCGGCATGGCCGGCTGGTTCCTGTGGGACGATCTGGACGAGGGGCTCCAGACGGCCGTTGCGCGGCTCGTTGAGTTCGAGGCGAACCGGTTTCTGAGCCAGTCTCCGAAGAGCTGCTTGCGCAACGACACCGGGGCGGAAGAGAACGCCTGGAACGCGCTCGTCACGTCGCTGGCCTGCAACATGATGCCCGACCATCCGCGCGCCAAGGCGTGGGAGGAATCGTCGCTCCGCTATCTGTACAACACCTTCTCGATACCTGCCGACGCGGAGGATGCCACGCCAGGCGATTGGGGCAGGCCGGTCAAGGAGTGGGTCACGACCGTCAACGCCCACGAAGACTTCACGGTCGAAAACCACGGTATGGTGCACATGGGGTATTTGAAGAACACGGTTTCACAGCTTCACGAAAACGTCCTGCCCTGGTTGATCCGGGGGCGGAAAGTGCCCGCGGCGTGCATGCACCATCATCGTGAGGTCTTCGACGTTCTGATTCATTGCATGGCCTGGGACGGTGGCCCGGTCTACTTTGGCGGAACGGATTGGAAGACTTACCATGAGCAGTGCAGTGAGATTGTGCTCTATACCATGTTGAACCTTCTGGCCGCCGATCGCCCGGCAGCCTTCCTGGAGGAGACGGCCTTGCACTGGCTTGCCAGGCAACAGGAGGCAGAAAAGGGATACTACAACGTCCGTCGCGATCTCGAGTATGGCGGCCTGTGCGCCACGCGATTGATTGTTTGCTGCCTGGCTCACGGGATTCTGGATTCTGCCTCGAGACCGATCACCGCGGCCGAACTCGACCAGTTGGCCACCGGCACTCGCCACCTGGTGGCAGGCAAGGTCGTCGTGCACCGCACACCGAGCAAGTTCGCCTCCTTTAGCTGGGCGCAGAAGCGCATGGCCCTGGCACTCCCTCGCGAGGGAACGTGGCACATCTGGCCTCACTTCGCCTCCTATCTGGGAATCATCGATGGCCACGATTCTTCTCATAAGAACGCTCGCCTGGAAGATATCCAAGTGGACGTGCAGGCGGCGGGGTTCCGAGTCTCCGGCGCACTGCTCCGTTGCGGCGGAAATCTGACCCAGAATTTCTGTTACATCTCACCGGCGGGCGACTATACGGTCTATGTCGAGCGGTTGTACGCAAAGAAGGGCTTCCAGCCGGGCCTGCGGGAAACCGGTGTGATCGGGCTGGAATACCCCGTTGGCTCCAATAGTCGCAATCTGTACGGGCGGTGGGGTGCGATGGAGACTACAGGCCACGGCGGCCAGGCCCAGGTCCACACCCTGGCCGGCAACTGGCTGAATATCGATAACCGCGTGGGCTACGTGGTCCTGAGAACCGACGGGCGAGAGAATGCAATCCGCTATCACGACGAGAGCCAGGGATCCGGCCGGGTGCCCCACTTGCAGGAATGGATCAGCCTGGTGGGTGAGGCCGATTCACAGTTGTCTGCCAGTCCCGGATGCGACTGTGTCGTTACATTCCTGAACCAGACGGCGAAAGAAACGGAGACTCAGGGATTGCGATTGGAGTTTTCCGTCCAGAACGGTCAGGCGCGGTGTGTGATCGGCGAGGAGACGTTCACGGTCGACTTTCCACCGGCCGAATGAAGAATCGCAAACCGTCGACGAAGGTCGCATAAGTCGCCGAGATCGCCTCAGAGGGTATCCAGACGCATCCCCGAGAATGCCTGCAGAATGCCCGCTCCTGGTGGCCGGGCAGGCTTCCCCCACTGGCCTCCGATGCCCCCCGGCGGATATCATGGGAGGCATGAGCGAACAGGGAAAATCGGCGGCAGAGCGACTTGCCACTCTTGTCCAGTATCTCAAAGGGGTGGGGCCCCGAAGGGCCGAGATGCTGGAACGTTTGGGCATCCGCACCGTGGCCGATTTGCTCTTCTTTTTCCCCCGCAGCTACGAAGACCATACCGATCGACGCCAGGTGGCCGATCTGGAGGAGGGATCGCTCCAGACGGTGCGGGGGCTGGTCGAAGAGGTGGAAATGCGGGACGTCGCCCCGGGGCGCAATATGCTCGGCATGCTGGTGCGGGTCGGCAGCGGTTACATCCGCGCGGTCTGGTTCAATCAGCCTTTCCTCTTCACCCAGTACCGCCGCGGACAGGAGGTGCTCGTTTCCGGCAAGCCAAAACAGCGCGGCCTCATGTGGCAGATGGTCCATCCGCGGGTCACGATCCTCGGCGAAGATGAACCGGAAACGGAGAGCGGCATTCTACCCATCTATCCGCTGACCGAAGGACTGCAGCAATGGCATCTGCGGCGGATGGTGCGGGCCGCGCTGGAGGAGTATGCGGGATGCCTGGAGGAAGCGTTTACGGAAGACTATCTGGCAACCCATGATCTGTGGCCGTTGGCCCAGGCATTGGCCGAAATCCACTTCCCTACCAATCGCCAGTCGCTCGAAAAGGCCCGACGGCGTTTCGTGTATCAGGAGCTCTTCGTACTGCAGCTCGCCCTGGCCATCAAGCGGCAGCAACAGCAGACTCTCCACCAGGCAGAACCGCTGGAGACAACCCCGCGGATCGACGCTCGCATTCGCCGGCTGTTTCCGTTCGAGTTGACGCCCGGGCAGGAGAAGGCGATTTCTGAGATTGCCGCCGATATGGCATCGACTCGGCCGATGAACCGCCTGTTGCAGGGGGATGTGGGGAGCGGCAAGACGATTGTGGCGGTTTACGCCATGCTTCTGGCTGTGGCCCACGGGGCGCAGGCCGTGTTGATGGCGCCGACGGAAATCCTTGCCCGGCAACATGCGCTGACGCTCAAACGGATGCTTGCGGCCAGTGAGGTGCGTCTGGTGGAACTCGTCGGCGGCCTCGCGGCGAGCGAGCGGAGTCGGATTCTCCAGCAGATTGCCGCCGGGGAAGTGGAACTCGTCGTGGGTACCCAGGCGGTCATCCAGGAGGATGTCCGCTTCAAACGAATCGGACTGGCCGTCATCGACGAGCAGCACAAATTCGGCGTGCGGCAACGAGCCCTGCTCCGCGAATCGGGGGGTGATCCGCACTATCTCGTCATGACCGCCACGCCGATCCCCCGGACGGTGACCATGACCTTGTTTGGCGACCTCGACGTATCGACGCTCTCCGACACGCCGCCCGGTCGACAGAAGATTCACACCTATCTCCCCACGGAAGAGGAACGGGAACGCTGGTGGATTTTTTTCGGCAAGAAGCTTGTTGAGGGGCGGCAGGGCTACGTGGTGACGCCGCTGGTCGACGAGTCGGACTCTGTGGCGGCCACGAGCCTGCAGGAGAGTTATGAGGCCTTGGCCAACGGACCCCTGGAGGCCTTTCGCCTGGGTCTGGTTCACGGCCGGATGAAGCCCGAGGAGAAGGACTCCATCATGACCGAATTTCGTTCAGGCGAGATTCAGGTGCTGGTATCCACCTCGGTGGTCGAGGTGGGCGTCGACGTGCCGAACGCGACGTTGATGACGATCGAGAGCGGGGAGCGGTTTGGACTGGCCCAGTTGCATCAACTTCGCGGCCGGATCAGCCGGGGCAAGTTTCCGGGCTACTGTGCCGTGTTTGCCCACGACAAGAGCCCGGAGGCGGCTGCCCGATTGAAGGCGTTCGCATCGACGACAGACGGTTTCAAACTGGCCGAGATCGACTTCTCGCTCCGTGGGCCTGGGGAACTTTTCGGCACGCGCCAGCACGGCCTGCCGCCGTTCCGGATCGCCGATCTCCAGCGGGATGCGGCCCTCGTGGCGGAAGCCCGTCGCGACGCGCAGCAGACGGTCGACGCCGACCCGGGCCTGGCGGCACCGGCACACGCACGACTGCGGCGAATGATGCTTGTGCGGTACGGAACGGCACTCGATCTAGGGGATGTAGGCTAGAGAGAGGCGTCCTTGACGCTCATTTCGGCCGGGAGTGCGGTCCGAGTTGATCTGCCCGGAAATGCCGACAGTGGTCGTGCCGAGCCAGAGGGGGTAGACTGTACGTGCAAGTGCTGTTACGGTTGGAAGGGTAATTGCGGCGATCTTGTCAACGAGCAGCTTTCACGCCCTGGGGCAAGGGGAATCGTATGGAGGCTCGGGGAGATCCGGCGGGCAAATTCGATTACCGTCCGACCTTACTGGCCGGAGCAGCAGCCCTGCTGGGGTTGATCCTGGCTCGGAGTTACAGCTACCTGCTCTTCCACTCCCTGGCCGAGATCTTCAGCATCATTGTCGCGTGCACGGTCTTCGCGGTGTTCTGGAACGCTCGCAGGTTTCTCGACAACGCCTGCTATCTCTTCATCGGCATCGCCTTCCTGTTCGTCGCGTCGATCGACCTGGTCCACATGCTGGCCTACGGGGAGATGAATATCTTTCCGGAATTTGGGCAGGGTCTTGCCATCCAGTTGTGGATTCTGGCCCGCGGTGTACAGAGTCTTTCGTTGCTCGCAGCGTTTCTCTTCCTGCGGAAGCGATTTGCACCGGGCTACGTGTTCGCGGCATACACTGCCCTGATCGCTTTCTTCTATATGCTCATCTTCTACTGGCAAGTGTTTCCTACTTGCTTCATACCGGGCACCGGGCTCACCACGTTCAAGATCGCCAGCGAGTACACGATCTGTATCATTCTGCTGGTCAGCCTCCTGCTGCTTGTCCAGCGACGGTCGGAATTCGACAAGCTTGTGTTTCGACTCCTGGCGGCGTCGATCGTGGCGACGATTTGTTCCGAACTCGCCTTCACGGTCTATCGATCGCTTACCGGGCTGGCAAATGAACTGGGCCATTACTTGAAGATTGTATCGTTTTCGCTGGTCTACCTGGCGTTCGTCGAGGTGGGGCTCAGAAAGCCGCAGGCGATCCTGTTTCGCAGTCTGGAGAAGGCCCGAGAGGCGGAAGCGGCCGCGAATCAGGCCAAGAGCAATTTCCTGGCCAACATGAGCCACGAGATTCGTACGCCGATGAACGCGATCATCGGAATGACCGATCTGGTGCTCGATACGGAGCTGACACCGACCCAGCGCGAGTACCTGCGCATGGTGCAGGAATCGGGTGAGTCCCTGCTCGGGCTGATCAATGACATCCTCGACTTCTCCAAGATCGAAGCGGGAAAGCTGGAGCTCGAGATTCTCCCCTTCGATGTCCGCGAGCGGGTAGGGGATGTGCTCAAGTCACTGGCTTTGCGCGCCCACGCCAAGGGGCTCGAACTGGCATACCGGATCGATGAGGCTATCCCTTCGTTTGTGACCGGAGATCCCGCACGACTTGGCCAAATCATCACGAATCTCGTAGGCAATGCCACCAAGTTCACCGAGCATGGCGAGATCGTTGTGAAAGCCGAGTTGGAGTCGCAGTCCGACTCGGAGGTCGTGGTCTGTTTCTCGATTGCCGACACGGGGATTGGGATCCCACAGGACAAAGTCCAGAGTATCTTTCAGGCGTTCAGCCAGGTCGACTCTTCGACCACGCGGAGGTTTGGCGGCACCGGTTTGGGACTTGCGATATGCCGACGGCTGGTCGAGCGGATGGGCGGCAGGATCTGGGCGGAGAGCCGGCCGGGCGAGGGCAGCACGTTCTTCTTCACCGTCCGTTTTGGCTCGGCTGCCGGCCAGGAGATGCGGCGGATCTCAAGGACTGAGAACGTGATCGGGATCCGCGTCCTGATCGTTGACGACAATGCCACGAATCGGCTGATTCTCGAGGAACTGGCCGCCAATTGGGAGATGCAGCCCACAACGGTGAGTGGAGCGGACGAGGCACTCAGAGCCATAGACCAGGCGGTTCAGGAGGGGAATCCCTTTCGGATCGTCCTGTCGGATCTCAACATGCCTGAAG
>CAYSCH010000104.1:16601-24516 GCA_964429355.1 uncultured Planctomycetaceae bacterium | reverse complement strand
AGGCCAGCGGGATCAGCCAGAGCGCCAGGAGCACGAGGAGGCCGGCCAGCAGCCATCCCCGCAGGGAGAGGCGAACGTTGTTGGCGGCGAAGCGCTCGTCGTGGGTGTCGGGTGGCATAGAATCAGTTGGGTTGGAGAATTTGCTGGTTGACGTTGGTTATATTGCGTATTTCGGAGGAGAGCAGGGCACACCTAGGATGGTCACGTTCGCCGATCATGAGACCTTGAGAAGTCTTTCCAAGGGCTCGCACTATTCCGGGCATTTCCGTGCCGATGGCACAGTCCTATACCAGCCCAGGGTGGAGCAATGTGAGCGAAGCGAACATCGCGCAACCCTGGGACCGAAGCCCCACCAAGATCAACCAGCCCCAACGGGGCGGCCCTAACCAATGCGCGAGCGTCGCCGTCATTAATCCCAAACGTACCGCTCATCAATTTCGATCCCATGTTTCTCGCACATCTTTCGAAACTCGTCCTGGAACGAGATGCGCTCGTGGTGTTCCTCTTGGTTGGCAATGTATCGTTTGACCTGTTCGACCTTCGACTGACTCACGGAAAAGATCCCGTATCCCGCTTGCCACTGAAAATCATTGCAGCTTGCTCCCTGCTTCTTGATCCATTTCGACGTTTCCGTCTTCGATTTCTTGATGACATCCATGATAGCGAACTTGCGGGACAGTGAACACAAGATGTGAAGATGATCTGCCATGCCATTGATCAAGATAGCCGGCGAGTCAACTTCTTCCTTGAGGATCGTGGCGCCATAGGCATACAATTCGGATCGGAGAATGGAATCGTGAAGCCACGGTCGGCGGTGTTTGGTACTGTAGACGATATGAACAATCACCTTGGCCAATGACTGTGGCATGGTTTTGCCCTCATCTTAGGGGCACCCCTTTGGGGTTCGACGGTGGTTGATCTTCGCATCCCAGGGTTGCGCGACGTTCGCGTCGCTCACGTTCGCTCCACCCTGGGCTGACTTAGGATCGTCCCTTCGGGACTGAAGCAGAATCAGGATCCAATCACTCGGTATTGACATATGCAAACTGAACATTCCAGGCCAGGGCTCTAAAACCGGAAGTAGATGAACTCCTGATTGCCGGAAGTCACGATGGTTGCCATGTAAAGGATCATGCCGACGACGAGTGCCATGCGCACCGGCGGGGCACTGACCAGGGTTTGGAATCGCGATTCGTAAAGGTACTCATACAACCAGATCGAGAGTACCAGGCCGGCAAGGAGCAGCGGGAAGGCCGGATCGGCCAGGCCGCTGGTGAAGATGCGTCCGAGGATCAGCCACGCGTCGCTGGTGTTTTGCGCGCGGAAGAACACCCAGGCCAGCATGACGACCGAGAAGGTAAGGACCTGCTTGGCGAGCTTGGGCACATGATCGCGGTAGAGGGCCGTTTGTTCGAGTGCTCGGGTGAAGACTCGGCCCGCGGCATGGACGGCGCCCCAGAGGACGAAGGTCCACATGGCGCCATGCCAGAGGCCGGAGATGAGCATGGTGAGGACCATGTTGATGTAGGTTCGCAGTTCGCCGTGGCGACTGCCTCCCAGGGGGATGTAGACGTAGTCGCGGAACCAGGTGGAGAGGCTGATGTGCCAGCGGCGCCAGAAGTCTCCCAGTCCGGTGGCCAGATAAGGATTGTTGAAGTTGAGCATCAGGCGGACACCCATCAGCCGGCCGACGCCGCGAGCCATGTCGGTATAGCCACTGAAGTCGAAGTAGATCTGCCACGCGAAGGCGAAGGTGGCCAGGAGCAGGGCCGGAGCGCTATGATACTGCGGCGACGCGTAGACGGGGTCGACGTACATGGCCAGGTAATCGGCCAGGGCGATTTTCTTGAACAGGCCCACCACGAAGAGTGAAAGCCCGTCGGCCATATCCTGGCGGGTGATCCGCGGGTTTCCATACAACTGGGGCAGAAGGTGGTTGGCCCGTTCGATCGGTCCGGCAACGAGTTGAGGGAACAGCGAGACGAAGGTTGCGTAGCGGATGAAGCTGCGTTCCAGTTGGACCTGGCCACGGTAGTAGTCGATCGTGTAGCTCATCGACTGAAAGACGAAGAACGAGATGCCGACGGGCAGAAGGTAGCGGAAGTCGGGCACGTGATAAGGCAGATTCAGCGACGCAAGAACGGCGTTCAGCCCGTCGCTGAGGAAGCAGACGTTCGGGTCACCGAGCGCGTAGGGTAACTTGAGCCACTCGGCCACGGAGTTAACGTTGTCGACCACGAAGCGGGCGTACTTGAAGAAGCCCAACAAGCCCAGATTGTTGACGATACTCACGGCGAGCCAGGTCTTCTTCCAGCCCGTGTAGGCCATGGCCCGCACGGCAAGGTAATCGACGGTCGTGCTCCAGAGGATAAGGAGAAGGTAGATCGGATTCCACCAGCCGTAGAAGACGTAGGAGGCGACGAGCAGCCACAGGAGCCCGAGCCGTGTGCCCTTGATCGGCAGGTAGACCGGATAGAAGATGAGGAAGAAGGCCAGAAAGACCCAGGTGTGGAATAGCATAGGGGGGAGGGTGGGAGAGAAAGATTAAGCGCAGGATCAGGATTGAGAGAACGATCAACATCAGGAACGGTCACGAGGTTCCTCGCGTATTGCTCCTCACTCCATCAGGGCTCGCAGGTGGGCCTCGACGGAGGCGGCCAGATTTTCCAGATGATAGCCTCCTTCGAGGACCGACACCAGGCGCCCGCCGCAGTGTTCCTCGGCAATCTGCCTGACGATCCGCGTCAGTTCGGCAAAACCCTCGGTGGTGACCTTCATCCGGCCGAGGAGATCGTCCTGGTGGGCGTCGAAGCCGGCGGAAACGAGGACGAAGTCGGGGTGGAACTGGCGGGCGGCCGGGACAAGTTTGTCCGAGAACGCCTGCTGGAACTCGGCGTCGCCGCTGCCAGCCGGCAAGGGAACATTCAGCGTGCTGCCTTTTCCTTCGCCGGACCCTTGTTCCTCCGCACTGCCGGTGCCGGGATAGAAGGGATACTGATGGACGCTGAAGTAGAACACACTCGGGTCTTCGTAGAAAATCTCCTGGGTGCCGTTGCCATGATGGACATCCCAGTCGACGATCAGAATCCTGGAGAGTTTGTGTTCTTTCTGGAGATAACGGGCGGCGATGGCCACGTTATTCAGCAGACAGAAGCCCATAGCCTTGTCGGGCGTGGCATGGTGGCCGGGAGGGCGGACGGCGCAGAAGGCGTTTCGGACCTCCCCCTTCACGACGGCATCCACCGCTGCCAGCGCGCCGCCGGCGGCCACGAGGGCGACCTCGTAGGACGATTCCGAAAGGGGCGTGTCGCGGGAGCCGGCGAACCGGCTGCCATCGGCATACATCCGGTGAAGGGCAGCGACGTGCTCAGGCGTGTGAATGGCAGTCAACCACTTCTCCTCGGCGGGGCGCGGCTTGATGCCAGTGAGCTTGTCCATCAGTCCAGAGGTCTCAAGTCGGTCGACGATCGCCTCCAGCCGTTCGGGGCACTCGGGATGCCCCGAGCCGGTGAGGTGCCGGAGATAGATTTCGTCGTAGACCAGGCCGGTCCGTTTGACGGGCTCCGGCTGGGCGCCCACCACGGTCATGGGGATGGCGAAGCGGGAGAGGGGCATGGCGGACGCTCCTTTTTCGGAGACGGGCGGTTGCGCAGGGCCGTCGGCCGGGGGTTCCGCACGAAATCTTCTCACGCAGCGAAAGCCGATTGCATCGCGGGCGAAACAGGCGTCGGAGAAGCCGGGGTCCTCACCGATGCGAAAGGTCGACGTGCACGACTCGGCACTGGCGCCCCAGTGACCGCCGCGGAGCACGTTCTTCTCCCCTTCGGCCGGCCCGCGCGGGTTTTTTGCCGGGCTGCCGGCATAATAGTCCGGGGCGTAGAAGTCGTTGCACCACTCGGCCACATTGCCGTGCATGTCATAGAGCCCCCAGGCGTTCGGGGTCTTTCCACCAGCGGGGTGCGTCTTCTTGTTGGCGTTCTGCGCGTACCAGGCATGCTGCCCGAGCTGGCCGGGATCCGAACCGAAGTTGTAGGGGGTGTTGCTGCCGGCGCGGCAGGCGTATTCCCATTCAGCCTCGGTGGGAAGGCGGTAGCCGTCGGCCTCGAAGTCGCACTCGCCGAACTCGTTGTAGCAGGGTTTGAACCCTTCCGCCTCGGAGCGCATGTTGCAGTACAGCGCGGCCTTGCCCCAGCCGATCATCTCGGTGGGCAGATCGGGGCCTTTGAAATGGGATCCGTTGACGGGCTCCATTTTCGCGTAGACCGCCTGGGTCACCTCGCAGCGATCCATGAGAAAGGCGTCGAGTTCCACTTCGTGGGCCGGCCCCTGCTCGGGGGGACCGTCGTCCGTTCCCATGACGAAGCGGCCAGCCGGAATCAGTACCATTTCTACCCCGCCTTCCGTCACGACGATCTCGGGGGCAGGAGCGGCTGGTGGCGCCGGCGCGGAGCGATCGACCTTCTGGCAGGCACCGGCGGACGCGAGCAGTGCCAGAACGACAAACCACACGAGACGATTCATGGTGAAGCGTATCCGTTCAATGAAGAGGCCGGGTTTCCTCGCTTGAGCTGGCAAAGGTTTTCCGGCGTGATGTGAATCATTTATAAGCTCGGCTTCTCCGCAGTCCAGTCGGGCTCCTTGTTGCAGTTGCCGTCGGACGTGATCGGCATCCAGCGGTTGGTCTGGTTGGCGTCGGCCACCCCGATGTTCCAGTCCTTGGCTTTGGCCCCCACGACTTCGGGAATCGTGCCGAGGATCTTTCGGTCCGGCCCGCGGCTGAAGGCGATGTACTGACCGCAGGGGGACCAATCGACATGGTAGATCTTCATCGGTTTTTCGCTGGTGACCACGTCGCGGGCGTTGAGCACCTTGGGGGTTGCGTCGGAGAAGTCGAGGTCGCCGATGCGGAGCGCCCAATCGCTGGCGCCCCAGGCGAGGCGTTTTCCGTCGGGGCTGATGTCGGGACGGCAACCGGGGATCGCCAGATCGTAGACGCCCTGTCCCTCGGCTTCGATGGCCAGGATGGCATGCTTGTAGCCCATTCCCGCGTGGACGGTGGAGATGAACCACTTGCCGTCGGGGGACCAGCAGACATTGTAGAGATGAAGGAGGTCCTGGTTGGGATGTTGCCGGTGCTGGCCGCTGGCCAGGTCGTAGATGAAGATGCCCTTGGTGGCGTAGTCGGTAAAGGTGAACTCTTCGACCTCGCCTTTGAGGTAGGCAATGGCGGTGGAATCCGATTTCCAGCAGGGATCCCGGCCATTGGCGGCCACGAGCTTGCGGTCGGTTCCGTCGAGGTTCATCACGTAGACGTTGCGGATCTTGTCGGCGTCCGATCCTTCGTCGCAGACGAAGCAGATCTTGGTACCGTCGGGGGAGGCGTGGGGGTACAACTCGTTTTGATCGGGCGTTTTGGTCAGGTTGGCCATGTCGGAGCCGTCGGCACGAATCGTGAACAGTTCCCAGTTGTCGTCCTGCCAGGTCTCGTAGACGATTCTGGGGGAGACCTGCTTCATGTCGTCGACCAGCTCGGCGGCGGTCGCGGTGAATGATGAGAAGAGGAGACCTAGGGAAAGCGGCCAATGAAGCAGCCTCGCAGACATTCGGGTATTCATCGGTTGAAGCTCCACAAAGTGGTGGTGGGGAGGATGGAGTCGGACCTGAGTTTGGTGAACTGCAAGGCGAGTATCCACCGCAAGACGGGAGACGGGAGAAATAGTAGCTTTCTTTTTGCCTCCAAAAGCCCGGCCGCTGACGGCAATTGGACTGGTTCCGGCAAGTCGTTGCCATTGGCTGACAGCAGCAGCCGGGCTGGCGTTTGCGTCAGGAGAACTTGTAGGTTCCCGGCATGGCAATCGGCGGGATGGGGAAGGGGCCAAGCTCGAGTTTCTGGGGGCCGAGCCGGGTGGTGGACTTCATGGCCTCCTCCCAGGTGATTTCCTTGCCGCTGTAGGCGGCCTCGCGGCCGAGGATGCCGGTCATGGTCGATTCGGCGATCGCCTGGGCCTCGTTGATGGGCTCTCCGGCGCGGACGCTGGCGATCAGGTCCTCGTGTTCCTGCCGGTAGGGGTTTACCTTCTCGCCGCGGAATCGCCAGCGATTGCCGTCCTTGGTGGTGATCTCGTCGCTGCAGTTGCTGGTGCCGCCGGTGCCGACGACGGTCTCTTCGACCTTATTCTGGCAGCCGTTGATCTGGCGGGCCTGGCTGAACATCCGCTGCCCGCCAGGATACTCGAACTCGACGGCGAAGTGATCGAAGACATGGCCGTTGACCTCGGCGGTACGGACCTGGCGGCCGCCGATGCCGGAAATGGCCCGGACAGGGTGGGCACCGAGGACCCAGTTCATGATGTCGAGATTGTGGACGTGCTGTTCCACATAGTGGTCGCCGGAGAGCCAGGTGAAGTAGTTCCAGTTGCGGATCTGCCACTCCAGATCGCTCCAGCCTTCTTCCCGAGGAATGACCCAGATCTCGCCGCCGTTCCAATAGCAGCGGGCATAGACCAGTTCGCCGATCGCACCGTCCTGGATCCGCTGGATCGTTTCGCGATAGGAATTCAGGTGCCGGCGCTGGGTGCCGGCGGCGATGCCGAGGCCCTTCTGTCTGGCCAGCTCACCGGCGGCCATGACGGTGAGGACACCGGGCACGTCGACGGCGACGGGCTTTTCCATGAAGACGTGCTTGCCCGCCTTGATGGCTGCTTCGAGCTGTTCGGCGCGGAATCGTGGGGGCGTGGCCAGGAGGACATAGTTCACGTCGGAAAGGGCCAGCAATTGCTGGCAGGCGTCAAAACCGGTGAAGCAGCGGCTCGCGGGGACGTCGATTCCCAGCTTGCTGATCTGCTGCCTGCACTGGTCGAGGCGGTCGGGAAAGAGGTCGGCGAGGGCAGCGACCTTGATATCTTTCTTTTCGACCGAGGCGCCGTCGGCCACGTCTTCGGTGTGGTAGCCGAGCTGGGGGTAGATGACCCGGGTAGCTGCCCCGAGTGCGTCGAGCAGTGCGCCGGTGCCTCGCCCGCCACAGCCGACAAGCCCGATGCGGACTTCGCCGAGGGCCCCGGACTCGGCCCCGTGCACCATGCGGAGACTGGCTGTCGCCGCAACGCCGGCGATTGTTGCGGAGGTCTGAAGGAACCGCCGCCGGGAAAGGTTGTTGTTTGGTCCGCTGTTTTGCCTGGTCATCGCCGTGTATGCTCCGGAGACAAGGGGAGTGTGTTCGGGGAAACGCCAGATCCCTATCTTAGCCGGAGGAGTGGAGCGGGTCCACTTGGCGGCGGAGTCAAGCGATGCGAAGGTCGCGGCAGGTCTGTTCGTAGCTCGTTTCCAGATCGAGCGGAATCGCCAGTTCGTCCGAAAGCCAGAGAGGAAGGCAGGGGAGCGGTTGTCCAAGAGTCAGCGGATGATTCCACACTTCCAGCCAGCAACTCTGGCCCTGGGGCCGCCAACGACACGCCGCCGCGTACGTTTCGGGCGGCGGGTCGCCCAAGGCGGGATCGCGCTCGCCGATCATCTGCACGAGTTCCGCGTAGAGGTCCCACTTCACGGCCGCGAGCGGCCGGCGGCACGGATGGCGGCCAGTTGGGCCTTCATCTTTTCTGCCCGTTCCCGCTGCTGGTCGATGAGGTTCGTGGTTTCACCCGGGTCGTCGGCAAGATTGAAAAGTTCATACTGGCCGGGCCCCTTCTTGAAGGTGAGCGACTCGACGGCCTTGGCATTGGCGTGCTCCAGGTACTTCCAGTCGCCCGCGCGGAGGGCCAGTCCGCGGCCTTCCTGGACGAGGTGGTCGCGGCCTCCACTCCCTTCCTCGCCCGTCAGGGCGCCGAGCACATTGAAGCTGTCGGGGCAGGCCTCGTGCGGAAGTTCGACGCCGACCAGGGCCGCCATGCTGGCGGCCAGATCGATGGTCGAGACGACC
>CAYSCH010000104.1:0-16591 GCA_964429355.1 uncultured Planctomycetaceae bacterium | reverse complement strand
GGATCCTGCCGGGCCAACGGGTGATGAAGGGGGTTCGGGTGCCGCCTTCATAGATGCTGTACTTGCCGCCTCGGAAGGAACCGGCCTGCTTGTGACCGTCGATCTTCTCAATCGCGCCGTCTTTGTAACCGTCGTCGAGGACAGGGCCGTTGTCGCTGCAGAAGATGACGAGTGTGTTCTCCACGAGCTCCAACTCGTCGAGGGTCGCGAGCACTTTTCCCACGCACCAGTCCATCTGCTGGATGGCGTCGCCGCGGTAGCCGAGCGGGCTCGTGCCCTGGAATCGCTGGTGGGGCATGCGGGGCACGTGAATATCGTGGGTTGAGAAGAAGAGGAAGAAATGCTCCTCCCGATGCCTGCGGATGAAGTCGACCGCCTTGCCGGTGAAGACGTCGGCCATGTCTTCATCGCGCCAACGGGCCTTGTGCCCCCCGGTCATGAATCCAATGCGGCCGATCCCGTTGACGATCGACTGGTTGTGGCCGTGGCTCCAGTCCATCCGGAGCGTGTCGCGATGGGTGATTCCAGTCGGCTGGCCGTCGGGATTCTCCATGCTCACCGTGATGGGATCGTCGGCCTCGAGATTGACGACCCGATGATTCTCCACGAAGACACAGGGCACGCGATCGCCGGTGGTGGGCATGAGGAAGCAGTAGTCGAAGCCGATTTCGAGAGGGCCGGGCCTGAGTTCACCATTCCACTGGGGCTTGGGTTTCTCACCCAAGCCAAGGTGCCACTTTCCGACGATGCCGGTCGCATAGCCGGCCTGTTTCATGATCGAGGGCAGTGTGACGGTACCGGGCTGAATGAGCGCGGTGGCATTGGGCGGCGCGATGCCGGTACCCGGCTGCCGCCAGGCGTACATGCCGGTGAGGGTGGCAAAGCGGGTGGGCGTGCAGGTGGAAGCGGGGGTGTAACCGCTGGTGAACCGCAGTCCCTCGGCCGCCAGCCGGTCGAGATTTGGAGTTTTGACTGCGGCGGTGCCGTAGCAGGCGATGTCGCCGTATCCCAGGTCGTCGATCATGATCAGAACGACGTTGGGCGGATGGGGAGCGGGGGCCGTGCTCGAATTGGCTAACAGTGTTGCACTCACGAGGGCGGGTAGCAGGCACATGGCAGGTACGTATTCCGTTCGCAGAGTTCGTTGATTCAACGGCTGTCGAGGCTTTCGTTGTCGGCGGCCGGAGAGGACCCTTGTTCAATGGTCAAGCATCGATCGGGGGCGATGCTTTCAAGGACGTCCCGCCCCCCGCCGATCCAATCGACCTCGATTCGGTCAACGTGATCGGTTTTTCCGAGGCCAAACTGGAGGCGGGTGCCGTAGTGGCTCTGGTAGCTCCGCCCGCTGTGGACTTCATCGACGAGACAGCAGTCGCCGGCGAACACGCGAACCTGAGCGCCCACTCCGTCGCGGTTTCCCTTGGTGCCTCGGAGTTGGACCTGGAGCCAATGGTTATGATCGGGAGAATCGTTGCGAAGGATAGTGGGTTCGCGACGCGAATTCAGGATCACGGCATCCATGTCGCCGTCGTTATCGAGATCGTCGAAGGCTGCGCCGCGACTGCTGAGTTTGACCGCCAGCCCGTCGCCGGCGATATCGGAGACGTTGACGAACCGGGCGTCGCCCGTGTTCATCAACAAGATGTTTCGAGCATGGTAGGAGGTTGTGTCGTCGTACAGATCGATGTTGTCCTGCAAATGGCCGCAAGCCATGAAGAGGTCGCGATCGCCGTCGTTATCGAAATCGACGAAGCCGGTCCCCCAGTTCACGTAAGCCCGAGCCCCTTGCCCCGCGCCCGTGGTGAAAGTAACGTCTTCGAGGTATCCGTCGCCGAGATTCCGGTAAAGGACCGGCATTTCGTTGGAGTAGGAAGTCATGAAGAAATCGAGCCATCCGTCGTTGTCAAAGTCACCGCAATCGATACCCATGCTGCCCAACTCGTGACCGTGGAGGTTGTAGGCAGCACCGATAAGCAGCCCGCATTCCTCGAAGACGCCCTGGCCGTTGTTCCGAAAGAAGAAGTTCCTGGCCACGTCATTGAGGACGAAAATGTCTGTGTCCCGGTCTCGATCGTAGTCGCAGCAGACCATTCCCATCCCCGTTCCGGCGCAGGAACCGACCCCGGATGGCCCGCTGAAGTCGGTGAAGGTGCCATCGCCGTTGTTACGGTAGAGGCGATCAGGGACGGGGCTGTAATCCTTGGGACCTGCGTATTCCGGATAACCGTCGACGGATCGGACGCGGTGATTCTCGTAGGTGAAGTCGACATAGTTCGCGACATACAGATCCAGATCACCGTCTCCTTCGATATCCAGGAATGCGGTACCGGCTCCCACAAGACTATCCGTTCCCAGTCCGGCTTCGCGGGTGACGTTGTCGAACGTCCCGTCACCGTTGTTTCGATAGAGGACATTCGGGCCGTAGTTGTTGAGGAAGATGTCGGGATCGCCGTCGTTATCGTAATCGGCGACTGCGACCCCCAGGCCGAAGCCGGTATCGCCGACGCGAGCCTGTTGGGTCACGTCGGCAAAAGTCATGTTGCCGAGGTTCCGATACAGGGCGTTGGTGGGCGGCTTCTCGACGCGTGTCCCCTTCAAGGGTGCCCCGTTGAGGAAGTAGATGTCGATCAGTCCATCCAGGTCATAGTCGAAAAGCGCCAAACCGGCGGTGACCGTTTCCACGATGTAGCGCTGGCCGCTGCTCCCATCGGTATGGCGAAACGCAATTCCCGTTTCTTTGGTAACGTCATGCAATTGGATGGGGCACTCGGCCGAGGCTGCTTCGGCGGTGATGATGAGAAGAAGAAGAAGAAGAAGAAGCAGGAGGCACCGTGACAATCGACGTGCCATCTGGTCTGGCACGATGGGAACTGCCGTGACGATCATGGCTTGACTTCTCCGATCGATTCGTACGCCTTCCGGTAGGCCGCGTTGTTCGGGTCGAGGTCCATCGCTTTGCGGAGGGCTGCCCTGGCCTCGGCGAGGTCTCCGCTCTTCGAGGCGGCCTCGGCGAGGATCACGAAATGGGGAGCGACCGGCTCAAGTTCCACGGCCTTCCGAGCGTGCTCCAGAGCACCGGCCGGATTTCGTCCGGACTGGAAATAGAGCCGCGAGATGGCGGCGTGGCCGACCGCCTCTTGAGGCGAGGCCTGAATTGCACGGAGGAAAGACCGTTCCGCCGCATCAAAGTCGCCCTGTCGCGCATGCAGGACGCCGAGGGTCACCAACAATCGGCCGTCGGTTGCCCGGATCCGGCAGATCTCCTCCATGACGGCAATCGCTTCAGGAAGACGTTGCTGACTGGTGTACAGAGCAACGAGTTTCTCCCGTGAGAGGACGTTCCCAGGATCCAATCCCCGGGCCTTGCGCCAGTCCTGTTCGGCGGAAGCCACATCGCCCAGTTTCGCGTAGACCCCCGCCAGAGCCGACCAGAGGAAAGCCGCACTCTGGACAACGGTCTGTTCGTCGTCGATCTTGGCCATCCGCTCCAACTCGGATTGCTGATCCCGATCCTTCAGCCGACGAAATTCTTCCAGGTACTTGTGGGAGTCTTCCGTCTTGCCGAGCCGAGTGCAAGCCGTCGCGAGACCGTAGTAGGAGTAGGTATTGTCTGGATCCAGGCGAATCGATGCCTGATGGTATTCGGCAGCTTTCTCGAAGTCCTTGCTCTGCAGGCTGGCCTGGCCGAGCCAGAAGTAGGTTTCCGCGTTCTGCGATCCTGTCTTGACGCGATCCTCCAGCAAAGCAATCGATTCCACCATCTTCCCATTGCCCATCAGGGCTTCAGCCAGCCGGTGGTGTACATCCGGCCGGTTGGGATCGAGCCGAAGGGCTTCCCGGTAGTGTTCTTCCGCTTCGAGGTAGTCGCCGCGCTGTAGGCAAGCATCGCCGAGGGCGTGATAGGCATCCACGAAGCTTTGATTGAGGCTGAGGCACTTCTTCCAATAGGTTTCTGCCTCGCTCGTTTTTCCGAAGCGGGACTGGACCAGGGCCATTGTGGCAAAGGCCTCGGGGACGGTCGCGTGGGTCTCGACCAGCCGGCTGGCGGCTGCCAAGAGATCGGTGCGGATTCTATCGATGTCACCGTGAGGGACGCCGCCGTCGCCGATGGTAGAGACCTCTTGTCCCGGAGCGGTTTGGGATCCCGGTCCGGACGCCGCTGTGGGGACGTGTGACGCGGCGGTTGGAATCTCCGAACCGGGCGTTCCCCCGTAGGTGGGGGGCGAGTGCGCCCCGCCTCGATCGCTGCATCCAACGGGGGATATCAGCACCGCCATTAGAAATGGCACGCGAAAAGAACTCGAAATACTTTGTCGGATCTTCCGCACGGCTCTTTCCCACCAGAAGCGGGCATAGTCGCTGGGGATCATCGTACGCATATACCACAAAAGGGGGAAGATTATCGCGACTGGCTTGATATTCATGATATCAACCGAGACATACTCGCACAGCCCGGTCGATTTATCACGACGTTTCGAGTCAACCAAGTGGAGGATCACCAGGTTTGCCGGAATCGCCGCCGTATTGACACCGTCGGTGGTAGGGGTTACCCTTTCTTTCGTCATGAGTTACGAGTTCCTCTTCTGATCTTTCTTTGATTCTGTCAGGCACCTGTGAGCGACAGGCATGTTTGTTCGGCTTTCCAATTGTGTGGGGGATCTTCCGTATCTGGCGATCTGATCGCCAGAGGTTCTTTTCTATAGGTATTCACTCTGCAATGTGCATGCGGCACGTTTGCCAGAGCGAGAAAGGGAGGTGACTGATGCGACGTATTAAGGCGTTCACACTCGTAGAGCTTCTCGTGGTGATCGCGATCATCGGGATCCTGATCGCCCTGTTGCTCCCCGCCGTTCAGGCGGCGAGGGAAGCGGCTCGCCGCTCCCAGTGCAGCAACAACCTCAAGCAGATCGGTTTGGCTCTGCACAATTATCATGACATCAACAAGGCATTTCCCAACACGTACTGCGGTGCTGGTGTCGGCGGATGGATCGACGTCAACTACAAAGGATCGATGATGACGCGACTTCTGCCGTTCATCGAGCAGACGGCTCTCTACGACGCCATCGATTTCCGACTGGGGACTGACGGCCAGTTGGTGGCGCCGGGTGGACAGGAGATCCGCCGGCAGACTATTCCCGGATTTGTATGCCCGAGTTCTGGCGATACGCCAACAATGACGAGTGGGGTTGGTATCGGCAACTATTCCGGTTCATGTGGTCCTACCCCGGAGAGTTGGACCGGCAGCCCGAGTTGCACCTGCGATGCGTCGCAGTGGTACTCGCCGTATTCGGGTCTCACAGGAATGAGCGGCAAGGGGGGTGGAAATCCTGCTGGCGTCTTTACTCGAAATGCTACCGGCAGCGGCGGTTTGTGGTCTTGTACGATGGCCGACCTGAAGGACGGCACGAGCAGCACGATTATGGTAGGGGAGCGTCTCACGGGATGCTCGGTTCACGCGGCGAATGGATGGCACACCACGAACAACGGAGAGGGGATCACGGGGACGTTGATTCCCATCAATTTCGATACTTGTCACGACGTTAATTTTGACTATGCGTCAGAAGGTTTGACGGAATGCAACCGCAACTGCACCTGGAATACGGAATTCGGTTTTCGATCTGAACATCCGGGTGGAGCGCAATTCGCGTTCGGCGACGGGTCGGTGCACTTCCTCAGTGAGACGATCGACCACCTGAATTATCAGTTTCTCGGAGCGAGGGACGATCAGAAGCCTGCCCAGATTCCGTAACGCGGTGACGGCCGCTGCGCTCGTTTGATAAGGAGAGGTTTGTGAAGGCAATACGAAGAACCGTTGTTTTTTTGGGTGTGGTGCTGGCTACCCTCGTGTTGGTAACCGGATGCGGTCCCGGTAAGCCCGCGACCGTTCCGGTGAGTGGAACGGTGACTTTGGACGGAAGTCCACTGGAGGGTGCGTCCGTCACGTTCACACCTGCCGCCGGTGGTCGTCTTGCCACCGGCACGACCGATGCGTCAGGGAAGTTTACCCTGATGACATTTGTGGCAGGGGATGGAGCGATTGTCGGCAGTCACAAAGTTGGGGTGTCCAAGATGGAGGCCGCTGCCGGCCAGCAAGGCGACCCTAATAATCCGATGCTTTCCGGGCCTCCGGGGGCAGGCGGCTCCGAGCCTCCGAAGTCGCTTATTCCGAAGAAGTATTCGAACCCGGAGAAATCGGGGATCACGGTAGAAGTCAAATCCGGCATGGAACCGGTGACAATCGAGCTTTCCTCGAAATAGCGGGTCAGGTCTTCTGATATCCCGAGGCAGGCCGCGGCATTTGCGTACCGCTGCGGCCTGCCTGTTTCTTTATTGGTCGGTCAAACAGTGCCGTCTTTTCATCCAGCGCGCAAGCGTCTGAAACATGCCAAGGGCGTGGCGCAGGGTCGGGTGCGCCGTAGGCGTCTCTGGGTCGGTGGCGGGACCATTCTTGTGGCGGCAGCTGCTCTGATCGCGGCGATCCCATGGGCTGGGAGGGTGCCGGGGCCCTCGGCACCCCGTTCGGCGCATACCAGGCAATCGGGTGAGTCAGGTAGTTCCTGGCCGGTTGACCGAAACGACTTCGATTCGATCAAGAGGGCGGCAATCGAGGCGGTTTCGTCTCTCGCGGAGCGATTCCCCGAAGATCCGGAGTGCCTCGACCTGCTGGGGATGACCCACTTTGAATTCCGGGAAACGACGGAGGCAATCCGAGTGTGGGATGCGATTCGGGAGGCTTATCCCGAGTATGTCGTGGCCTATTGCCGGTTGGCGTATGTGGCCATGGACACAGGTGACTATGACGAGGCCGAATCGTTGTATCGTAAAGCGTTCATGTTGGCACCCACATTCCCGGATGCGCGTTTCGGCCTGGCAGAGGCATTGACCAACCTTGGCCGGCTGGACGACGCCCTCTCGCTGCTTGGGGAGTTGCCTTCCCAAGACGTTCCCAAGGCCGTTGCGATGCGGATTCTGAGGGCGCAGATCTATACCGAGTTGGGGGAGTACAGGAAGGCGAAAGAGGAATACGAGGCGGTAATCCGTTCGGCACCTCGTACGCCCCAGGCGTATTTCGGTCTGTCGCTCGCATGCGACCGGCTTGGCGAAGCAGAGGAGGCGGCGAAGTATCGGCAGGAGTTTGATCGTCGTACGGAAGCTGGGGGAAGTTCGCGGCATGAAGCCAAAGGAATTGCAGCGGATCTGGAACGCGGCAGGCAAATTGCCGTCTCGACGTTTGTTGCCGTGGGCGCGAGCTATCTACGGCGGGACGACCTGGAGGAAGCCGAGTGGAGTTGGCGGCGCGCCGTCGAGATCACCCCGGAGGATGCCGTTTCGCGCGAACGACTGGCCATGCTTTACATGGAACAGCAGCGTCTTGACGAAGCGGTGGCAGAGCTGGAGCGACTCGTCCAGTTCAACCCGGAATATCTCAACGGCCACCTGATGCTGGGGAAGCTGCATTCGGACCAGGGTCGAGCGGATCGCGCGGAGAAGGCTTTCCGTGAAGTGATCCGGCTTGCCCCGGATCGAGGGGCAGGGTATGCCGCGCTGGCACATCACTATCTGAAGGCCGGCAGCAACCTCACAGCCGCGTCAGAATCTGCGAAGAGGGCGGTCGAACTGGAGCCGACGGCAAAGCACTATTATCTTCTGGGCTTGTGCGCAATGAAAAGCGGCAACACCGAGAAAGGTCGCGCCGCGGTCGAACAGGCCGTCGCGCTGGAGCCCGAGAATCCCATGTATCGCCAAACGATCGAACGCATGGGGCAGAGATAGCAGATCGACCGGAAGGAGAACCAGCTTGAATTCCCGATCGGTGATTTGGCTGTGCCCATTGGCGGCCCTAGCCATCGGATGCCGACAACCGGCTTCGACCGGCAATCCGGCAGGCGCACCCCAAGCGGACGTGGCGCCCGGGCCGATCTGCTTCAACGACCTGACGTCGGAAACGGGAATCACTTTCCGGCACACGGACGGGAGCAGCGGTCATCGTTATATCGTCGAATCGGTCAGCGCCGGCCTGGCTCTGTTCGATTACGATGCCGACGGGTTGATCGACATCTACTTCCTCAACGGTACTCCCCTCCGCGGCTCTCAAGACAAGTCGCGGCCAACGAACGCACTCTATCGGAACGAGGGAAACTGGAGGTTTCGGGATGTCAGCCAGGAGGCGGGCGTGGCCGACCCTGGGTACGGTCTGGGGGTGGCGGTTGGCGACTACGACAACGACGGGAACGTCGACTTGTACTTGAACAACTTCGGCCCCAATGTTCTCTATCGAAATCGCGGTGATGGAACGTTCACGGACGTCACCAAATCGGCTGGCGTGCAGAACGGCGACAAGGTTGGGGCGGGGGCGAGTTTCCTGGATATCGAAGGGGACGGTGATCTCGATTTGTACGTGGCGAACTACGTCGACTTCACCTACGAGAACCACGTTCCCTGCACGATCGGCGGCCTGCCGGCCTATGCCGGCCCGCTCTACTATGAGCCTGTGCCGGACGTGCTCTATCGAAACAACGGCGACGGCACGTTCACGGACGTGAGCGAGGAATCCGGAATTGGCCGGCACGCGGGGTCCGGCATGGGTATGGTGTGCTGCGACTACGACAACGACGGAGATCAAGATATATTCGTCTGCAATGACTCTCGGCGGAATTTCTTTTTTCGCAACGACGGGAAGGGGCGGTTCGAGGAAGTGGCGTTGGTCGTGGGTATCGCCTACAACTTCTTCGGGGATGCAAATGCCAGCATGGGGGTGGATTGCGCGGATTACAATAACGACGGATACCTCGATTTCTTCATGACGAATTATCAGGGAGAGACGCCCGTGCTCTATCAGAACTCGGAGGCGGGATTCTTCGACGACGTCTCCCGGCGTACCGGCGCGGGTGCCGGAACCTATCCTTACGTAACCTGGGGCGTTGGGATGGTTGATTTCGACAACGACACGCATCGGGACCTTTTCATCGCCTGCGGTCACCTGGACGACAATGTCGAACTTCGTGACGATACCACGGCTTATGCTGTGAAGAACGTCCTGCTCCGGAATGACGGCAGCAATCGATTCGAAGACGTTTCCGCATCGGCCGGCAACGGCATGGCCGTTCGGCAGAGCAGTCGCGGGGCGGCGTTCGATGACCTGGATAACGACGGCGATATCGATGTGGTCGTGCTGAATTCACGGCAACCCCCCTCGATCTTGCGAAACGACTCGACCAACGACAACCATTGGATTCAGGTTCGACTGGTGGGCACCAAGTCCAATCGCGACGCTGTGGGTGCACGCGTGCAAGTCGTTGCGGGGTCCCTCGTCCAGATCGACGAGGTTCACAGCGGACGGGGCTACCAGAGCCATTTTGGCTCGCGCCTGCATTTTGGACTTGGGCAACACGATCGAGTCGACCGGGTCGAAGTCCGTTGGCCGAGCGGTGCGGTCGACGTGATCAAAGATGTCGAAGTCGATCGGCTTATCACGATCGAAGAAGGTGGTCGATTGGAAGAGTCACAGGGCGGCTGGGCCGGTGAGCCGATATGAACTACCGCTCGGCTTGAGTGGCCTGCTCCCGGCAAGTCGCGGATCTTTGTGAAAAACTTCACGATCTTTGAGGTCAGTAGTACAGTGAGGCGGCGCGCCATACAGGCCGGGGTTTTGAATCGCCCAGCTCACGTAGCGTGGTCCCGGATGAATCATTCAGTGCGAGAAACCCGCCTGTTCAGGTGCGGGGGCGAGGGACCTACACGGGTGCGTCATTGGGTCCGCAGGGGGCAACGTGCCGCAACTGTTTGCGTTCTTTGAGCCAACCGTAGCAGTCGGGCAGGTCGACCGTCGCCAGGATGTCCCACACGAAGCTCGACAGCGGCCAGACATAGTCTTCTGATTCTGCGATCGCCGAGTAGGATACCAGGGCATTCTTGAGGGTCACTTGCTGGACTCGATTCGACACGACGGCGGCAAACGTGGCTGGGATCGCGCCCCAGCCCTTGGCTGCCAGGTGGACTCCTTCGTAGCCGCTGGAGGCCAGCCACTCCAGCACGCCCAGCACGTCGCGGGTCCGCTGGGCGGGCGTGGCATCGTCGAGCATCAGGCTGTGGGCGGCGCCGAAAAAGTCGCTGCCGTAGGGCTGCAGGTATTGGTTCACTCCACAAGTGTCGGGCTGCGACTCGCCGATGCCGCGAACGTCGCAGGCGAAGAAGGGGGTGCCGGCCCCGGCCTCGAGCAATTCCTTGACAAGCGGTTCGTCGCGCAGCTCGGCGTCGGCCGAGTGGTGCGAAACGTAGAGTATCGCTCGTTTGCCGTCGCGCGGCGGGCGGCTGACAAGCTGCTCTTCCTGCAGGAGAGTGACCAAGGCATGAACGCCCGGCTCGGTCTCAACGGCATAGGTGACAGCCGCCTTCCTGGGATATTTGCGGCCGCCGATGGGGCGAAGAATGCGATAGTCCGGCACAACGATTGATTCGGGCAGCTTGAGGACGCCGCGAACCGCCTGGATGAGTGCATCCCCTTCGGGCGTACTGCGGTCCTTGCGGAGTCGCTCGGCCTTCTCTTTGGTGAAAGAAAAGACGGTTCGCGACCCGAGATCCGCAACCTGGCCCTTGGGCGTGCACTGGAGGACCTCGTCTTTCTCGATCACGAGGGCGGGTTCCGCCTGGGCGTCGCTGACCTGGGTGACCCGATTGAACCAGCGGTACATGGCCTCGCGGTTCTCCTGGGTGTAGCCGTGGGGGGTGGGGCCGATGAACATGGCGATGTTGTCTTCAGCCCCGAGCAGTTTGTAGAGATGCTTGAGCCGAGCGTACGACTCTTCGACACCGCGGACGTCGAAGAAGTCTTTTTCCTTGCCGAGGATGATGACCGGTGCCGGGGCCAGGGCCGCGAGGAAGTCGGAGTGGTCCAGGCCGAGGGCCAAGGCTTTTGGCGGGCACTGCTCCGTATCGGCCGGGAGCTCGTTCTCGGCGTTCCGCCGGAACGTGGTCACAAAACACGACGGGGCCGCCATGGTCCAGCGGTGTTCGACGCCGCAGAGCCAGGTGGTCATCGTACCGCCTCCCGAGTTGCCGGTTATGCCGACCTGTTTTGGGTCGACCTCGGGACGGGTAAGGAGATAATCCAGGGCGCGAATGCCGTCCCAGGCCTGCCACGAGCCGAGAAACTCGCCTACGAGCATCTGCTGATTGCCCGCGTAAAGGTGCTCTTTGACGCCTACGCCGATACGGCTCTTGAGGTCTTCTTGGACGTACTGGAGGCGTTCGCCCTGTCCGATCGGATCGTAGATGAGCACGACGTAGCCCTGCCGTGCCAGCCCCTGGGCGAACGATTGGTAGGCCTCGGCCGCCTTCCCATTCTCGGAATGGCCGCACGTTCCCACCACGCCGGGCATCGGCCCTTGGCGGTCCTTGGGCACGTACAGGTTGGCAGTCACGAGCATGCCGGGGCGGCTCTCGAAGAGGACGTTCTCGATCCTGTAGGCATCGCGCTGGACGATGCCGGTGACCTTGGCATTCAGCGGTGTCCGTTCCGGTTCGGGGCCGAAGCACGTACGAATTCGCTGGCGGACGCTCTGGACGTACTGTTCCGCATCGGCCTTGGTCTTGAGTGCCCCCCTATTCTCGTCGGCCAAGACCTCCGCCTGGCGGACTCGCTGAACGAGGTAGTTCTGGATCATCCTGGGAAAACGGTTGAGCGGCTCCAGTCCTTTGTCTGTCGCCTGGGCCAAGGCCGCGAGCTCATCGGTCATGATCCAATCGGCCAGGGCCAGGCCGAGAAGGGAGGCTCCGGTCGCCTGCAGCAGACCCCGTCGTGTGGTGCGAAGTTGGGCGGTCATGGTGTTCTCCCGAAGCTGCGCATAGAGTGTAATGTTCAACCAATGAGCAAGTGTCGCTACTGGCTCTGTCAACAGCGACCGTCTGCGACAATGGTTCCCAGCCGGGGCCCAGCGAAGGCTTCGATGGTTTTAGCTCTGCCGAGAGGGTGGGTCAAGAGTTGCGTCCAAGTTCGCAATCCGGAGCCCGACCGCTCGCGGAGATCGACATTCAGATGCTATCTCAGGCGGCCGGAACTTGCGGAGGTGGTGGCACCTTTTGAGAAAGAGATGCACGACTGGTTCGGCACCCGGCATGGCATGAAAGGAAGTGAATAAATACTCGGCATCTTGACTCATCCGGATCTCAGTTCCATACTCGCCTCCGGTTGGGCGAGAGATCTCTGAACCCCAACAAAAAACGTAAGCTCCTTTCCGAAGATTAGCGACCAACGGGAGCGGGCCATGCTATCCGAGCGGTAGCTCGTACCGGCCTGCGGCCCCGCCGCCCGCGAGCGAGAGTGTTCATGACGTTTCTGATTCCCTCCCGGCGTCGCTGGATCATTCTGCTCATTATCTTTAGCGCGATCGTGCTGAACTATTTCGATCGCCAGATCGTGTCGATCCTCAAGCCGGCGCTCAAGGAGGAGTTCGACATCGACGATCGCGGGTATGCGATGGTCGTCAATGTGTTTGCCGTTTGCTACGCGATCTCGTATCCGATCGTCGGCTGGCTCGTCGATCGTTTTGGCGCCCGTGTGATGATGTTGCTGGGAATCGTGACCTGGTCGCTGGCGTGCGTCGGCACAGGGCTGACACGGACGCTCGGTCTGTTCACGGGCTTCCGGGCCCTGCTCGGCCTGGCCGAACCGGTGGCGTTTCCGGCCCAGTTGCGGGTAGTCGCCATATGGTTTCCCGGCACGCTGCGGGCCACGGCCAACAGCGTGTGTGTGGCCGGCAGTTCCATCGGGGCCATTGCCGCGCCGCCGCTGGTGGCCTGGTTGGCGATTCGCTACAACTGGCATGTGGCCTTCATCGTTCCAGGAATTGCCGGACTGGCGATCGCCACGGTCTGGTGGTTCGTTTACCGCGATCCGCCGCCGGAAATGGCCGGCGAGTTGGATCTTGCTCGCTCGGCTTTCCGCCCCGGCTTCTCCTGGCCGGAGCTCTGGCGAACGCGGAGCCTGTGGGGCGTGTTGTTGTGCCGATTCATCAGCGACCCCGTGTGGTATTTCTGTCTGTTCTGGCTGCCGGGCTATTTCCAGGAGAATCTAGGCCTGTCGCTGGCTGAGACCGGCATGGTCGGCTGGATTCCGTTTCTTGCGGCCGATCTGGGGGCGATCGGCAGTTCCGCCTGGTCCGATTGGCTGGTGCGGCGCGGGATCGAGCCGCTGCGGGCTCGCAAGGTGATGCTCACAATCATGGCCGCGCTGGCGCCGGTGTGCATGTTTACGCCGTACCTCAGCCACCCGGCCCTGGTGCTCTTCGTGTTCAGCGTGGTGGCCGTGGCGTGTTTGAGCTGGCTGTTCACCCTGAGCGTCGTGGTGGCCGAAACGTTTCCCACGGCCAACGTGGGGGGCGTGCTCGGAATTGCCGCCGGATTTGGCGCGGCGGGGGCGATGGTATTCAACTACTATGTCGGCGAGGCCATGCAAAACCTGGGGATGGCCCGGATGTTCCTGATCATGGCCTTTCTTCATCCAATTGCCGCGGTGATCCTCTGGACCTGCACGCGGCCCGAAACTCCTCCCGAAAGATGAACCCGATGGAATCGCAGGCAAGTCGTTCGATCCACGAACCGGCCAGGGATCTGGCGGTCAAGGCGGAAGCTGATGTTCTGGTGGTCGGCGCCGGGCCGGCTGGCCTGATGGCAGCCCTTGCGGCGGCCGAGGACGGCTTGAAGGTGGTCCTGGTCGAGGGGCGGAGCTATGTAGGAGGCAACCTGACAATCGGGCTCCCCGTGCTGGGTTTCCTGAGCCAGAAGGGTAAGCCGATCATCGCCGGGCTGCCACAGCAGTTCATCGACCGGCTGAAAGCCCGTGGCGCAGCCGGCGAGCACCAAGCCTGCCCACTCCACGTGAGCCTGACGCTGATCGATCCGGAGGCCGTCAAGTCGACCGCGCTGGAGATGCTCGCCGAGCGGGGCGTCGACCTGGTGCTCTATTCGACTTTCGTCGGCGTCGTCATGGAGGGGGACCGAATCCAGGCGGTCGTGATCGAGAGCAAGGCGGGAAGGGAAGCCATCACCGCCCCGATCGTCATCGACGCGACCGGTGACGGCGACGTGGCCTTTCGGGCGGGCGTGCCCTGCGAAAAGGGGAACGAGCAGGGCGGCATGCAGCCTCCCACGCTCATGTTCTGCCTGGCCGATGTCGACACCGAAAGACTCCGACGGGCGTTGAGCGAGGATCCCAAGACCTGCCAGGCCGATATCATTCCGGCCGATTACTTCGGCAGGCACGAGCGGTTCATCGTCGTGGGCTTGAGGCAGCTCCTCCAGCAGGCCCGGAACGCGGGTCTGAAGATCGCGACTGAGAGGACGATCCTGATCACCGGCCTGCGGCCGGGCGAGGTGTGGGTAAACATGACTCGTGTCACGGCCGTCGACGGCACCGATCCGCGGAGCCTCACCCGCGGCGAGATCGAGGCTCGCCGGCAGATGGGCGATATCCTCAAATACCTCGTGTCTTATGTGCCCGGGTTTGAGAAGGCCCGTTTCGTCGTCGCCGCTCCGTTTCTGGGGATCCGCGAGACCCGCCGGATCGTGGGTCAGTATGTGATGACGGCCGACGACATTCTGAGTTGCCGCCGGTTCGACGATGCGATTGCCGTGGCCAGTTACCCGATCGATCTGCATCGTCCGAGCGACAACGACTGCACCCTCCAGTGGTGCGGCGACTGTTATGACATTCCCTACCGGTCGCTCGTGCCCCAGGCGGTCGGCAATCTGCTCGTGGCCGGGCGCTGCATCTCGACCACGCACGAGGCGATGGCGGCGATCCGGGTGATGTCGACCTGCATGGCCATTGGCGAGGCGGCCGGCCGGGCCGCCCGGCTGGCATTTCGCGGCGGGGTGTCGCCCGGCAAGCTGGACGTGGGCCAACTGCAGCGGGAGCTGCTCGCACACGGAGCGTATCTGCGTTAAACGAGCGTGAAGTCGGGCAGCCTCACGATTGCGCCACCCTGTTTTGCCGACTCGTGGGCGCAGATGCCGACGCAGGTCCAGTTGGCGCTGGTCACCGCGTTGGGCCACGGATCGCGATCCCCAGCCAGTGCGCTCAGCATCTCGTTGACCAGGTGGGGATGGGAACCGCCGTGCCCGCCGCCTTGAATGAAGGAAAGGTGGTCGGCGTCCTGGATCGAGCGGGTGAACTGGCGAATCTCTTCCGGCAGGAGGTGGGCGTAGTCGGGCACTCTGACCCGCTCGGGAATCTCGGGCTCCGGCTTCTTGGCCGTGTGGATCACGTGCTCCTCGCCCTCCACCAGGGTCCATTCGAAACTCTTCTTCGTGCCGTAAACATCGAAGCTCTCGCGATACTGACGGGCGGTGTCGAAGAGGAATCGCCAGATGTGGGCGGCAATGTCGGAGTCCTTGATCTTGATGTGGCACGACTCGACGGCAAACGAGTTGCCCGACTTGCGGGCGAGCTCCTCGTTGATGGTTCCCGACCCGAAACAGCTCACGTACTCGGCCAGGCCCTTGACGAGCCCGAGCACCGGACTGACCACGTGGGTGGCGTAGTGCATGGGAATCATCCGCTCCCAGTACTCGGGCCAGCCTTCCATGTCCTGCGGATGGGAAGCGGCCATGTACTGGATCTTGCCGAGTTGGCCCTTCTCGTACAGCTCCTTGATGAACAGGAACTCGCGGCTGTAGACGACCGTCTCGGCCATCATGTATTTGAGGCCGGTTTGCTGAACCAGCTCGCAGATCTGCCGACACTCGTCGACGGTGGTGGCCATGGGCACGGTGCACATGACGTGCTTGCCGGCCTTGAGAGCTTCCATCGACATCCAGGCGTGGTCGGGGATCGGCGAGTTGATGTGGACGAAGTCGACAGCCGGGTCGGCCAGGACGTCTTCGAATTTCGTATAGCGTCTTTCGATGCCGCAGGCATCGCCGAGCTTGTGCAACTTGTCCATGCTCCGCCGGCAGATCGCGTAGAGATTCGCCAGGGGGTGTTTCTGGTAGATCGGGATGAATTCCGCTCCGAAACCAAGTCCGATCATCGCGACATTGAACTGCTTGCCGGCCATGGGAATACCTCACTTCATCTCGATCGGTGGAACAGGTAATCGGAGCCCGCAGAACAGGGAACTGGCTTGCGGGCCTCGTGAATTGGCGTGAATTCTAAATCGACGTTCCGGCGGGCGTCAAGCAGGCGATTGGAAAGGGATGAATCCGGCGGTGAGCCACGGACGAAACACGGATTCTGGGAAGAAAGTCTCAAGCGATCTAAGGTTTCTGACCAGACTCGGAGCGAGGAGACACAATTCACGTCGGAGCGGACGGGCCTTCTATAGCCAGGGCGATCGCTGGGGATTATTCTTGTTTTGGAGTGCGGCGACTCGTCGCCGCTTTCCTTCAACACACGGCATGCCTTTCAGAAGACCTCCCTCTTGAAACAGCATTGCCCTACACGGACAATACTGGTCACCAATTCCGGCGGCACGCCAAGCCTGGAGGGGCAACGCCCATGTGCAATCGTGAACAAATGGTGGCTCGCTTGACAAAACGCCTTGGGGAGCTGAATCAACTTCAACTGGACGAGGTGGAACGCCTTCTGGCTCGG
>CAYSCH010000103.1:18633-24546 GCA_964429355.1 uncultured Planctomycetaceae bacterium | reverse complement strand
AACCGGCCCCGATGGATGTGCCGAGGTAGACCGGATGGCAACCGAGCACTTCGGGAGTTGCGCCCATGGAGGCGAGCATGCTGGAAGCGACGATCATGGCGACCGTGCTGGAACCCTGGGCGATTTTCAGGACGCTGGAGATGACGAACCCGAGGGCAAGCATGGCCAGTCCCATATTCTGCCCGTCGGAGCCCGCCAGTTCGAGGATCGATTGCTTGACGCCCACCTGCTGCAGGGCGGTACCGAAGGCGCCGCCGGCCGCCGTGATCAGGATGATAACGCCGCCCGACATGAGTGCGTTTTCGGTCGCGGCACCCAATTCCGCGAAGGACAACCGGCGATACGCCACCAGAACCCACATGGCCACGGCCGTTGAGAAGAGAAGCGCCAGGTTCGGATTTCCAGCCACGCTGATGAGTTGGATCGCAGCGATAGCGGCCTTGCTTTCGATGCCCTCTGAAATCGACTTGGTGATGGTCTGGGCGGAGATCAACAGCACGGGCAGCACGATCGGGGCCAGAGAAAGCCAAAGGGGCGGCAGTTCGGCGTCGCTGAGGGGTCGGGTGTCCTCCTCGCCGGCATAAGGACGCATGGGCAGGTCCATCCATCGCCCCATGAGAATGCAGACCGGGAAGATGGCAATCGCAGTGGCCAAGCCGATGACCGCACCCATCATGATCATCATCCCCAGATCGATGCCCAGGTTCTCGGCCAGGAACAGCGGGCCCGGGGTCGGCGGGACCAGGGTGTGAGTGATTGCCCCTCCGGCACCAATTGCCAGGATGTAGAGCATGTAGTCCTTGCGGGTGCTCCTCCAGAGCGAGCGAGCCAGCGGTACGAGGAGGTAAAACACGGTATCGAAGAATACGGGAACGGCCAGCACGTAACTGCTGGAGATCAAGGCGACTGGAGCGCGTTTCTCACCCAGGACCTTGAGGAAGGAGCGAACGATGCGGTCGGCGGCCCCCGAGTCCATCAGGCACTTGCCGATGATCGAGGCCATGGCAATGACGATGGCAATATTGCCAGCCGCACCGCCAAAGGCCTTGGCCACCCGGGTCGGCGGGTCGGAGGCAATAAACGCCTTGATCTGGGAATCGGACCAGACCTCGCCGGTGATCTTGGTCAGATCGTCTGGGTACTGCGTGAGCGACTCCGGCGTGGCCATCGTGGCAACGATCAGGGCGGCGATGATCAGGGCCACAAAGGCGTTGAGCCGAACCGCGACGATCAGGCCGATCACCGTAATGATGCCAATGAGCAAGGCGATCAACGGGAGATAGGAGTCCATGAGTTTCGCTTTCTGTCACCTGATTGAGGGGCCTCAAACGTTGAAGGCAGTTTAAGCGCCGCATGCGCCCCGTGCAAGCGAAAACGATGAAATCCGAGATCCGAACCAGGTCTTCAAAGTCGCAAAGACGGGGCTGGCAGAGTTCGTACGCAAGACAGGGACGAGGCCAAGCGCGGAGCAAGCCCAACCCCAACGAATTGGTCCGCTCTGGCACCACCCTACGTGACTTTGACGGGTGTTCGCTGGTTGTTCTTCGGGAAACGGGCTAGTCGCTACCGAGTACTTTTCACCATCGAACCAGGGCGAGTGCTCGTTCTTCACATTCGACGCGGCGCGATGGACAAGGCGGCAGAGGCCGACTTGTTCGGATAGTCCGTAGGGACGCGTGGCCCTGCTCGACCCGTATGACCCCCTGTCCGCTCCTTCAAACCCTTTCCGATGAATCTCTGTCCCTGAATTCCTCGGAATCCTTCGCGGTCATCCCTTCCACTCGCCCATTGCCGCTTGGCCGAACCTTCACTTCAGGTTCACCCCGCCGACCCGCTCGGATGTCGAGTCTCTCCGCCCGCAGCCCCTCACCGCCACCCACCCACCAGCAGGGATTTCGCACCACCCCCCTATCGAGCGATGCAAAGTTACAGCCCAAGCCAGTCCCGCAAATACTGTCCCTACAACCATTTCCGCCGCCGCCCCTCCCCCAACATTTTGCACCGCTGGAAAGTGTAGGTGCAAAACCCCGTCCCATTCCACAACCCGGCCAAATAGTGCGATTGGCTCCTTCTCACCCATGTCCTGACCGCGCCTCGCCCGTAACGTTGCTCCCCGCTCCCTGCTCCGTGCTCCCTGCTCCCTGCCCCCGGCTCCTGCGCAACTGGCCGCAGGCGGCGTCGATGCGGTCGCCTTTGCGGTAGCGGGTCTTCACGGCCAGGCCGGCCGACTCGAGGATCTCGGCGAACCGGGCCGTGCGTTCGGGGGCGGGAGTCTGGTAGGGCAGCCCCGCGACGGGGTTGTAGGGGATCAGGTTGACGAGCGAGGGACGACCCTTCAGGAGGGCGGCCAACTGCCGGGCGTGCAGATCGCTGTCGTTGACGTTGTCCAGAAGTACGTATTCAAAGGTCACCCGGCGGCCCGTGGTGGCAAAATAGTAGTCGGTCGCCTCCAGAATCGCCACGATACCGACCTTGCGGTTGGTGGGCACAATCTCAGTACGGAGTTGGTCGTTGGGTGCGTGCAGGGAGACGGCCAGGTGATACTGCACGCCCGCCTCGGCCAGGCGCCGGATCGCCGGGGGGAGCCCGACTGTCGAGATCGTGACTCGCCGGGCGCCGATGCCAAGCCCATCGGAAGCCGTAACCACCTGAAGGGCCCGGAGCAGGGCGTCGAGGTTGGCCAGCGGCTCGCCCATTCCCATCACGACCACGTGGCTGAGCCACTCCCCGGGCGGGAGCAGCTTCTTGAGCCGCAGAATCTGCTCGAGGATCTCGCCGCAGGTCAGGTTGCGACGGACGCCGTCGAGCCCGCTGGCGCAGAACACGCAGCCCATGGCACACCCCACCTGGGTGCTGATGCAGACCGTGCGATGGCCACGGTCATCGCGAAGAAGAACGCATTCGATGTGGTCGCCGTCGTGGACTCCCAGGAGGAGCTTCTGCGTTCCATCCTCCGCTTCCTGACGGGCGACCTCGGTCATGGTCCACAAGGCGAAATTTTCCGCCAGTTCCGAGCGGAGTTTTTTGGGCAGGTCGCTCATCCTGTCGAAGCCGGCCGCCGGCGACTCGACGGCCCATTTGCGGATCTGGCCGGCGCGGTACTTGGGGTACCCCCGTTCCGCCAGCCAGGCGGTCAGTTCGTCGATCTCGAGGTCCAAGAGGTGTTGCATTGTCGGGCAAGAGCGAAAAATGGGGGCCGATCCGCGACAGGTCGGCCGGATCGTGACCGAACAAGTCGAGACTGGGATGGAACCCTGGGGTAATGGGTGGGTGGGACGGCGGGCAACTCCTGAGGTGTCCTGCGAGGCTCCCTTCTCCAGTATTCTTAGAACCCGATAATTGACAAGTCCTCGAAATCGGCTGAGAATGTGGCCAACCACTCGCCACCCCCGGCAAGGAGACAGCCATGTCGAACTTCCCCCAGGATCCCTACGTCGCCCCTCAAGTGGTCGAAAAACAAGGCATGAGCACCGGTGCCAAGGTCCTTTTGATCCTGGGGATCGTGTTTCTGGTCTGCCTGTTGTTGTGCTGCGGCGGCGGAATCGTCGTCAGTTTGATGGCATCCAAATACGCCAAGAACGCCGTCTCCCAGGATCCCGTGGTCATCGCCCAGCGCCAGTCGGAGATTATCGAACTGGAGATTCCCGAGTCGTTCAAGCCTCAGGTTTCGATGGACATGAAAGTGCCCATGACCGGCCAGCCGTTCATGATGTTTGTTACCTACACCGGCCCGTCGGCCGGCGACACGATCACGCTGGTTGGAATCGGCGAGTTTCTGGCAGGGCAGTCCGAAGAGCAGATCCGGCTGCAAATGGAGCAGTCCCTGCGGCAGCAGGGGCTTGGCTCCCAGGACACAACCGGCCAGTGGGAAGTCAAGGAAAAGGAATTGACCATCGCCGGCAAGCCCACGAAGTTCACCTTCCGGGTCGCCAAAGACGAGAAAGGCGAGCCCAAACGGTTCGAGGCCTCGGGCATGGTGACGGGCAAACGCGGCCCGGTGCTGGTCACGATTTCCGCCGCCCCCGAGACTCTCAGCGAAGAGCAAGTTGACAAAATCCTCCAGTCGATCAAGTGAGCCGGGAGCTATCCGCCCTTGATCTCCTCGATCCGCCGCCGCATTCCGCCGCTGGCGACGGCCCTTTCGCAGGCCTCGAGGGTCTCGAAGATCTCGTGGCTGAGAAACCTCACGGCCCAATTGTGGACCATCGGGCTGATGGTGAATACGGCCGCGCCGTGCTGGTAGGCCTCCCACATTTCGATCGCCGTGCCCATCGACGCTTCCGGCACGAAGGCAATCAGCACATCAACCTCCCGGCACATGAAGTTGTGGCCGAAGAATACGTCGCGCCCGGTGGTGTCGTCGTAGCCGATCGAGTCGGCGTGATCGGCCAGCGGATCGTAAATATCGGCCTCCGGAAAGTGGGCTGTAAGAAGCTGTTTCAGGTGGCCGCGGTAGTTCTGGGCGTGGAGGATTCGCTCGACGAGCGACCCCTGCATGATTCCGGCAAGAAAGAAACGCATGATCGGGAGGACTGCCATCGCCCGGCAGGGGCGGCGCTTGTTCGAACTGACAAAACCGTTAGGATAACTCAGACCACTCAGAATAACGGCAAATGGCCGTCCGAGGTAGTGGCTGCAGCTCTCGGAAAGAGTGCCAAGGTCAAACGGTTGCCAGGCCCGGAGGGTCAGGTGAGACTCATGCCACGACAATACCTCAAGGGAATCAGAACTCCATGAGCGATCGCAAATCAGCCGGTAGTGTCAAAGAGTCCAAATCGCTGACCCCGCAGGCCCGTCGCGCCAGGGCGCTGCTGCTGGACCTACTCAAGATTCCCGGTGTGAGCGGCCAGGAAAGCGAGGTGATGGATTGGATCACCGCCCGACTTCGCCGCGCCGGTGCGCCGGAAGACGCATTTGCGACGGACCAGGCCCATCGGCGGAGCCGTTTCGGGGGTACCGTCGGAAACCTGGCCCTTGTTCTGCCGGGAACACTCAAGGGACCTCGCCGCATGCTCTCCGCTCACGTCGATACCGTGCCCCTGTGCGCAGGATCCCGGCCGGTGCTGAAGGGCGATTGGATTGAGCCCGCCGACAAAACCACTGCCCTGGGCGGCGATAACCGCTGCGGGGTAGCGGCCGTGCTGGGAGCGGCACTGGAAATCCTGGAAAACAAGCTCCCTCATCCCCCGGTGACGTTCCTGTTTACAGTTCAGGAAGAAACCGGACTGGTCGGGTCCAGAAACATCAAGGTCGGTATGCTCGGCAAGCCCCGGTTGGCCTTCAATTACGACGGCGGTTCCAGCGAGAAGCTGACGATCGGGGCAACAGGCGGCTATCGGATGGATATTCGCGTGGAAGGGATCGCCAGCCATGCCGGAAATGCTCCCGAGGCGGGCGTGAGCGCCGTGGCGATCGCGTCGCTGGCGATTGCCCGACTTCAGGAAAAGGGCTGGCACGGCCTGATCCGGAAAGGAAAACGTCAGGGCACGAGCAACTTTGGAGTGATCCAAGGGGGCGAAGCGACCAACGTGGTCACTCCGCTGGTCGAGATTCGGGCCGAGGCCCGAAGCCATGATCCCGCCTTTCGCCAGGAGATCGTCGAGACGATCGAGAAGGAATTCCGGAAGGCGGCCGACGAGGTGAAGAACGTCGACGGCCGATCGGGGAGCGTCGTCATCGAAGGCCGTCTGGACTACGAATCGTTTCGGCTCAGTGACGACGAGCCCTGTGTCGTTGTGGCGGAAAAGGCGGTCCGAAGCGAGGGGGGCGCGCCCATCCGGGGCATCACCAACGGCGGCGTGGATGCAAACTGGTTCTGTGTTCGCGGGATTCCGACCGTAACCCTCGGTTGTGGCCAGTCGAATCCGCACACGGTCCAGGAGCGGGTCTGCCTTCCCGAGTTCGACCGGGGAG
>CAYSCH010000103.1:13318-18623 GCA_964429355.1 uncultured Planctomycetaceae bacterium | reverse complement strand
GGGGAGCGGCCGTTGCGTCGCGGTTGGCCACCGCTCGCGAATCCGAGGTCTAATGGCGACAATTTTTTTGGCGAATCACGCAAGGCCATTGAGCTGAGGTTGCGCGATCCCAGGTGGGGAGCAGAACCATGCAACCCGACGACGAAATCTGCCTCTGCTTTCACATCACACGGCGCAAGGTCGAGAATTTCATCCGCGTCGAAAGGCCGCAACGGGCGGCCCAACTGAGCGAATGTTTCGGCGCAGGTACCGGTTGCGGCTGGTGCCGGCCCTTCCTGGAGGCGCTCTTCAAGGCCGCAGCCGAACGAGGGGAGTTGCCGGAGTCTGTGGAACTGACGGCCGAGGAATATACCCGCCAGCGGGCAGAATACCGGGAGTCGCAAAACCAGGAGCCCCCCCTGGCAGAATGAACCTCCGAGAATACACGCCCACAACTCCCTTCTATGCATTTCCAGGCAAATCGATTAAGATGGAGTACAAGGCAATCGCCAATATGGGGGGCAAGGAGCGCCGGCCTCTGTTCGATTGCAGTCCATCCCGACAACTCGCACACCCGAGGGCTGATAATGGCTCGCAAAGTTATTAATAGAAAAGAGTTACGCGAGGAGGCCGAGGCAGCCGAACGGTTGGGAACGACCAAGAAGAAAGCGGCCCCCAAGAAGGCTGCCCCACGAAAGAGCCGTTCGAAGTCAGCCAAAGAGGTGCGTCTCAAGGCATTCTGGGGAGTATTCAGTCAATCACTCACTCCGGTGGCCATGTTCGAGTACGCTCAGCGGAAAGAAGCCGACAAAAAAGCCCAAGAGCTCTCCGAGTCGAAGAAGAGTCCCCACTTTGTGCAGGTCGTCAAGAAGGTCATCGAGGAGTAGCGTAATCGGCCAGGAGAAGGGGCAAGGGGCTCCTCCCTTCGGATGGGAAGGTCGCGTTGTTGGCCGCTTGACGGCCCAGTTCGGCTCGGATTAGTCTGGGAATCGTGGTTTCTGATTGGATTGCGCGACTCGGGCAAAGGAAAGGCGCCAGAATTCACTTGTCGAATGGACTTTCGGGCTCTTTTGGCCAGTGAGTTTCTGACCTCTTCTTCCCTGCGAGTCTTCCTCCTGTACCACTAACCTCAAAGGTCGTGATGTCTTTCACAAAGACTCGCGACCAACGGGAGCAGGCTGTTTTCGGCTCGAGCGGTAGCTCGCTTTGGCTAACCGGCCCTGCCGCCCTGGGAAGTATGGGTGATGCCTGATCTGTTACGCTCCGCGATTGTCGCCGCTCTTCTCAGCTCCGCCCTGACCCTCCCCGGTTGTGGCAAATCGGCGGAACCGCCGGCCGGGAAGTCCGCCATTCGTCAGATCCAGGCATCATCACTCCCGGCGCTGGGCGAATATACGCCTCCCCTGGACGGCGGGCGGATCGAGGTCGCCGGTCCGGCCGATTGGGAATTGCTTCCCAGGAAAAGCGGTTACGTCGTTCTCTTCCGTGCCCCTTCCAACGACGACTATCCGATGATCCTGGTCAAAGCCGACGATTCGTCAGGGCCGTTGACGAGCGAGAACGTTGCTGCATTTGCCTCGGCTCTCGGCCCGTCGGCAGAGCCGGTTACGATCGGCGAGCGAGTTGGCGCACTTCAGTCGAAGCGAGGGAAGGAACCGGGCTCGATCGGCGGCGTTCTGGAACAACTGATCTTCACAACGGTGATTGGTGAGCGAACCTACGCACTGGAATTGCGGGCTCGGCAAGGTCGCATCGAAGAGTGCCGCGACATGCTGTTCGCCGTGGTTGCGGGAATGCGGCAGGTTTCCGGTGAGCAGCCCGACTCCTCCGGCGAAGCGGCCCCCGCAAAAACCGACAGGAAGAAATCCTTGTCGGAGAGCGCTGAAAAGGAACTGGATGAACTCTTCCAGGTGAGCCCGGGAGGCGCAGCACACTGACCCCGCAAATGCGACAACTGCCCCCAAGGAATCGAGATGGCAACCGCCGGAGTCGTTCCGGTGTGTAGTGATTGAGTGGCATTCCGGAAACAGGGATCGGCCTCCCAAATGCTGTGCGTTACCTGCACACAAAAGCGAGGCTGCCCCCTTTTTCAGAAAGCCTGTTAGAGCCGCTGACAGAACCACCACCTGCTGGAACCAAGAAGCTGGGAGACACGCTGGTCTTGTCAGGGTTACTCCGTAAGACACATTGAGGCGGATCATGGCAAAAGAACTCGACGTTTATCGCGACTGGCTCGGCATCAAAGAAGCGAACAGGCCCCTCAGTCACTATCAACTGCTGCGGCTGGGTGCATTCGAAGACAACCCTTCGAAGATCCGGACAAACTACCGGAAGATGAACGAGCACGTGCGCAAGTTCGCCACCGGCGAGTATGCCGATCAGTCGCAGACGCTGCTCAACGAGTTGGCCAAGGCCATGCTCTGCCTGACGGACGTTCAGCGGAAGCGAGAGTACGACGCCTCGCTGGGCCGCCAGACTGCCGAAGAAGGGCGACGCCGCAGCCTGGAAGAAATCCTGCTGGCAGGTCAGATCGTCGACCAGGCGCAACTGGACAAGGCGCGAAGCTTCTCCGATACGGTTGGTGTCGAGCTCCATCAGGCGGTGCTGCAGCAGAAGTCCGCCGAACCGGAAGCGGTCATGATGGCCTACGCCGAGTCGATCGGCCTGCCCTACATCGACCTCAAAGATATCGGCGTGAGCGCCGAACTGGCCGCCCAGATCCCACCCAGCCTTGCCAGGCAACATTCGTTTGTCCCGCTGCTGGCCGATGCGCAGCATCTCCTTGTGGCATCCCCCACACCCATCATCCCCGACGTGGAAGAGGAACTGCGCCTGCGGTTCGAAATGCCGGTCCGCACGGTGCTCTGTACCCCGGCCCAGGTGAATGGCGCGATCGCCGACTTCTTCCCCCGCGACGCGCCCGATCCGGGGCCCGTGAAGGCGAAGAAGAAAGGCAAGGAACAGGCCAAAGACAAAGGCAAAGGCAAGGAGAAGGCTGAGAAGCCGGCCAAAGAAGTGGAGGAGCGCGAACCGCTTCCGGAAGACGAATTCAAGAAGCGGCGCATGCTCGGCAGTGTCGTGGCCTTCAATATGGCTGTCGTCATCGCCGTTGGCGGCCAATACCTGCTGGCCGGCATCGAACCAGTTTCTGCCGGCCGGGTGATTGGCGTCGGCGTGGTGGCCGGCCTGATCGTGGGCGGGATTGCGTGGGGTGTGCTGTCCAAACGTTGATCGGCTCGGAGTCTTGCCGCACCGCGGGGATTTACGCGGAGAATTTCTGCACCGAAGGATCGACATGCCGTTACAACGGGTTCCGCGCAGAGCCACCGCACCGGCCGCCATGGCTATCGGTCGCGGCGCGCCCTGCCTGAGGATTCGAGGAGGCCAGCGGCTGGAGGGAGTGGTCCAGGTTGGCGGCGCCAAGAACGCGGCCTTGCCGATCATGGCCGCCGTATTGCTGGTCGACGAGCCGGTTCGCCTTCATCGCGTCCCCTGTCTCACCGACGTCGAGACCCTTTCGTCTGTGTTGCGCCGCTTGGGAGTTGCGGTCGAGCGGAACGGCGAGGCCCTCAGCCTGGCGACCGTCGATCCGCGTCCGTTCCACACCGGCTATGGTCCCATGCGGCGGATGCGGGCGAGTTTCTGTGTGCTTGGGCCGCTCCTGGCGCGGCGCCGCCGGGCCGTCGTTTCTCTCCCCGGCGGATGCCAGATCGGCCCCCGGCCGGTCGACCTGCACCTGAAGGGTCTGGCGGCCCTCGGAGCGGACCTCCGCATCGAGCGAGGCAATGTGGTGGGGCGTGCGACGCGATTGCACGGAGCCCGGATCGACCTGGCGGGCCCCTTCGGCCCGACGGTGACGGGAACGGCCAACGTGATGAGCGCCGCCGTCCTGGCCCAAGGCGTCACCAGGATTACCTCCGCGGCCGTCGAACCGGAAATTGTGGACCTGGGCCGGTTCCTCAATCGGATCGGCGCTCGCATTGAAGGGCTCGGAACCTCGACCTTGGTCATCCGCGGCGTCGAGCAGCTCGATGGCGGCGAACACTGCATTATCCCCGACCGTATCGAGGCGGCCACCCTGCTCATGGCAGGGGCGATCACCGGCGGACAAGTCACGGCCGCCGGAGCCGATTCGGCACACCTCGACAGTGTCGTTCACCAGCTCCAGGCTGCCGGTTTCCGGCTCGATGCCGGTCCCGGTGGGGTCACGCTTCGTGCCGATGGACCGCCTCGGGCGTGCGGCATCCTCGCCCGGCCCTACCCGGGAATTCCCACCGACATCCAGGCCCAATGGACGGCCCTGCTCGCGCTCGCCTCCGGCTCCAGCCGAGTGGCCGACACGGTCTTCCCCCAGCGTTTTCAGCATGTTGCCGAGCTGCAGCGATTGGGAGCAGCAGTCTCCATGGACGGTTCAGCGGCCGTCGTCCGTGGCGTCTCTTCCCTGGAAGGAGCCAGGGTTCACGCCACCGATCTGCGGGCAGGCGCCGCCCTTGTGCTGGCCGGCCTGGCCGCCCGCGGGGAGACGATTGTCACTGGCCTGAACCACCTCGATCGCGGCTACGAGGCCCTCGACTGCAAACTGGCCCAATTGGGTGCCCACATTCGTCGCGTCATGCACTGAGCGGCCGAAGGCTCATCTCTCCAGAATTCTCGGACAGGCCGCGCCAGGGGGCTCCCGGCCGACGCTCAATGAGCTGCTCAATCCGTGACTGTCCCCAAACTCCAAACTCTTGGCACCGGCAAGGCCGGGGACTACAACAGATACCATCCAGACCCTTCCAAGCAATCAGGATTCCGGAGCCCTTGACGATGCGACCAGCGATCCTTTCGTGTGCCCTGTTGCTCGCGTTTTCTGCGGGCGTTTCTGCCGAACCTGCCCAAGTGGATCGGTTGCGGTGCGAGTACCTGGTCAATCCGGTCGGCATCGACGTCGTCGAGCCCCGGTTGTCGTGGCAGATCGTCGACCCGCGCCGCGGCGCCCGTCAGACGGCCTACGAGGTGCTGGTGGCCTCGAGCGAGGCGAATCTGACGGCCGACCGGGGCGACCTCTGGGAAAGCGGCCGCGTAGATTCGGACCAGTCGGCCCACGTGGTCTATGCGGGAGAGCCGCTCCAGTCTCATCAGCAGTGTCACTGGAAGGTGCGGATCTGGGACCAGGAGGGCAAGGTCAACCAGTGGAGCAAGCCGGCCGAGTGGTCGATGGGGATCCTTGCACCCGCCCAGTGGCAGGCCCAGTGGCTGCGATACACGAAGCCTTTCGAGCGTACGGTCGAGGCGGGTAGCCCGGCGGAGGAGCTGAAACTCGACGATGCCTCGTGGATCTGGA
>CAYSCH010000103.1:0-13308 GCA_964429355.1 uncultured Planctomycetaceae bacterium | reverse complement strand
GTCGAGGTCCCGCCGGGTAAGCGATTCTTCCGCCGCACGATCGAACTGCCGGGTGAGCTTCGACCGCGGTGGGCCTACCTGGTCATTGCCGCTGACGACAACTTCCGGCTCTGGCTCAACCAGGCCAAGGTGAGCGAAAACAAACCGGAGGAGGATGCCTGGCGACGAGCGTACGAAGTCGAGTTGACCGAAAAGTTGAGACCCGGGCGCAACGTGCTGGCCGTCGATGTCGACAATGCCAGGCCGAGTCCGGCCGGAGTGGCAATGAAGCTGGTGGTCGAACTGGCCGACGGCAAGCGGGTGAGCTGGATCACCGACGAGGCCTGGAAAGCGACCGCCAGCCCCGCTCCCGGGCGAGAGTATTTTGCAGTCGATCTGGACGATAGCGGCTGGAGCGACGCGACCGTGACCGGCCGAGTCGGAATCGAGCCCTGGAAGGTACCGCAGACCGGCAAGAACGTGGGCTGGTCGCAGGCCGCTCCGAGCCCCCTGTTTCGCAAGACCTTTTCCGTTGCGCAGCCGGTCCGGCGGGCAACGGCCTACGTCTGCGGGCTCGGCTATCACGAGTTGCGACTTAACGGAAAAAAGGTGGGCAACCATCTGCTCGATCCGGCCTTCACCCGTTACGACCGACGGGCGCTCTATGTGGCCCACGATGTGACCGACCAGGTCCGGCAGGGAGACAATGCCGTGGGGGTCATGCTTGGTAACGGCTGGTACAACATGCACACCCGGGCGACCTGGAATTTCGACCAATCGCCCTGGCGCAGCGAGCCGACCATGCTCCTGCACCTGCGGATTGAACTGGAAGATGGCACGGTCCAGACGATCGTGAGCGATTCCTCCTGGCAGGCGAACTGCGGGCCGGTCCTTCTCGACAGCATCCGAGCCGGCGAAGTCTATGATGCACGCCTGGAGATGCCCGGCTGGGATACGGCCGGGTTTGATGCCAGCGCGTGGGAGAAGCCGGAAGTTGCAGCAGCGCCCGGCGGCACCCTGTCGTCGCAGATGATGCCGCCGATCCGGCTGACAGAGACCATTGAGCCTGTTTCCGTCACCGAGCCGCAGCCGGGGATCTATGTGTTCGACATGGGGCAGCATTTTCCCGGCTGGGCCCAATTGCGACTGCGCGGTGATCGAGGCACCAAGGTCACGCTCCGCTACAGCGAGCGGATCGATGGGGCCGGCATGATCGAACGGAACGAGATCTCCATGTTCGTGTTTGAGGGGCCCTTCCAGACGGATACCTACATCCTCAAGGGCGAGGGGCTGGAGGTTTGGGAGCCGCAGTTCGCCTACCACGGCTTTCGCTACGTGGAGGTCACCGGCCTGAAGGAGAAACCCACCCTGGAGCTGCTCCGCGGCCGAGTGGTCCACACCGACTTTGCCCGCCCTGGGCAGTTCGAGTGCTCCAATCCGCTCTTCAACCGGCTGGTCGAATTGACCGACTGGAGCTATCGCAGCAATTTCCACGGCTACCCGACCGACTGCCCGCAGCGCGAGAAAAACGGCTGGACGGGCGACGCCCATCTGGCGGCCGAGCAGGCCATGTACCGGTTCGAGAACACGGCCTCCTACCGCAAGTGGATCCAGGATATCCACGACGAGCAGCGCGAAAGCGGCGAGATCTGTGCGATCGTGCCCACTTCCGGCTGGGGTTACGCGTGGGGCAACGGCCCGGGCTGGGACAGCGCGTTCCTCATGATCCCATGGTATGTTTATACCTATCGCGGCGACAGCCGGATCCTGGCCGACCATTATGAGCGGATGCGGCTCTACGTGGACTACCTGACCAGCCGGGCCGAGAACGGCATCGTCAAGATCGGACTGGGGGACTGGGTCCCTGCCGACACGGTCACACCCAACACGATCACGTCGACGGGCTACTACTACGTCGACACGAAGATCGTCGCCCAGGCTGCCAAGATCCTGGGCAGGGCCGAAGATGCCGAGAAGTACTCCGCGCTGGCCGAGGAGATCCGGAAGGCCTTCAACCGGGAATTCTACAAGGGGGATGGCGTTTACCTGAACGGTAGCCAGACCGCCCTGAGCTGTGCCGTCTACCAGGGGCTCGTGGAAGACTCCGAGCGCGAGGCGGTCATGAAGCGTCTGGCCGAACAGGTTGCCGATCGCGACGACCATCTCGACGTGGGGATCCTGGGCGCGAAGTACCTCTTCCACACGCTGAGCGAAAACGGCCGTCACGACCTGGCCTACCGCATTCTCAACCAGAAGACATCGCCGAGCTACGGCGACTGGGTCGAGAAGGGGGCCACGACGCTGTGGGAGGACTGGAAGGGGGTCAGCTCATTGAACCACATCATGTTCGGCGACCTGGTCACCTGGTTCTACCAGAAGCTGGCGGGTATCAACGCCGACCCGCAGGAACCCGGCTTCAAGCACGTGGTGATCCGCCCCATGCCGGTGGCCGACCTGAGCTACGTGACGGCTGCGACCGAGTCGATCTACGGCACGATCCGGAGTGCGTGGAAGAAGGGCGCGGACGGTTCGTTCGTGCTCGAGGCGACCCTTCCGGCGAACACGAAGGGCACGGTTTGTGTGCCGGCGGAGTCGGAGGCGGGAGTAGAGGTCGATGGAGGGATGGACGGCGTGCGGTTCCTGCGGATGGAGGCGGGGTATGCCGTGTATGGGGTGGAGAACGGGAGTTATCGGTTTACGGTAACATCGCATCACCAACATCCTGCCGGCGGCTGATCTGGCAGCGTTTTGGACCCGCCCGTGCTGATTCAGAATCACGGCAGGGTGGGGCGGATATGCCCTGAAGCGGCTTTGCCGCAAGTCTTGCTGGATTCTGCGGTGCGCCCTAGAATCAGGAAGGAGTCCGACTCCAGAGACGCGCCCTTTCCCGTGGCGATTCGTACGCAGGGGACAAGCCATGTCCATCCCCACCTACAGCATCACAACCGCCGAACAGCTTCTCAACGCTCCCTCGGATCTTGGACGATGCGAACTCGTGCGCGGAGAGTTGATCATGATGAGCCCCGAGAAGGGTCGGCATGGTGCCGTTGCCATGAAGATTGGGCGGTCACTTCTCAATTACCTCGCAGATCGTGAGCTGGGCGAGGTGTTCGACAGTTCGACCGGCTTTGTCGTCGCGCGCGACCCGGACACGGTCCGCGCACCTGACGTTTCCTTCGTAAGTGCGGAGCGACTCAAAGGACAGGATCTCGACGCATTTTTGGAAGGGGCACCCGACCTGGCGGTCGAGGTTCTCTCGCCGGGTAATACGGCTGCCGAGATGCGCGACAAGATGGCCGAGTACTTTGCGGCCGGTTGCCGCGTCGTGTGGATCGTCGATCCCTTGCAGCGAAGCGTCGTCATCCATCGACCTGACACAGGCCCCGTCATTCTGGCTGAGGACGATATGCTCACCGAAGCAGGACTTCTCCCCGGTTTTTCCGTGATCGTTCGCGAAGTGTTCCCGTCGGCGTGACCTGAATCGCTCGATATTCGCACCGGGGTCTCTGGAACACGGGAACCGACGATGCCCTTCACCCACCTCGACGACAAGCTCAAGATCGAGTCATTCCTCCGGCAGGATATCTACCTCCACATCTACAGCCTCGGCGATCTGGACGACTTCTTCTGGCCGTACACGACGTTCTATGGACTGAGGACCAACGGTCATCTCCAGGCGGTAGCCCTCCTCTACCGCGGGCAGGGCATTCCAACCCTGCTTGCTCTCTCGAGCAACTGCGATGAGATGGCCGAGTTGGCGCGATCGCTCGCTCCGGAGCTGCCACCTTCGTTCTATGCTCATCTGAGTCCCGGACTGGAGAAGACTCTCGGTGAAAGCCATGGGCTTGACCCGCACGGGCTGCACTTGAAGATGGCTTTCAGCGATCGGGCGGAGATCGCCGACTACGATTGTTCGCAAGTGGTCCGGCTGAACAGGGCGGAGCTGGAGGAGATCCAGGCGTTTTACCAGGCCAGCTACCCGGGGAACTGGTTCGATCCTCGTATGCTCGAGACAGGGCAGTACTTCGGCATCCGCGCTGATGGCAAGCTCGTTTCTGCCGGCGGCATTCACGTCTACTCGCCTCAGTATCGCGTCGCCGCCCTGGGAAACATCGCCACTCACCCAGCTTATCGAGGCCGCGGATATGCCAAGGCGGTGACGGCACGAATCTGCCGGTCGTCATTGCAGGCAGTCGAGCATATCGGACTGAACGTCAAGGCCGACAATCACAATGCGATCGCTTGCTATGAGGGCCTGGGCTTCAAGACCGTGGCGGAGTATGGAGAATTCGCGGTCGAGCGGAGATGACTCACACGTCTCATGCGAGTGTTGCCCTGGCTCGACGAAAGGCCTCATCGGCCGGTATCTCCGTCGCACGGCCTTCCCGAAGGTCCCTAAGTCGTCTCTCCGCTTCCATTACCCAGAGACCCAGGTTCTCTTCCGCGGAGGGAGCTTCAAGACTCAACAGAAGTTTCTCGGCAAGCCGGGCTCTCTCCTCGAGACCAAGGTTCATCACCTCAGCTTCGATCTCTTCAAAACTGCTTGACATCCCAGCAGACTCCTCACTTCGTCAAGGATCCACAATAGAAACGCTTGTCGAATCTACCGCGTTCTATTGTCGCATCGGGAAGCGCCCAAGGCAACCGGCAGCTCTGCTGCACAGCGCCATGTGGAGGCATTTGATGTTTCGCATGGACAATGCATTCTGGCAGATCGCCAGCACGCCGGGAAAAGCAGGCTCCCGCTGGTCACCCCGGCCCATTTTCAATGCGAAGCTCAATAGAGCGCCGACGCACTGACAAGCCCGGCTGGATGTGGGGGCTACAGATGAATCGGCCCATCGCCGTCGCCCCGATTCAGGTGAAACGTACCCAGGGCGTCCGGAAATGGGGGAAGCAGACGGGCCAGTTTGGGGGAGGCCGCAAACAGGAAGTTGGTCGGGCCTTGCCGAAAACCGCATCGCGTCAAAGCGATGGTCCAGGCCGCATGGCTCTGGTTCGATACCATCAGATCCACCCCGCGAGCCTCCAATGCATCCCGAGCGCAGCAGGCCACATCCAGCGCGTCGCCCGGCGCTGAGAAGGCATCGACGATCGTGCCGACTTTCATGTTGCCGAACTGCTTGTGGTCACACATGGCCGTCGCCAGCCCGACCGCCCAGCCGATCGGCTTTCCGTTGCGAGATACCTTCAGCCGAAGGAACCGGGTGCCTTCCCTCGGATAGAGATCTCGCAGTACAGCCGTATCGCGAACCGCAGCCAGGGTGCAGTCGCCCCTGGCAGATTTCCAGATTTCGTCAACCCAAGGGCCAAACTCGCCGACCTCTTCCCAGGCCACCGATCGTGGCCGGCTGTGAGCCGCGCGGAGCAGGGCCGCCGACCTCGAGGCCAGCCAGCCCAGGCCCGTGGCGGCGGCCACGTCGCACGCCAGCCGCCGCAGCTTCGAGCCCCGCAGGGCCACGATGTTCTTCAAGAAGGGGCCCGGTCTCACTACGCGAAACAGAAACGGAACCGGCCCCAGGCTCCAGCGCATGGCCTTGAGGAGCTGGGGTAGCGCCTGGGTGTATCCGCCCATTCCCAAGGCGAACAGGAGCGGCTGCTTTGCCAAGGCGCTGGTGACGAGCTGAAGACCGACGAAGTTGAAGTCTGGGTTGATGATTCCTTCCGACAGGGGAAGCCGCAGATCGGCGATCGTGCGGACCTGCCCGTCGATGTAGAAATCTTGTGTCTTGAGGATGTAGCCCCCGCGAACGACGCAGTCACCGTCGACGGCCAGGAAGTACTCCTGGAAAACCGTCCGCTGCCCCGATCTTGGAAGCCAATCGGGAACATGGGACTCCGGGAAACGGACCCCTGCACCCCCGGCGCCCAGCCTCCGGTTCAATTGCCGGACGCCCTCTTCCAGATCTGCGGTGAAGGGAACGATGGTGATGCTCAAGGTCGCTGCATTTCAAAACTGCCTTGCGTGATTCGCAGAAAAATTGTCGTCCTGAAGATAGCCGCGTGGGCTTGCCCGGCGCTCGGGTTACATCCGTGTTTTGTCTGCCAACTCTGTCCGTCCCGGCCTACCAAGTTCCTGATCGCCTTGCCGTAATTCCACTGGGAATCATGCAAGGCCATTTAGGGTATTCTCGGACGCCGGACGGGATCTGGCTGCCTGTTGAAAGACTACGTGGTGCCGACGAGCATTTTGTGCCGGAGCCATTTCCACTCCAGTGCTGCTCGTTGGCGGGATGTCAGTTCGTACGGGCCTCTCTTCGCCTGGATGTAGTCGAGCAGTTCGGTCACCGGAACAAACCAGCCTTGTCTGGCAGCCAGGCCTTCCATCAGGGCTCGGAACCGCGGCTCGATTTCACCGCTGCGATAGAAGCCCTTGGCGAAGTGCGTGTATATGATTGAAGCCCCGCCTTCCTCCTCCAATCGATCCTGGTTCCGCTCGGAGATCGTCCGGTTGAACGAATCGAGAGAGCCCCCTTCGGACGAGGCGAACCAGTAGTTCACGTACGGCCGGATCGGATCGTGATAGGGCATCCAGGGGCAGGCCGCCAACGTGTTGATGTCGGAGAAGACAAAGTTGCGCACGTATTTCAGCCGTGCCTGGCAGATATCACCCCAGAAGAGCGGATCCCCTTCAATATGGCCCCGGAAGTGGTTGCTCCGCCGGAACCGGGTTAGGGCATTATACACCAGGCTCCGGATGCCCGATACCCGCCGGCTGCCCCAGTAGACCCCCTCGGCATTGCTTGTGTGGATGGCCAACGACGCCGGATCGGCACCGAAGATCTCTTTGAACCGGTCGAAACCCCGGATCGTTTCGTCCCGGGGCAAGCTATGGTAGGTGGCGCTGTGCAGGGCGATTTCAAACCCTTCTCGTTTCAGTTGCAGGAGCCATCGCCGATAGTCGTCGTCCTCGCACGTGCTGCCGCCGAGCACCGGTTCCTCCCCTCCGGCAATCGGCCAGACCGATTTGGTGGTCCGCAGTCCCAGGTCGCGGAGGAAGGCATAGACCGGCCCCGTGTTTTCCAGGGTGGCCTGGTCCGTGTCGTCGAAAATGGTGAAGGCAAACCTTTTGCCTTCGGGCCATTGTATCCTGCCGGCCTTGCCGGCCCTTGAATCGGGCGTCGTGGTTCTGGGAGTGACCGAGCTCGGGCAAAGGTGATGGCTTTCGCGGTCCTGCACTCGCCGGCGCCCTCGGCTGGGCGCTGGACGATTCTGTGGCAACAGGCTTTTCAGTTCCATGAGCACTCCATCAGCGGCGCTGCTGAATCAGCCCACACGGCGCATGCGTTTGAAGCGGCTGCTGTGCTGGGCGTCGTCAACGATCGTGGTCTTGACCGGCACCTTGTAGGGCGCCAGGCGATCCCGGCAGAAGGCCTTCAGGCGACGTGTGAACAGGCGAGGATCTTCGGGCGCCCTGAGCGTCACTCGGGCGCAGACGATCTGGCCGGTGATCGGGTTCTTCTGGCCGTGCACGGTCACGTCGGCCACGTTGTCCAATTGCTGGATCACGCTTTCCACCTCGGCGGGAAACACCTTCTCGCCACCCACGTTGATCATCTCCGACTTGCGTCCGAGGATCCGCAGGTACTCGCCGTCCTGCTCCACCGCGTCGCCGGTCATAAACCAGCCGTCTGCGGAGAAGGGACTCGGCGCGTTCAGATAGCCGAGCATGGCCGAACGGGCTTTGATCTCCAGCAGCCCGTCCACCACCCGGGTCTCGAACCCCTCGCCGCCGATCTTGACCCAGAGGGAATCGGAACTCCTGGATTTCGAGCTCATGATCCCCACTTCCGACAGCCCGTAAGTCTGCTGCAGGCGGACGTGCGGAACCGCCTGGCAGAACCGCTGGAGAGTGCTCTCGGGCATCGGCTCAGTACCGTAGGTCACCGTGGTCAGCGACGACAGGTCGTAACGCTGGTAAGCCTCGCTGAGGAGGATGAGGTTGATGAACGTGGGCGACGTGGGGAGGAGTTCCACCCGATGGGTTTCGATCGCCTTGAGCACGTCGTCCGGGCTGCGCCGCTGGACGGTGATCAGGCAGCCGGCGTTGGCCAGCGTGTAGAGCATCGTGTTGATGCCGCCGATGTGATCGTAGAGCAGGAACGAGATCGATCGGAGACGCTTGCGCGGCGTGCGGAACTTGTCCAGGAGCGGCACCAGGTCGTGAACGGCCGCCTTGCTCTTACCGGTCGAACCCGAGGAAAACAACACGAGGCCCGGATGCCCCAGAAGCCGCAGTTGGCCGTAAATCGGGTGATCGGCTCGCCGGTCGAGGCGGTAGACGGCGGCCTGGTCGTCGGCATCGATCCGGACGATGACTTCGCCTTCGGCGATCTCGATGAACTCGTCTCGCTTGCCTTGCACCGCTTCGGTCAGGGGCACGAGGATGCAGCCCCGCTCGGCCAGGGCCAGAAACATGGCCACCGCGTTGGGCGAGAAGTCGGCCTCGAGCATCACGACCGTGCAGGGCTGGATCTGTTCCCGCTCGAGCCTCGCACGCCACACATCGAGCTGCTGGAGCAGCCCGCCGTAGCTGAACGGCCGGTCTTTCCAGATCACGGCCTCGTCTGCAGCATGTTGCTGGAAGACCTCGCAGAGGAATTCGATACCCATGGCGTTTCAGAGCCGATAACAAGATGATTGGTAGTGTCTATCACCGCCCGTGGGAGACTTCAGCCGGAAGCGGAACCTCCCTAGGCCGATATTAAGATGATTGGTAGTGTCTGTCACCGCTCGTGGGAGACTTCAGTCGGAAGCGGAACCTCGCTAGACTCCTCCCAGGTAAATAACCTGCCCGGTGATAAAATCGCTCTCCGGCTGGATCAGGAAGTCGATCACGTTGGCCACGTCGCGGAACTCGCCCAGGCGGCGGATCGCCTGGCGCTGCAAAAGGCTTTCGATTTTTTCCTCGGGCACGTTGCGGATCAGGTCGGTGGCGATCGGCGTGGGACCGACGGCGTTGACCGTGATGCCCATATTGGCCAGCTCACGGGCGAGGACGCGGGTGAGAGTTTCGACGGCCGCTTTCGACGCGGCATAGGCCGCCTCACCCTCGATCCTGAGGGGAACGGCCACGCTGCTGAAGTTGACGATCCGTCCCGAACCGGTCTTCTGCATCAGCCTCGCGGCCTCGCGGCAGAAGAGAAACGTGCCCACCACGTTGGTCTGCAGAAGCTTCTCCACGGCCGCCAGGGGCGTCAGCAGGCAATGGTTCATCGACGCGATGCCGGCATTGTTCACGAGCACGTCGAGCCGGCCGTGGGTCCGGCGGATCTCGCCGAAACAGGCCTTCACCGCCGATTCGTCGGTCACGTCGAGGCACACATGGCGGTAGCGGTCAAGCTCGTATTCGGCCGGCTTGCGGCTGCAACCGACAACCTGGTAGCCGCGCTCGGCATAGCGCCGGGCAAGGTGCTCGCCGATGCCCTTGCGGGTGCCGGTGATCAGTATCACCCGATCGTCAGGCATCGCCGTCTTCCTCCAGCCGCCTGGCGATGTAGTCGACGAGGGTCTTCACGGTGCGGAAAGGGCTGGAGGCCTGCGACATGGCCTTCTCGTCGGCCAGTGTGATCTCGATACCAAGCTGATCTGCCAGGCTGCTTTCGACGGCCACGATCAGGTTGACCAACCCCAGCGAATCGAGCCGGGAACCGCGGCCGAAGAGCACCGTGTCGGGGGCCGGCTCGAGAACCGCCCCCTTGGGCAGGTCTTGGTTGAGTTCCTCGATCGCGGAAAGCACGGCCGATTCGATTTGAGATCTGTCTACCATGGCAATCAGTTCCTCATGTGCGGGAATCCGGCCGCCCTCGGGTCAGGCAGCGCGCCGAATCGCTCGTGGGCCAAGATATTTCCGATAGGCCTCCACGGAGAGGGTCGCACTCCGCTGCCAACTGAAACGCTCGGCCGCGAGTTTTCGACTATTCTTGCCGACTTGCTGGAGTTCGGCAACGGGAAGTTGCAGCACATGGCCGATCCCCCGTGCGATCCCTTCCACTGTTGTCTCCACGGCCCAGCCGGCACCGGCCGCTGCCACTTCGTCGGCCATGTGTCCCGAACGGGTCAGCAGGCAGGGGAGCCCGGCCGCCATGGCCTCCAGAGCCGCCAGGGAGTGGGCCTCCGTCCGGGAGGTCTGCAGGAAAATGTCGTGCTGGGCAAAAACGGCTCGCTTGGCGTCGCCCCGCACCGGATCGTGGATCCGAACAACGTCGGCCAGACCCAGCCGCTGGATCTCCTGATCAAGGCCGCTCTTGCTGCCGGTCCAGTCGGGGCCGTAGAGATCCACCACCGCGCCACAGTCGAGCAATTTGGAGCGGATTGCCCCGCAGGCGGCCACGAGCAGGTCGAGCCCCTTGATTTCCGTATCGATTCGGCCCAGGTAGAGGAGTCGGCGGACCGGTCCGGATCCGGGTGTTGCCACGTGTGCGGCGGGCGGAAGGTGGACCCCATTGCCGGCCACGAAGATCGGCCGGTTCCAACGCGTGGTGATGGAGGCCTCTCCCCGTGACACACACTGGATCGCAACCGCGCCGCGGGCCATACGCCCGAAAAACAGCAGGTTCCCCAATCTTTTTTTCAGTGGTTTGACGGCCTGGGCGTAGTCCGACATGCCGCCGCGCGGACAAATGATGTAAGGGATCCCCAGCCGCCGCAGGCGGACCGCAATTCGAGCGTGAACCGGGATGTAGGTGCTGTGAAAAACGCAGATATCCGGTCGATCGAACGGAGCAGGGAGCCCCAGCGTGCTGCGGCTTCGCAGCAGGGTGCGGTAGTCAAAAACCGGGAACCCAAGGCCATCGGGCTGTCTGCCGGGCCGGGCACGGGTGACAACCAGGCCGGTGCGAACGTCGTCCAGTCGATTCTGGGCGTCGGCCAGTTGAGGCACACTGAAGTTGGGCCCGGAGATGATCTCCCAACTCACGGGCGACAAATGCAGGACGATCACACTCTCCTCCTCAATTCTTCACCGGCCCACAAGCATGCAGCCCTCCGCCATTGCACCGAAAGCCGCGCTCCGTTGGAGTACAGGCTTCAGCCTGCCCGCGAATCACGCATGGTCATCTAGCAGGCGCCAGAGGCAAGGAGCCCAAGGCGGGAGAATAGTGAGATTGCGGAGGAGGGACAAGGCGAATTCAGGGGTTCCACTTCTCCTCCCATACTCCCAAAGGCGGTCCAGTTTCCGTAAAATGAACCGTTTCCCCACAGCATCAAGCCATCCGCTGTGCGAACTGCCACGAGCGAACCTGGAAATCATGCCCAATTCAACCAGCTTCAAAGATGCCCTGCGAGAGGGGGTTGTTGTCTTCGATGGCGCCATGGGAACGGAAATCTACCGGCACCATATCTTCACCAATCGCTGCTACGACGAGCTCTCCCTCTCCGATCCCAAGCTGATCCGCCAGATCCACAGCGAGTACTGCAAGGCCGGCGCCGACGTGCTGACGACCAACACGTTTGGCGCCAATCGCGTGGCCCTGGGACGGTTCGGCCTGGCCGACCAACTCGCCCGGATCAACCAGGCCGGGGCGGCGCTCGCCCGTGAGATTGCCGACGGGACGGAACGAGCGGTATTTGTGGCGGGGAGTATCGGGCCCCTTCCCTCGCAGCCGCAGTATGCCGAGCAGTGGGATGCCATGATCGCCGAGCAGGCCCAGTCGCTGATGGCTGGCGGGGCCGATTTCATTCTTTTTGAAACGCTGCCGAACCGCCAGTCGGTCGAACGCTGCGCCGCCGCCATGGCCCAATTGCCCGACGTGCCGTTCATGGTGTCGTTTGCCCTGACCGACGAGGGGGAGACCATCTCGGGCGAGTCGCTGGAGCGTATGCTGAGCCCCTTGCCGGAAGGCTCGCCCGTGCCGGTTGCCTGGGGCATGAACTGCGGCACAGGGCCGACGGGTCTGCTTGCCGCCCTGGAGAAGGCGGTTCGGTTGACGGACCTGCCCCTGGTGGTTCAACCCAACGCCGGAATCCCCAAGGAGGTCGACAATCGGCACATCTACCTCTGTTCGCCGGAATACCTCACGACCTATGCCATGCGGTTCGTCTCGTTGGGGGCCCGCGGCGTGGGCGGGTGCTGCGGCACCGGTCCGGAACACATCCGCGAGATCGCCCTGGCGATCAAGCCGCTTTCCAAGGCGCGAATTGCCCCGATCATTCAGAAGGCGGCCGAGGAAGTCGAAGAACAGGAGCCGACCCCGCTCTCCAAGCGATCGCGATTTGCCTGGCGGCTGGCCAATCGCAAGTGGGTCACCAGCGTCGAGCTGGTTCCTCCCCGGGGCTACGATTTGACCTCGACGGTTGAGAGGAGCCAGACCCTTTACCGCCACGGGGTCGACGCGATCAACATTCCCGACGGGCCGCGGGCCAGCTCCAGAATCTCGCCGCTGGTGACGGCCGAGCGCATCCAACGGCTCGCCGGTATCGAAACGATCCTCCACTTCTGTTCGCGCGACCGCAACCTCATCGGCATGCAGGCCGATCTGCTCGCCTGCGCCGCCTGCGGGCTGCGCAACATTCTTTTCATCACCGGCGACCCGCCCAAACTGGGCAACTACCCGCAGGCGACCGGCGTTTTCGATACCGACTCGATCGGCATGGTTGCCGTCCAGCGCCGCCTCAATCGGGGCATCGACCTGGGCGGACAGGCCATCACCCCCAAGACCGAGGCCCTGATCGGCGTGGGGCTCGACCCGACCGCCGTCGACCGCCGGCGAGAGCTCGACCGCTTCCGGCAGAAAGTCGAAGCCGGGGCCGAGTTTGCCATCACTCAGCCCGTCTTCGATCCCGACGCCCTGCTGCGGTTTCTCGACGAAGTCCAGCAGCACGAGATCCCGATCATGGCCGGTATCTGGCCCCTGGCCAGTTTCCGCAATGCCCAGTTCATGCAGCACGAGGTCCCCGGCGTTGAGATCCCCGACTCCGTGATGGAGCGGATGGAAGCCGCCGGCAGCCGCGAGGAGCAGCTCCGGATCGGAGTGGAGATTGCCCAGGAATCGATCCGCCGGGTTCGCGACCGGATCGCGGGCATCCAGGTCAGCGCACCCTTCGGCAATGTTCAAACGGCCCTGGCGGTGATCGAAGGCTGGGAGGCAGTCTGATCCTGGCGCGCGCACTAAATGGACTTGCGTGATTCCAGGAAAAGGCCGCCACTGGGCTTGCCCCAGTGGAAGCCACGATTGATGGCTAATTGTCATGCCTAAGCCTACTGATTGCCCGTCCGCTCACCCGCCGCGTTGCGGCGGGTGAGCGGACGGGCAGGTGAATCGGGAGCGGCCGGATAGATTAGCCATCAATCGTCGCTTCCACCCACACAAGGTGGGTGGCGGCGTTCAA
>CAYSCH010000102.1:20063-24868 GCA_964429355.1 uncultured Planctomycetaceae bacterium | reverse complement strand
GGCTCGCTCGCTTCGCGCGCTACAGGCTGGGTGGTCATCGATTCGGGGGCCACCGAGAAGGGTTTCAAGAGCTGGGACTGGTGGGGGCCTTTGCGGGCCTCCGACAAGCACTGGCCCCACGGAAACAACCAGGAGACGTTTTCGAGCATCGTCTGCGACCGCTGGATCTTCCGCAATCTCTACACGGCAGGCGGCGATGGCGGCCTGTTCTGGGACCTGACGAACAAGAGCGGCGAAGGTTTCACGGTCATCGTTGAGAACTGCGTGGGCACCGGCCGGGCCTTTGGCGGCGGCGTGGCGTATCCCACCGTGCGCCCCGGTGAACCGAGTGTGTTCCGTCACTGTTACTTCCTGGCCCTCGACTGGGTCGGCGACACGGCAGCCGTCCTCGTTGGCGGTTGGGAGAAGACGATGCCCGAGCATCCCCACGTCGTCTTTGAGGACTGCACGCTGGTCCACAGCGACAATGCTGTGGCCATCTCCTATGCCAGCCACTGCGCACGGGCGAAGTTCACCAACTGCCGGATGATCGTGCTCAACTTCACCCAGCCCGAAATGGGGGGCAAATGCACCGGCATTCTCTGCACCGAGGGGCACTCGCCCACCGGGCGCCTGCACGTCGACCTGGAAGACTGCACGTTGGCCGGCTACAGCCTGTTCACGCCGGGCGACGCGGCCAAAGCGTTCACCTGGACGACCCAAGGCAAGGTGCAGGCTTACGTGCAGTTCAAACAGGAGGTACCCGAGGGCTTCGAGCGTTTAGGCACGTGGCCGGTGGACCTGTTCTCGCAGATGGCGCCGCCGGAGAGGGAAAAAAAGATGAGGGAATGAGTGGCCCGGTGGATCAACCCCTATTGGTTGCCGCCAACAGGAATCTTGCACAGTCACTCAGAGGCTTGTTTGGACGTCGCCAATCTTGTTGACGCTGCCTCTCCCAAGCCCGCTCAATCGAGCGGTTGGGGAAGAGTCCTCGGATTCACCGGATTGGGGAGCGTCGGGATCTGGCTGGCCGGATCGCTCGAATCCGTCTTGGGGGCCAGGGTCGGGGTCTGGTTGCTGACGGTCGGCTCCGTGCCGATGGTGGTTTCGCCGGCCGGGGAATCGCCGGGCGACGATTCAGGGACAATGGTCTCGATCGGATTCCCGCAAGCATCCAGCGGAATGCGGCAGCAGATCGTACGCGGTACGCGGCAGGTGTAGGTTACGGGAACCCGCCGCTCAACGCAGCGCGGCGTGCGGACGGTTTGCTCGAAGGCAACCATCTTGCACGTCCGGACAGGCACCTGCTCGACCTTCTCTTCACACACGGTGCGGTACGTGGTCACCGGCATTCGGCGGACCTGCCGTTCTTCGACCCAGCGGCATACTCGCACCGGAATCTGCTTTTCGACCCGCTCGCAAACCGGCTTGCGGACTGTGTATGGCACCTTGCGGACCACTTCTTCCTGCACCATCTTGCAGGTCTGTTCCTGGACGGTACGGCAGACGGTTTCCGGCTTGTAGGTGCAAACCTCGACCGGCACCTGGCGACTGACGACCTGCGGGACCATGGTCGTCACCGGCACCTGTTGAGCAACGATGTTCGGTTGCCAGACTTTTTTGACCTCGTAGCGGCCCCGTTCCGTCTGGTTCCAGTAGAGTCCCGCCGGCTGGGTGACGTACATACCTCGCACTGGATCCCAACGCTGCTCCGGCGACGACCACGCCAACCGATTTCTGGGCAGCCCGGGCTTGAGCTCGACTTGTTCGCGGAAACAGCCCTGGTCGACGTACTGGCTCTTGCAGGTTGTAACCGGCATGTAGGTGGTATACGACTCGTTGCGATAGACGGTCTCCTGAACGGGCTTCATCACGGTCTGACAGACCTGGCGTTCGGCCGTCTCCCAGACCGGTTTGTTGACGATCACACGCTCCTCGCGCTCGGCCGTCTCTTCGACCCATCGGGTCTGCGTGTAGCTGGCGTCGTGCATCACCGTTTCCCAGACCGGTTTCTGCACGGTGCGGAACTCCTCCCGCATGGATGTCTCGGGAATCGCCTTCGACACGGTGTAGCGGTTCTCCCGCATCGTGGTTTCCCAGACCGGCCGATAGGTCGTGACCTTCTGTTCGTCGTAGACGGTGTCGTATTCGATGCGGTAGGCCGTCACCTGCTTCTCGTCGTAAACCGTCTGGTAAACGATTTTGTAGGTTGGCGTGTCGCAACAGACCATCTGGGCCTGGACCGGCAGAGTCGAGCCGGCAAGGAGGATCGCCAGAAGCGGGAAGGTGTATCGACTCATCGTTGGGTCACCTTGTCAGAAACGGACTCTTCGACGGGATTGCCAGCAGCGCGCGCAGAGCGCGCTCTGAAGAGAGGATATGTCTCTCTCCATGAGTCTGCAAAAAAAACTACGAATCGGCAAACCGCAAGGTTTAACATTCACCTCGACCGGCGCCGTTACTTCAGACGCCGCAAGCAGTTAGAAATTTGAAAATTCTTTGGAGATTTTTCGAGGGGGTGCCGACACTTACGCCCGGGCATTTCGCCCAATGAATTTGATCGCAACCAGTTACGGCAATTGCCGTCACAATCGCTACAATCGGAGCAGTCCAGCAGTCACCGAAGCCGGGCTGCCGCGGCCTCTTGTTGGTTGAATACCGGGCGGTGGGAGAGGTCTCGATCCGGCCCGGTTCATTGGTCGCCACTTGAGAAACGCCGGGCCCACTGGCATGCCTATCTTGGTTCGTGAGACGCCGGTGGGAAGAGACGGGCAAGGGTCGCGCTCGTTTTGCCGGCGCGTTCTGCTGAGACGCCCGGTTCGCCTTATTTCCCGCAAGAGGTTATACTGACTGGCTTACCTTCCCTTGTACGCACGCGGTCAGCAGATCGATCGCGGGTGTCTCTTTCTCCCCCACACGAGTCGGTTCTTATGAAAGAACTCCTTTCCGGTAACGAAGCCATTGCACGCGGTGCCTACGAGGCCGGCGTGACGGTGGCTACCGGCTATCCGGGCACCCCGTCGACCGAGATCCTCGAGGTGGCCGTTCGTTTTGCCGAGATCTACTGCGAATGGTCGCCTAACGAGAAGGTGGCCCTGGAAGTGGCGGCCGGTGCTGCGCTGAGCGGAGCGAGGGCCATCGCCACGATGAAGCACGTGGGCCTCAACGTGGCGGCCGATCCGCTGATGACCCTTGCCGGAACCGGCACGGTCGGGGGGCTGGTGATCGTCGTGGCCGACGACCCCGGCATGCACTCCTCGCAGAACGAGCAGGACACCCGGCATTACGCCCGTTTCGCCCGCATTCCGCTGTTGGAACCGTCCGATTCTCAGGAGGCCAAAGAGTTCATGGCCCTGGGGCTGGAAATCTCCGAGCAGTACCGCACTCCCGTGATCCTCCGCAGCGTCACGCGAGTCAGTCATTCCCGCAGCCTGGTGGAATTGTGCGACCGGAAACCCTCCGAGAAGACGATCGGATTCGAAAAAGAACCATCCCGTTTCGTGGCCATTCCGCTCTGGGCCAGGCCGATGCGGGTTCGGGCGGAGGAGCGGCTGGCAAGGCTGACCGAAGGGGCCAACACCTCGCCGGTCAACCGGATCGAGTGGCGCGACCGCAAGCTGGGAATCTTGACGGAGGGTATTCCCTATCAATACGTGCGAGATGTGTTTCCCGACGCCTCGGTACTGAAACTGGGCTGGTCCTACCCGTTTCCGGACGGACTGATCCGCACGTTTGCCGCAGGCGTGGAGGAGTTGCTGATCGTGGAGGAACTCGACGATCTTGTGGAGGAGCACGTTCGGGCCCTGGGAATCTCCTGCCGGGGTAAAGACGTGGTGCCGCGAATCGGTGAGCTGTCGCCCGACGTGCTGCAAGGGGTGCGTGCGAAACTATCGGGTGATTGTCCGCCCGTATCGGGGCCGGCGGTCCGTGCGGTCCAGACCGACGATCTGCCGGGCCGGCCGCCTGTGCTCTGCTCGGGTTGCCCTCACCGCGGCATCTATCATGCTCTCGGCAAGTTCGATGTGATTGTGACCGGCGACATCGGCTGCTACAGCCTGGGCGTACTGCCCCCTTTGAACCGCATGGACACGCTTGTGTGCATGGGGGCCGGCGTGTCGATGGCCCACGGTATGGACAAGGCCGGCGAGCCGCGCCGCGTGGTCGGAATTCTGGGGGATTCCACCTTTTTCCACTCCGGCATCACCGGCCTGCTCGATATTGCCTACAACCGCGGGGCTTCAACGATCATTGTTGTCGACAACCGCACCACGGCCATGACCGGGCACCAGCCGCATCCGGGCACGGGGCGCACCCTGATGGGACAGGAGACTCTTTCCGTCTCGATTGAAGACATCGGCCGGGCCTGCGGGATCAAGAACGTGGTGACCGTCGATCCCTACGACGTGAAGAGAACGACGGCCGTGCTCAAGGCGGCGATCTTCTCCGATGAACCCTGGCTCGTTGTTTCTCGCGGCGCGTGTGTCCTCGAGGTCCGCCAGCGGCTCGGCAGTCCGCGGCATCTGAACGAGGATGTATGCCGTGAGTGCGGGGTGTGCCTGAAGCTGGGCTGTCCGGCCCTGGAAGGGGGCGGCGCCGTGCCGCAGGTCAATCCGATGCTCTGTGCCGGCTGCGGGCTGTGCAACCAGATCTGTCCGGTCGGTGCGATCGAGTTCGAAGGAGAGGCTACATGATGAGTGCCCAGTCAATCGTCACTTCCGCGGAGCAGGCCAGCACCGGTCAGGCGACCGTGAGCGTGGTTCTCGCCGGGGTTGGAGGTCAGGGAATACTGCTGGCCAGCGAGATTCTCGCCCGCGCTGCTCTGGCAG
>CAYSCH010000102.1:7035-20053 GCA_964429355.1 uncultured Planctomycetaceae bacterium | reverse complement strand
AGGTCCACGGCATGGCCCAGCGCGGCGGTTCGGTGATCGCCCAGGTCCGTTTCGGCCGTCAGGTGTTCAGTCCCCTGGTGGCTCGGGGGACTGCACGAGTGCTCGGAGCGCTGGAGCAGGTGGAAGCCCTGCGGCAGCATCCATTCCTTGCTCTCGACGGGCTGGCCGTGGTTTCCAGCCAGGCGATCGTGCCGGTCACTGTCTCCTCCGGCCAGGCCATCTATCCGACCGATGTGAAGGAACGCCTGCAAGCGGCTTTCCCGCGGCTGGTCTACGTGGATGCCGTGGGGAAGGCTGCCGAGTTGGGCAACCACCGTGCGGCGAACCTGGTTGTTCTCGGCGCCATGGCCCACGCCCTGGACCTCCCCGACGAAGCCTGGCAGGAAGCGATCCGCAGAAGCATCAAACCGCAACACCTGGAAGTGAACCTGAAGGCCTTTGCCGCCGGGCGCAAGTGCGGCAAAATATAGAGCCGCTGCCACGGGCGTCTTCAGACCGAGGAGAGCCGCGATGGATAACGACATACCGTCCACTGAGCAATTGGAGCGAATCCGTCAGTTCTTCGTGAACGATCGCTTTGCGACCGGGAACGGAATGGAATTGATCGAGGTGGGGCCAGGCACGGCCACGGCCCGCCTGGTCGTGGAGCCGAGGCACTTCAACGGTATTCAGACGGTGCAGGGAGGCGCCCTGTTCACGCTGGCCGACTTCGCCTTTGCCGCCGCCTGCAACAGTTGGGGCGAAAAGGTGACCGGTATCAACATGAGCATCCAGTGCTTGAAGGCGGTGCGGACGGGCACGCTCACCGCACTGGCAAAGGAAGTGGCCCGCTCGCGAAAGCTCTCCACCTGCGAGGTTTCGATTCGCGACGAACGAGGTCAGCTCGTCGCCCTGTTCCAGGGCACCGGCTACGTGCTCGGCGGAAGCCTGCTGGAATAGTTGCCCAGTCCGACCCGGAGGACTGAGACACCCGGCTTTTCACTTCCCCCGGATGGGCACGGGCCGGCGAGGTTCTTCCTCTCCCTCCACGGCCACGTAAGTGGCCTCCGCCTCAGCCAGAAGGATCGACTGGCCCTGGCGCTCGGTTTCGGCCCGGATCTTGACCGTGATCGACGTTGTGCCGATCTTCAGCACGGCGGTCCAGTAACTTACGACGTCGCCGACCTGCGAGGCGCGATAGAACTCGACCTGTCGCATGCCGCGCGCCACCAGCAGCGGATTGGGCCACCCGGACTGGCACACCGCGTACCTCGCACCGATGATCCCGGCCATTGCCATACGGCTCAGAATGACGCCGGCGAAAATGGTGCCGTGCGGGTTCGTGTCGCTCGGCATCATCACCGTCTTCATTGCCAGGTACGGCTCGTTGTCGAAATCCTCCGGCACGTCACATCTCCCGCTGATCGATGACCCGTTTGGCTTTTCCCTCGCTGCGGGTGATCGAATGGGATTCCACCAGGCTTACGCCGACGCGGATGTTGATGGTCTGCTCGATGGCCTTGGCCAGCTTCTTCTGCAGGTCTTCCAGGGCGCTGACGCGATCGCTGAACACCTCCGGCGTGACCTCCACCTGGACGTCGACCTGGTCGAGCCCCTTGTGCCGCTTCAACAGGATCTGGTAGTGGGGAAGTGTTCCTTCCACGCGGAGCAGGGCTTCCTCGATCTGGCTGGGAAACACGTTCACGCCGCGAATGATGAACATGTCGTCGCTGCGATGTGAAATCCGCCGGATCCGCCGGATTGTTCGCCCGCTGGGGCTCGGCCCCGGAAGAAACTGGGTGATATCGCGGGTCCGGTAGCGAAGCATGGGCATGGCTTCCTTGCTCAGCGTGGTGAGGACCAGTTCGCCCTCCGCTCCTTCAGGAACCGGCTGGCACGTCTCCGGATCGATGATCTCCGGATAGAAATGGTCTTCGAAAATGTGCAGCCCATTCTGTCCAAAACACTCACAACCCACGCCGGGTCCGATGATTTCCGTCAGGCCGTAGATATCGTAGGCCTTGATTCCCGCGGCCTCCTCGATGCGGGCGCGCATCGCCTCGGTCCAGGGCTCGGCCCCGAAGACGCCGGCCCGCAAAGGCAACTCGCGCAGATCGATGCCGAGTTCTTCGGCCCGATCGAGAATGTGGAGGAAATAGCTCGGTGTGCAGCAGATCGCGGTCACGCCGAAGTCCTTGAGCACCATGATCTGCCGGTCGGTGTTGCCGCCCGAGGTCGGAATGACCGTTGCGCCCAGCCCTTCGGCCCCGTAGTGGGCGCCGAGGCCCCCGGTGAACAGGCCGTAGCCGTAGGAGTTTTGGATGATGTCGCCTTCGTGCAGGCCGGCCGCAGCCAGGGTGCGAACCATGACCTCCTGCCACACGTCCAGGTCGTGTTGCGTGTAGGCGGCCACGATCGGCTTGCCTGTCGTGCCGCTCGACGCATGGAGCCGCACAACGCGTGCCATGGGCGTGGCGAACAGTCCAAAAGGATACTCGTCGCGCAGGTCGGTCTTGATCGTGAAGGGAAGCCTGACCACGTCGTCGACCGAGCGGATATCGTCAGGGGTGACGTGGAGCTCGCCCATCTTTCGCCGGTAGAAGGGCACGTTCTCGTAGGCTCGGGTCACCACTTCCTTCAGCCGCCGCGACTGCAGTTCGCGCAACTGCTCCAGCGGCACGTAATCGGGACTGCTCGCCGGATGAAATCGAACGGCGTTGCCCTTTCGGCTTGCTGCCGAGTCACTCATGAGAACCCTCGCTCTACGCATGGCTACTGCGGAATCGACAATCTGGCGATTCTAATATCCGCACCCCGGCAACGCAACTTCGTCCTCACTCGTTCTCGGGGTCAGGCTTGCACCGATTGTGGGGGCTGTGCCGAGGCTGTCAAGTCGAACGATCGCAACGACGATATAGATTGAGCGGGGCGATTGAGCTGCCTCCCTGCGCGCACTCCTTGGAGATTGTCCCTTGCGATTGCCTTTCTGCTGCGGTTGCTCGTGCCCAAGGCTGCGGTTCGGCCGGGTTTTGCTGGTCTGGTTGGCAACGCTGCAGTACTCGCTCGCGGGCGTTTCGGCCCAGACGGCCGACGGTACTGCCGCGCTCCAGGCGCGGGTTCAATCACTGGAGGCTCAGACGGAAGCCCTGCAAAGGGAGCTTGAAGGGCTGAAAGAACGTCCCATTCCCCTGCCCGAGGTCGACAAATCGGCTGCTTCCCCAACTGGTGATGCTGCTCCTTCCGGCGTTTCGCTCGACCAGATGCGAGCGGAGATGAGCAAGCTGACGTGGAGGAAAGGGGATTTCACGATCACTCCCTATGGCCGCATCGTCGTCAGCACCGTTTATGAAACCGAGCGCAGCTACCCGGGCGACATCATCCTCTGGGCCCAGTCGGCCGACGTGCAGGGGGAAGACGCGTTCTACGTCGATGCCAAAACGACCCGGTTGGGATTGAAGGTCGGGGGCCCGAGCCCGAACTGCTGCCCCACGGCCGATCTGGGGGCCTGCGTGGAGATCGATTTCCAGGGCCAGTACGTCACGCACAACAAGCCCGGCATCCTCTTCCGCCGCGGCTTCATCGACATGAAGGACGAGAGCTTCTATCTCCTGGCCGGACAGGAGTGGGAAGTGATCTCGCCTCTCTATCCGGGAAACCTGAACTACGTGCCCGGTTCGGCAGTGGGCAATCTGGGTTATCGACGGGCGCAAGTCCGGGCGGACCGTTATTTCGACACGCCCGGCGGGAGGAAGCTGTCTCTCCAGGGCTCGCTGAATATGGATATTCTTCAGGACTTCACCAGCGACGCAACGGTCGATCCCGACGTGGCCGGCTGGCCGGTGATCGAAGGCCGTGCGGCGTGGCAGTTTGCCGAGGGGCTGACCGAGGGCGCCAAACCCGCCGAAATCGGTGTCTCGGCCCATATCGGCGAGGTAGTCTACGACTTCCTGGCACCCAACCCGGATCCGGTCGACGATCTGACGCGGCGGACCTGGTCGTTCAACGTGGATTTCAGCCTGCCGATTACGGAACGGCTTAGTTTTCGGACCGAGTACTTCGTCGGGGAGAACCTGTCGGCCTACATGGGCGGCATCCTGCAAGGGGTCGACAAGCAGACACGGCGATCGATCCGCAGCACGGGCGGATGGTTCGATTTCGGCTACAAATGGACGCCCCGCCTGCGCAGCTACGCGGGCTATTCCATCGACGATCCCTTCGATCAGGACCTGTCGTCGGGGCGGACGTACAACCACTTCTACTTCGCCAACCTGCTCTACGACGTGACCGAGAAGTTCATGGTCGGCGTGGATGTGAGTTCCTGGAAAACCCTCTGGATCGACAAGCGGCCGGGCGACCTCGTGCGCTTCGATTTCCAGGCCCAGTACAACTTCTGAGCAGAACCGTCACGAGGCGCGGCGAAAGAGCTCGACGCTTCCCAGAACGCTCACACCCGCTTCCTGCAAGACCTGAAGCGCCCTGTCGGGCTGGTCGAAGCGGAAGACCATCACCGCCTGATCGCCTTTGCCGAAGGTGAAGGCGTACATGTACTCGACGTTGACGCCCCCTTCTTCCAGGATCTTGAGAATGGCGGCCAGTCCGCCGGGCCGGTCCTCCACCTCGGTCGCCACAACCTCGGTGACGTTCACCGTACAGCCGGTTTCTGCCAGCACCGACCTGGCCTTCTGCCAGTCCTCCACGATCAGGCGGAGGATGCCGAACTGCTGGGTGTCGGCCAGCGAGAGGGTGACGATGTTGATTCCCGCGTCGGCCAGGATCTGGATGACGCTGCGGAGATGGCCCGGCTTGTTCTCCAGAAACAAGGAAATCTGGTGGATCTTCACAATTTGCTCCTTCGTAACATGATGCCAAGAGGCGTATTGTATCGTCGGGGCTCGGCCGTCTGCAATGTCGGCTCGGCCACCTGCACGGCACACGGCAGGCTCCGCTTCGTTGACGGCTCAAGGGGCGCTGTCTATGCTCAAGATAGACCCACCCGTCGAGCGAGTCGCGTCCGGCTTGCCACGCCCCCGGAAAAATCCACTCCTTCCGCTGCCAAGGCCGATGTCACCCTCCTGGTCCCCCGTTTCCTGGAAACAGAAGCCAATCCGCCAGAGTGTTACCTACCCGGATCAGGATGCTCTGGAAGCCGTGCTCAAAGACCTCTCTCAGCTTCCGCCCCTGGTCACGAGCTGGGAAGTGGAGAATCTCAAGCGGCAACTGGGGGAAGCGGCGCGGGGGGAGCGGTTCCTGCTCCAGGGCGGTGACTGCTGCGAGAGTTTTTCCAACTGCCGCAGCGATCTGATCGCCAGCAAGCTGAAGATCCTGCTGAAAATGAGCTTCGTGCTCACCTACGGCAGCCATCGGCGTGTGATTCGCGTCGGGCGTTTCGCCGGGCAGTACGCCAAGCCCCGCTCGGCCGACATGGAGACCCGCGACGGAGTGACATTGCCCAGCTTTCGCGGCAACCTGATCAACTGCCGCGAATTTACTCCGGAGGCCCGCACTCCGAACCCCCAGTTCCTGCTCCGCGGCTACGAGCGGGCGGCCCTGACACTCAACTTCATCCGCGGCCTGATCGACGGCGGATTCGCCGACTTGCGCCACCCGGAGCTCTGGAACCTGGACTTTGTCAATCACTCGTGCCAGTCGAGCGACTATCGCGAGCTCATGCGGGCTCTCGGCGAGTCGGTGACATTCATGGAAACCATGATCGGGCACCGGATCGGCGAGTTTGATCGGGTCGAGTTCTTCACGAGCCACGAAGGCCTGCATCTGGACTACGAGCAGGCTCAGACCCGCCAGGTGCCCCGCCGGACCGGCTGGTACGCCCTGAGCACCCATTTCCCCTGGATCGGCGATCGCACGCGGGATCCGGGTGGTGCCCATGTGGAGCTGTTCCGCGGCATCGCCAATCCGGTGGGCGTCAAGGTCGGTCCTTCGTGTACGCCGGAGGAGCTGGTCGAACTGGCCCGTATCTTGAGTCCGGACAACGAGCCGGGACGGCTGACCATTATTCACCGATTTGGGGCCGGCCGGGTGGAGAAACACCTGCCGCCGCTGGTGGAGGCGGTCCAGCGGGCGGGGGCCGAAGTGGTCTGGTGCTGCGACCCGATGCACGGAAACACGATCACCACTGCGGGCGGGGTGAAGACCCGCAGCTTCGACGAGATCCTCGGCGAATTGACGCAGGCCTTTGCCGTGCATCACCGCATGGGCTCGCGTCTGGGGGGCGTGCATTTCGAACTGACCGGCGAGAACGTGACCGAGTGTATCGGCGGTGCTCGCGGCCTGGCCGAGGCCGACCTGAGCCGGGCCTACCACAGCGACGTCGATCCGCGGCTGAACTATGAGCAGGCCCTGGAAATGGCCATGCTCATTGCCCGTCAGATGAGTTTGCAGAACGGAAAGAGAACGGCCTGAGGTGGACGGAAACGATGCTGCGGCAGACGAGGCAAAGGGAGTCCAGCCACGGCTGGTGATCATCGGGCCGGGATTGTCGAAGGCCTTCAGCGTTCAGAACTACGGCTATGGCGGCGGCGTATCATGCCTACGGCATCGAGGAGCGATAGGAAACGCAGGCTGGAGGCTGGATTCCCACCTTACAGCTTCACGTCGACGTCTTTGCCAAACTCGAGACGCATGGGGCCGATGAGGCCGGAGGGGGCCAGGGCGTCTTTAGGTGAATAACCCTCAAAGGGGCGATACTTGTCCGTCTCCTTGAAGAAGCGGATGTTGGCCTTCGTCATTCTCTTTTCGGGCGGGAGGGCGGAATCGCCGATGAGGCGGTTCATCCAGAGGTTGGCCACGTCGATCTCGAGCTGGTTCTCGCCTTCGCGAGCGGCGCCGGAGAGGTCGATCGACCAGGGTTCACACCAGACGATCCCCAGAGGCTTGCCGTTGAGGCGAATCTCGGCCACGTGGCCCACCTTGCCCAACTGGAGCCGCACGGGGCCGCCGATCTGCTGTCTGGTCAGGTTCAAGGTCTTGCGGTAGGTGGCGGTGCCGGAGTAGTACTTGATGCCCTCGTCGGTATGTTCGTTCCAGGGGATGAGCCGATCGAAGGTGATCGATTTCGGTCCGCCCCATTCGGGCGAGAACTCCACTTCCCAGGCTCCCGTCACTTCTTGCGGCGCGGGCCGGCCGGCCGGCTCGACGACGATTTCTTGGGCGTCGGCGAGGGCCAGAACGTGCTTCTCCTCGTCCCAGACTCGCAGCTTCACACCGCTTTGGCTGCGGCCGAGGATCTCGACTGCGGATTCGGGCAGTGCTGTGAGCCGTTTGGCTTCCGCCGGTCTGCGGAAGACGACGAACACCGATCCATCCGCGGGTAGCGACAAGGGAACGATCGTTCGGCCGTCGTCGGTGGGACGATAGCAGAGCGCGTCGCGGACGGTGCCGGTCCGGGGGCACCAGAGTTCGGGCTGCTTGCCATGGACGCGAAAAACGGCATCGCCCATACCGGTACCGGAGACGAAGTAGATTTCCGTGTCGCCCAGTCGCCGGTGGATCGATTCGAAGGGCCCTTCGAAATCGGGAAGGATGCCTTCCTCCCGGACCACCTCGTCGATCGCCTTGCCGCTGATAACCTTCCCTTGCCCGAGCGATCGCGATCCTTCCTGGCCCCAGAGCTCCTCGGCGAGCGAGCGCACCTTGTTGTCGCACTCGGGGTATTCATGCAGCCCTGGGGCGTGGGTCGGCCGGCGGGTACCGAGCACGACGGTGGCCCCCGCCTTGGCCAGTTCGGCGATCCTGGCGAGAGTCTCGGGAGGAACTGTTTCATCGACGAGGTCGACGGCCAGGACGCGATACGACATCCCGTCGGGCAGGACGAGCTTGCCGTCCTTGACGGACATGCGGTCGAGCAGGACCTCATCGCTGACCAGGTCGTAGGTATATCCTCTGCCGAGGACAAGCGAGGCGTTCTCCGTCCATTTTTCGCCGCGGCCCCAGTGCATGTAGGTCTTGTCGCCCGTGTAGCAGCAGACGTCGGCCACGAACAGGCCTTGCCGCAGCATGGTCTGGCAACGAGCGAGATAGGCCAGCAGGCCGCCGACCTGCTGGAACCAGGTAACGTTGGGATTCACGTGGGTGCCGGCAAAGTACTCGATTCCCGGTTTGCCGAACTCGGGGGGCGAACAACTGAAGGTGTGCCAGATGAAGTGGTTTGCACCATCGACGAAGGCTGCGTCGGCATCGGGTTTGAGCGCCGCCGGACAGGTCGACCAGTGGGCTCGCATGTGGGTAAACGCCTCGATGGCGGCAAGCTGTTTGCCGTAGACATGGGCGGCCATGGCCGGCGGCCGGTTCATCGGCCGTCCCATGTGCCAGAATTCGCCCTGGGGCATGTCGTTGCGGGCGAGGAAGGCCAACTGGTCGGCATGTTGGAAGGCCGCCAGATTGCGGCTCCAGGGACCGCCCGATTCGGAATGCCACTTGAGACCCCGCTCGTGGCACGAGGCCTGCAACTGGCCGTAAAAATTGTCGCGGAACATGTCGCCGAGTGTCTTGTAGTAGTCGCGAAGGAAACGCTCGGAAACCTCCTGGTTCTTGACCATCTTGCCTGCGAGCACGGGCAGGTAGGGTCGGGGACTGTAGCCGCGGTAGTTCTGGAACTGTTGCTCAAATCCGCCGGTCCAGGTGGGGGCAGCGCCTTCCCAGCTCACGCTGTAGAAATGGGTCAGGGTCTTGCCTGCCGCAGGGCCGGCATCTTCCAGGAGAGTCTTTCCCATGCGATCGAAATGGCCTGCGACCGCCTTGGGATCAAGCACGTCGACATCGTATTCATGGCCTGCCATGGCCGTGTAGGCAAAGCGGATGAGGGTCCAGTTTCCTTCAGGAACCGTCCAAGTGAGCCGGCCTTGGCCGTCAAGGTGTTTCGAGATGTCGACCACTTCGGCTGCGAGGGAACCGGTATCGAGCTTGGGCTGCACCTCCTGCCAGTTGCGAGAGAGCTGGTCGGCGTTCAGCTCCGCGGCCGGACCGGCCGATTTCAAGGCGAACAGGCCGATCTCGTGAGAATAGGCTTCACCGGACGGTGCCAGTTCGAGTTTCAGTTCCTTGGGGCCGGTCACGTTGGCCGAGGTCCAGATCAGGTGCTTCGGCGCATCGGCCTCCACCAGCCACGGGCCCTTGAGCGCCCCGGCACAACTGCTCAGGTTGATGCTCATCTCGAGTCCCACCCGGCTGGCCTCGGAGATGGCAAAGCGAATCAACTCGCGCCACTCAGGGCTCATGAATTCCATCCGCGGCGGAGGCGGAGGGCAGTGATCGTCGTGGTAGCCGCGAGCGTCGAACAGGAGTAGTCCGGCAAATCCCTTCTCTTTCATTTGCTCCAAGTCGTGAGTGATCGTCGGCTTGTCGACATTTCCGTTAATCCACCACCAGTAGGCCCAGGGCTTGTTGGCATCGGTGGGGCTGGCAAAAGACTGCTGGAGATCGCCGCTTGTCGGCTCGGGCTCCGCGGCAAAGGCGTTGGCGGAGATCAAAGTCCCGAAGAGGGCTGCGGTCGTGAGAATGCGAATGAACAAGGACGGATTCATGGTCCTTCTCCTTTGAAATACTCCCAGACTGGCTCCGGCGGTTGCCGTCTGCAAGAAACTTCTTCGCGTCGAACGCGGTTTTGACGGCTCCATGGTTTCTTTCCTTTGACTGAAGATAGAAGGGTGCCGATTCTACCACGCGGAGAGGTGGGCTGCACGCATACCAGGGCGGGTGGGTCGGGTGTGTCTTGTGGGTTGCTGTCCGCTTGCATCCCGCTTTGGGGGGTGCGATACTGGGTTTGGAATTGTTGTTCCCCCCGCAACCGGGCGCGAAGTTTGGAGCGGACTGCTGTCAATCGGGAAAGGAATGATCATGCCAGCTCAACGTGGCTACTGGACGTTCGCTTGTCTTGTCTGGATGGGCTGTTGGACGATTCCGCTGGCCGCTCAGGAGGCGGACTACCTCAGCGATCGCAACAGCGGCATTGTGCTGCAGATTCAGCAGGGCTGGGGTGACTTCGGCTTCGATGTGGCCACGGCCGCGACCGGCGGAACCGGGGCACCGCTGCAGATCGGTGAGCAGAAGTACGAGCGGGGCCTGGGGCATCATGCCAGCGGCGAGATCGTCGTGCCGCTCCGAGGCCAGTATACCCGTTTCCGGGCCCTGGTCGGTGTCCAGTGGCAAGGGGGCGGGAAGGGAAGCGTCGTGTTTCGCGTCGCTGTCGACGGCCAGGTGAAGTTCGAAGCGGGGCCAATGTCGGACAGCGATCCGGCACGGCCGATCGACATCCCGCTGGTCGGCGCCCGTGAGCTGCGGCTGGTGGCGACTGACGCCGGCGACGGCATCGGCTGCGACATGGCCAACTGGGTCGAGGCACGGCTCGATCGCGATCCTCGCGTTCCGCGGATTGGCCAGAGTGCGATCTTTTTCGGCCAGGAGCCTGCTCCGCCGCGGAGTGCGGCAGCCGGTGGTTTTTCGTTGATTGCCGGCGAAACGGGGCCTCAGGTGGCCGTGATGGAAAGCGGCCGGTCGTGGACCGTCTGCGTGGATCAGGGGGAAGACGTTCGCTGGGCGATCCCGGTCACGAGTCTTTCGGAGCCTGTGGGGATTATGGCCGACGTGTGTGTGCCGCGGTCCGGATCGGCGGAGATTGAGCTGGCGCTGGCCGGAAAGCAGACCGTTCAGGCCATCAAGTCCGGCGAGAAGGTTACGCTCACAACCGAACCGGCAAGTATCGAGGGAAACGGCGAAATCGTGCTGGTTACTCGCGGCGCCACCGCAGAAACCGCCGTTCGCTGGAGCAACCTCCGCTATGTCCTGAAGGGTGAGCAGTTTCCCCTGCCCCTGGTCTGCCCACCGGTTGTTGAAACGATGCCGCCCCGTGTGTTGCCCAACATGCGGGCGTCGATTGAGGAGGAACTGATCGAGTGGGACTGGCGGATGCAGGACGGCATCGGCACCGAACGGGAGAGCCGGACCTGGCAGCAGGCGACTCGAGCGACGCTCGACCGCGGGGACCGCTTGATTGAGGCGATTCCCTCTCCAGCGAGGCGACTGGGAGGGACGGAAACGGTCGAGGTGCTCAGGTCGTCTGAACTCCCCAGGCTTGCCGCCCAGTGGCAGACCCTGCGGACGGAGTTCGACAGGCTGTCGGCAGATGCGGCCGCCACCGACGCCGGTTGGGAAGAGCTCTGGCTCCAGGCTCACCGCCTTCGTCGCCAGATTGCGCTGGCCAATCCGCTGGCCGACATCGGACCGGTGGCGTTTGTCAAACAGGTACCGAGCGGGTTCAGCCATCAGTTGACCCAATATGCGGGGCACCGAGCGCGGCCGGGGGGCGGCATCTTTGTGCTCGACAAGCCGGGCGCGTCGATGCAGGTTCGGAGGCTCGACCAGGGCCTAGCCATGGGGAGCCCGATGCATCTGGACGTGTCCTGGGACGGAAGCCGGATCCTGTTTGCCTATTGTGAAACCGACCCCAAGGCCACCGAGTGGCTCTCGAACATGGGGCAGTTCTATCATCTCTACGAGATGTCGGCCGACGGATCCGATCTGCGGCAACTGACGGAGGGGGAGGTCGACGACTTTTCCCCGCGCTATCTTCCCAATGGGAAGATCCTGTTCATTTCCACCCGGCGCGGCGGTTTCCACCGGTGCGGCCGCGGTCCCTGCCATGTCTACACGATGGCGACGGCCGACGGGGACGGCTCCAACGTTCGCGTGATCTCCTTCCACGAGACCCACGAGTGGGACCCGGCGGTGCTCAACGATGGCCGGATCATCTACACCCGCTGGGACTATGTGGATCGCCATGCCGTCCACTACCAACAACTGTGGTCCGTACGCCCCGACGGGAGCGACGTGCGAGCCTTCTTTGGCAACAACACGCTCAACCCGGTTGGTGTGTGGGAAGCGCGGGCGATCCCGGGCTCCAATCGCGTGATGGCGACCGCCGCGGCCCACCATGCGATGACCGCCGGCTCGATCATTCTGCTGGACGTCACCCGGGGGATCGACGGGCTGGAACCGATCACGCGGCTTACGCCCGACGTGCTGTTCCCGGAGAGCGAAAGCCGGGTGGAACGGTGGTACAACCCGAGCGGCGTGCCGGTACCGCCCGAGGTACCGGTGGAGGAACGCCGCTGGCCGAACCACTGCTATCGCACGCCCTATCCGCTCTCGGAGGATTTCTTCCTGGCCACCTACAGCTTCGATCCGTTGATCGGGGAGCCGTTTGCCAACCGGCCCAACATGTTCGGGATCTATCTGGTCGACCGGTTCGGTAACAAGGAGCTTCTCTACCGGGACGTGAGCATCGGCAGTCTCTGGCCGATGCCCTTGCGGCCGCGTCAGTCGGCGCCGGCCTTGCCGTCGATGCTGGCCGATGGTTTGTCGGGCGAGGGCACGTTCCAGTTGCAGAATGTCTACGCAAGCTGGCCATTGCTGTCCGAATCACCCGACCTTGTCAAGGCACTTCGCATCATCCAGGTACTGCCCAAGACGACTCCTCATGCCAACACGCCGCGAGTCGGCCTGGCGAACGCCTCGCCGGGCAAGCAGGTACTGGGGACGGTGCCGGTGGAGGCGGACGGTTCGGCCTACTTCCGCGCGCCGGCGGGACTGCCGCTGGCGTTTCAGGCCTTGGATGAGAAGGGGATGGCAATCCAGACGATGCGCAGTCTGACCTATCTGCAACCGGGTGAGCAGACGAGCTGCGTGGGCTGTCACGAGCACCGCACGACCGCCCCGGCCGCCGCCGGCGCGGGCCTGGCGGCGATGCGGGAGCCGTCGTCGATCCATCCGGCTCCGGACGGCTCGAAACCTTTCAGCTACCCGATCCTGGTTCAGCCGGTTCTGGACAAGCACTGCGTGTCGTGCCATGGCGGCGAGAAGACCGAGGGCAAGATCGATCTGACGGGCACACCGGAGGGGGAATTTACCCGGTCGTACAACGCGCTGGCCCGGCTGGTTCCTTTTTCCCAGTGGCAAGGCACGCCCCAGGACAACCACGAGCCCCTGACACATCCGAACCAGTTTGGCGCCCGGGCGAGCAGCCTGA
>CAYSCH010000102.1:0-7025 GCA_964429355.1 uncultured Planctomycetaceae bacterium | reverse complement strand
CGCTGTTGCTGGAGGGGCACGAGAACGTGAAGCTGTCCGCCGAAGAGTATGAGCGGCTGATCACGTGGATGGACACGAACGCCCTGTTTTATGGGACGTTTGATCCGGAGGGTCAAGCGAAGCAGCAGCGAGGGGAACGGATTGCGGGGCCGGCGCTGGAGTGAGGACTCCAAGTGCGCTCTATTGCCAGGCGATCTTACCGATGAAAGGACGATGTCCATGCGCAGAATGATCTTGTTCCTGCTGGTCGGTTTGACGGGGCTCAGTCCGGCGTGGAGCCAGGAGCCCGTGGTCTGGGTGGCCACGCCCTGGGAGCACGTGTTGCGGAGTACCGAACCGGGCGAGGCGAGGTCGGCCGAGATCGTTGCCGCACGCAACGAGTACGAGTCGCTGCGGGTTATCATTCGCGCCGGTGCGAAGGCACTGGCCGATGTGCGTGTGGAAGCCAGCCCGTTGACCGGGCCGGCGGGCCAGATCGAGGCCGGAAACGTGGCCTTGTTTCGGGAACACTCCATCGATGTCTTCAAGCCGAGTCCGCGTTCCAAGGCCCCGACCGGCTGGTACCCGGACGCGCTGGTTCCGATCGCCGGCGCGAGGGTCGCGGTCGAGTCTCCGCCGGTGCCGCTGGGCGTCGAACCAGGAATGAACCAAGGCATCTGGGTGGATGTGTACATCCCCCGCGATACGGCGCCCGGGGAGTATTCGGGGACGATCCACGTGACGGCCAGCGGTGCGAAGCTCAGTTCGGTTCCGGTGAGGGTGCGAGTGCAGCCTTTCACTCTGCCCGACACGATCGCCATACGGAGTAACTTCGGGAGCTTGGGGAGCGGGCTGGCCCGGCATCTTGGGATGGACGCCGGCTCCGAGGAGTTTGCCGCCGTTGAGGACCAGTACATCGATACCCTCCTGGCCCACCGGGCGATTCCTTCATCGCTGGGGAACATCTGGCCCAAATGGACGCCGGAAGGGGGCATCGACGACAGCGCCAGCGGCGAGCGGCTCCGCGTGATGGTGGAAGAGCGGCACGTGAACTCGCTGTGCGTGCCCTTCGCCTACCGCGGCGAACCGGAGAAATGCCGGGCGTATCTGCATGACATGGGCGCCTACCTGCGGAGCAAGGGCTGGCTCGATCTGGCCTACATCTATATGGAAGACGAGCCGAACGACGCTGAGCAGTATGAGACCGTCCGTCGGCAAGGCGAGATGATCCGCGAGTCGGGCATCAAGCGCATGTGCACCGAACAGACTGTCACTTCCAACGCGGAGTGGGGCACACTCTACGGGGCAGTGGACATCTGGTGCCCGCTCTGGTGCCTGTACGACGAGCCCACAGCGCGCCAGCGTCAGGAACTGGGCGAGGAGATCTGGACCTACACGGCGCTCTGCCAGGGGAAAGGCACCGCGCCCTTCTGGCAAATCGACTTCGCCCCCGTGCATTTTCGCGCTCCCTTCTGGGTCAACTGGCATTTTGGGGCCAAAGGCTTCCTCTACTGGTCGAGCATCTACTGGGACAAGGACCAGGATCCGTGGACCAGGCCGCACTTCCGCGATCAGTATTGGGGCGAGGGGATGCTCCTCTACCCCGGCAAGAACATCGGCCTCGAAGGGCCAGTTCCCTCGATCCGGCTCAAGCTGATCCGGGAGGCCCTGGAAGACTACGAGTACATGACCCTTGCCGCCGGGCAAGGCCACAAGGCCCAGGTGGATGAGATCGTCGACAGCCTCGCCCGTTCCTTCGACGACTGGAGCCAGAGTCCCGAGGCCTACATGGCCGGCCGGGCGAAGCTGGCCGCGTTGATTGCAGCGGAGTAGATCAAGGAGTATTCGCCGATCGAGCACGTTTCCCAAGACGATCCGCCGGTTGCGTTGTTTTACGGCGGCGAAAAACCCGTCGTCGGCTCCTCGCCCAAAGATCCGACGCACTCGGAGATCATGGGTCTCAAACTGGAAGAGCGGCTCAAGGCCGTGAACGTCGACGTGGTGCTCGTCTGTCCGGAGCAGCCACATGCGAAGTACAAGAACTCCACGGAGTATCTGATCGACCGGCTGACCCGGTGAGGCCAGGCAGATCCACACGCATTCCAGCCCCATCCTGCCGGCACAGTTGATCAGCTCAACTCAGGAAGGTGACGCCATGACAATCAGGCAGACCTCAAAGCTCGCCGTGTTCCTGCAGATGCTGGTGGGTATTGCGGCATGGGGATTTGACGGGTGGCTGAGCCGAGCTGCCGAACCGGCGCCGGCCGTAACTCAGGCGGACCAGGTGGAAGGTGACCGCCGCGGGCCATTTCTCCTGGAGGCCTTGGTCGACTTCCCCGACGATGCCCTCGAGGCCGGCTTCCCGCTCACCGCGCGGCACATCGACCAGATGATGGCCCGGCTTGCCGAGTTGGGAATCCGGCGTGTTGCCTGGGGTTACTACGGCGACGGGCACGGTGGTTACCACATGCCCGAGGGATTTCGCGAGGAATACGCGGGAGGCTGGAAGCACTATGCCGACACTTGCCGCCAACTGGGCAATCCGCTCAAGGTGGCCGTGGAGGCGGGGCACCGTCACGGGCTGGAGGTCTACGCCTACTTCAAGCCGTACGAGACCGGTCCGGCCGTGTTGTTTCCCGAGGGAACGCCCGAGGCGCAGCAGTGGGGCCGGCTCGAACACCTCGGCGGTCGCCTGGCATGGCTCGATCCATTTGTGGTGCAGAATCCGACCCTGCGAATCGCCCGTCGGACTGACGACTTGCCGGTCCAGCCCACGGACTCCGCCCACTCGATCCGGCTGGTCAAGTGCGACGCTTCGCCCACGCGGATTACCGGGGAACATCTCCAGATCTGGACCAGCGCTGACAACTATCGCTACCAGCAGAAACCGGCATCGTTCCAGTTTTCTGACGCTGTGGAGAAGTCGCCTCGCGAGATCCGCGATCACCAGGGGCGCGTTGTCACCCGTCAGGGCGACCCGGTACGAGTGTTGACGCTTTCGGGGCTCGATCTGCCCGACAAGTACATCTTGGTGACGACCGACTTTGCCGACGGGCCGGGCGATTTTACCAACTCGGGCACCGCGATCCTGGCCGCGACGGACGCCGAGGGGCGCGAGATCCCCGGGACATTTGCCAGCGGCGAGGCGATCTGGGCCTCCCCGCTGGTCGACTTCCGCAAAGGGGGCCTGATCTTCGACTACGGCTGGGGCGCCGCGCCACTGACACTCGACATGCCGAACGGCTCGGGCAAGAGCGGCTTCATTGCCTTCACCCGCGGCCGCAACGCCTTCCTCCCGGCAGCCCTCTGCGAGACGGAGCCGCAGGTCCAGGATTTCTGGCTGGCCTGTCTCGAGGAGATGATTGCGGCAGGCGTCGACGGTGTCGACTTCCGCGAGGAGAACCACAGCACGCACACCGACTGTCCGGAGGACTACGGATTCAACCCGGCCGTGCTTGCCCGTTTGCAGGGCCGGCCCGGGACGCTGCTGGAGAACGTGGCCGACGTTCGCGGCGAGGCGTATACGGAGTTTCTCCGCAAGTGCAAGAAGCGGCTGGAGGCGGCGGGCAAACGGATGCGGTACCATCTCCAAGTCGATTTCTTTCGTCCCTCTCCGCCTTCCGAGCGCCGGTTGGCCTATCCGGCCAACATCCGCTTCGACTGGCCGCGATGGCTCGATGAAGGGCTCATGGATGAGGCGGTCCTGCGGGTCTTCTCCTATCCGCTCACGGCCGTTTGGGACGACGCGATCGCCCAGGAGATGACAGCACGTTGCCGGGAGCGGAACATCCCGCTGACCGTGAACCGCTATGTGAGCCATGGTGGAGCCGGGCTGGCCGACGAGGTGGACCGCGTGTACCGGGATGACCGCCTGTCGGGTTTCATCTTCTACGAGACGTGCGACTACCTCAAGTTCTCCGCAGCGGGGGAGTGCTCCCTCTCGCGGCCGATCATCGCGGAGGCGGCCGCACGGGTTACGAAGGCCGCGGGGGCACCAAAGGGGCAGTGACGGCCTGTTCCCAAGTGGGCCATTTTGCTCAAGACCGGCTCCTGCGTTTCTAGACACCTATCCATTTGTCTTGTTTTCGGACGTCCGTAGAATGAACCCGGCGTTCAAACCGCGGCCCGCCTCGTTGCGGTTTCGCGCAGGAACGCATCAGCAGCGGCCGGAGACTCTTTGGAGCCGATAGCCGAGCGAGGGATCCCGAGCTTCCGTGCTCATGGGAGCCCCGTCGGTCTGGGAAGGGCTCCTCATCCAGGAAAGCATCGTGATGAGTAGATACTTCAGGTGCAGACGATTGGGCGTGTTGCCGTGGGTGGTGATCGTAGTCTTTCTGTCCAGAGGCGCAATCGTTGTTCCAAGAGCTTCGGGGGCCGGCGAAAAGGCAGCCGGCAGGCCGGCAACGGTGGCCGACGCCGTGAAGGTACTCGACTTGACCAGGTTTCCGCTGCTCAAGGGGGCCAAAGAGCCGTCGAGTCGCGATATCGCCCGGCTGTCGTACCTCGCCACGAGCGACTGCAAGACGGCCTTCGAGTTTCAGCGCAAAGGCCTTGTTGGCCTGAAGTGGACCGAACTGCCGGGAACCATGGTGACCGACCAGTACGCCACCGGCATGTTCGCTCGCGAAGGATTTATTGCCTCCGTGTCGACAACACCCTATTCGGATCCGAAGGAGCCGGGCCTGGTCAACGTGCAGGTCATGCTGCACGGCAACGTGGATCTCGCGAAGCTGCCGATTCCGGCGGATCTCAAGCCCACGTATGGCGGACCCCAGTTGGCCATGTACTCCACCGACTCGCCGGTTGCGCAGACGGCCGAGGCGTGCAGAAAGCTGCTCGTAGGGGCCGGTTGGCAGCCTTATGGCACGGCGGGCGACACGCAGTTCTTCAAGCAGAACGCGGTCCGGCTCACGGCGACCGTCATGTCGGCTCCCGCGCAAGGCGGGAAAACCTCCGTCACCTTCAGCAGCGAGCAGCTCTCGGCCGACGTGCCTGCTCCGGCCGACACGGTCCAGTTGCAGTACTCCGACTCCACCAAGGAGGTGTTGTTCGACACGAAGCAGGCGGAGGACGAGATCGCCACCTTTTACCGCAAGACGCTTTCGGGGGCCGGCTGGAAGGCAACCACCGACAACACGATCCAGATCGACTGGAAGAAGGTGCTGATCTTCCGCAACCCGGCCAAGGACATGCTCACGCTGGAGATGTATCCGGTTGAAGACGAAAAGGTGCTGCGAGTGACCGCAGACTACGACTCCGCGGCCGAAGTGGCTGCCCTGGAGAAGAGCCTCGATGAACAAGCCACAGCCGCCAAGAAACAGATGGAACAGGAGGCCGGCACGCCGCTCCCCAAGGTGACGATCGCCATGCCGCCGGGAGCGAAGTTGACGGAACAGACTGAGACGCGGCTGGAATTCACCGTGGGTACCGGTCAGGCCAAGCCTGCTGCCGACGCGATTCGCCAACGTCTCAAGAACGCCGGCTGGAAGGAAGAGATCCTCACCGCCGACGCCATGATCGGCGAGGTCCGTTTCACGAAGGACAAGCAAGAGATCTCGCTGAGCTACGTCGATCCGGGCTTTATTCCGGCCGAGTTCACGCTCCAGGGAACTGGGGTGGAACTTGCGAAGGCGGGACCGCAGGAGTGAATGGGCGGCAAGGAGCTGCGAGGTCCAGAACCGCGGGCAATCCCGGTGTTCTGGGGCCGAAATCGTTTGCCTGAGGGCCAAACAGCCTCCGGGCGGCGTTTTTCGCAGGCTCCCGCCGGCGCCTGCCCGCCGCGGGACGCCTACCGGAATCCGCCCATTCGGGTTAGGATAGAAGGTTGCCGTCTCCGTACTCTACCCGTGCAGGCCGTAACCTGACTGGCCACATCAGGCTGCGCAGGCCGTCGGTCAGGCTGTGCCTGCCCAGTATCTGCCGTTCAAGGAAGAGTTGCGGTTTTTTGTTGTCAGGCACCGCCGGCACAGCCTGACCTGCCAGGTTCCAGGTCCACCTCCTATGGGTATCCCACAAGTCGCTATCGTCGGACGCCCGAACGTGGGCAAATCGAGCGTGTTCAACTGGCTCGTCGGCCAGCAGTTGGCGATTGTCGACTCGGTGGCCGGAGTGACCCGCGACCGCATGATCCAACCGCTGGAAATCGAGGATCGGCTCGTGGAACTGGTCGACACGGGCGGTATCGGAATTGTCGACGCCGATCAGCTCTCCAGCCACATCGAAGACCAGATCTCCCTGGCGATCGATTCGGCCGCCGTAATCCTTTTCCTGGTCGACACCCGCACGGGGATCGCCCCCCTCGACGAGCAGGTTGCCCAACGGCTCCGGGCCGTTCAGGTGCCTATCCTCTGCGTGGCCAATAAGACCGACACGGGCCATCTGGAACCGGAGGCCGACGAGTTTCGCCGCTTCGGTTGGGACCTGGTTGCCGTCAGTGCCAAGCAGAATCGTGGCCGTAACGAACTGTTGGAGAAGATCCACCAGCTCCTTCCCCCGCCGGCCGAGGATGAGAACGAAGGCAGCCTGGCCGAGATGAAGCTGGCCATCGTGGGCCGTCGAAACGTGGGCAAGAGCACCTTCATCAACAGCCTCGTCGAGTCGGAACGGATGATTGTGAGCGAAGTGCCGGGCACGACCCGCGACAGCGTCGACGTCCGCTTCGAGCTCGACGGCAAGCCCTTCATCGCCATCGACACCCCCGGCTTCCGCCGGCGCACGAGTGTCATGGGCGACCTGGAGTTCTACGGCACTAACCGGGCCGAACGCAGCATTCGCCGGGCCGACGTGGTGCTCATGTTCTTCGACGCGGGTCAACCGGTCAGCAAGGTCGATAAGCAGCTCTGCGATTACATTGCCGCCCAGTACAAGCCCTGTGTCTACGTGGTCAACAAGTGGGACCTGCTGGCCGATAAGGTGCCTACCGAAGAGTGGGCGACCTACCTCCGCGATACCTTTCGCACCTCCCACCACGTGCCGATCGCCTTCATCACCGGCCAGACCGGCAAGAACATCAAGCGGCTCCTCAACCACGCCCAGATGCTCTACAA
>CAYSCH010000101.1:6161-25015 GCA_964429355.1 uncultured Planctomycetaceae bacterium | reverse complement strand
ACTCGGCAAGTTGCCCTGCTTGGCCATTGACCCGTGCTGACAATGGTCGGCCCACTCCTTGGTCGAGCGCACGAAGCCCCGACAGGCCGCAGCGCGGTCGGCGTCCGGAATACCCCTCCCTTCGTCCAGGAATCCCCCTCCGGATGGCCGGCCTGGGTTTGTCCCTAGCTGTTGGCCCTTCTTACCCTCCGATTCCTCCGCTGCCTCCTGTTCAAACCGACCCCTTCTTTCCTTCCCCTTATTCCCAATCCGTGTTTCATCCGTGGCACCATTTCCTCCTGCCCCTGCTCCCTTTCCCACGGCCAGCCATTCATTCTCTGCGCCTCCGCGTCTCCGCGCGCCCTCCGGCTCCTCCTCACATTGTTGCTCGTCATTCCTGTCTCTGCAATCAGAGTTGGCGTTCAACCCTCTTTCCTGCAACAACGAGGGGCGACAACCTGTCGATGTCGACTGAAGCGCTGCAACTCCACACTTACCTCAAACGCAGTGGCGGGCGGGCAGGGCAGGGGAGAAGGTCGCAGGGTCAGCACCCCGCCCGCCGCGACGCCCGACGCATGGCATGCGACCCAGGAGCCGCCCCCCCGGGCGAAACCCAGTATCAGGAGGGCGCAGCAGCGCAGGGCCAGCCACTCCGTTCCTCGTCTCAGATGCCTCGGACGTCTCGTGTTCACTTATCCGCGCAGGCTCCTTCTCGCTGCAAAAGCACCCTCAGCCGTCGCACGTAGCCTTGCCCCAGCACTCCATCGTTCCACCGGATGCCACGCTCCCACACATCGCCCCGGTAGGACCGAAAAGCGGATCTTGCTCTTTGGCTGCCCCTTGTCTGCCAGCAGGCTTGTAGCCGCAGACAAATCGGGCTATTCTGCCTTGCGTCGAGACTGGCGATTGGTGAGAATTCGGCGGTAACAAATGCAGGCCGACAGCCGGAGCGACGACCTCCAGTTCGAGGATACGAGGGAAAGCAAGTGGGCTGATCAGGTGATCTGACCCAGATTCAACGAACTCAGGAACATGAGACCCGCACTGCAAATCCCGTCCTCACACGACAGGAACATACCATGAAGCCCAGGACGATTCCCGCACTCGTCTGCCTGGCCCTCGGAATCGCATCCGCGGCGCCAGCCGCCGAGCCGCAAACCCAACTCCAGCTCTCCCGTACCTTCAAACGCCTCAAGGCGCCCGAAACCGGCCGCACGGCCGTGCAGCTCACCGCGGGAGATGGATTCACCTATCCCCTCTACTTCTACATCCCCACCATCACCGCCGACGGCAAGTACCTCATCTACCACCGGGCAGCCGCTGGCGAGGTCCAGCTCCATCGCCTCGCGTTGGCCACCGGCGAGTCTCGCCAACTCACCTTTGCCACCTGCCCCGACACCCAGTGGCGGCCCTGGTGCGTCGATTCCGGCCGCGGAGTCCTCGACCACCGCAGCGTCCTGAATTGCGTCCGCAACCTGGTGATCTACTTCGATGGCAACGAGGTCCATGCCGTCGATGTCGAGACCTGCCAGGATAGGCACCTCTTCACGATTCCCCAGGATCGCGAGGCCTACGGGCAGAACTGCACCACACCCGACGGCCAGTGGCTGGTCTACATCCACACCCCGCGCGGAAGCATCTGGGGCCAGCCCTGCCGGGGCGCGGCGGTCGCGGCTTGCCATTTCGACACGGGCGAGCAGAAAACTCTCTGCACGATCGACAGCGCCGTCTTTCACGTAACGGCCTACGACAACCAGCACTTCATCGTCACCCACCCGGCGGACCACGAAGGTATGATGATGACCGACATGACCAGCGGCCGCATCGTCCCCCTTCGCGAAGGCGACCCCGGCGCCGAGTCATACCCGATCCACTGCCAGGTCACCAGCCGCGGCATCGCCTACGAAGTGCCCGGCGCCCGTCGGTCGGGACTCTACGACCCGCTCACCCGGCGGCGTTTCGAGTTCTCCTTTCCTGAACCCTTCCAGTACATCCACACCGGGCTCGACCCGCAGGGTCGCCTCTGGTTCTATGAAAACTCGTCGGCCTGGGACAAGTTCGACGTCCACGACATCTACGCCCTCGTTCGACTGGATCGAGATGAGGCAGACCAGTGGCTCCGCCTGACGGGCAATTGGCCCACCTTCGGCGGCGGCCAGAAGGCCCACTTCCACCCCCTCCTCACACCCGACCGCCGCTGGATCCTCTTCACCGGCGGCGATCCCCAAACCCAAACCAACCACATCTTCCTCCTCGACGTCTCCGACCTCAAAGACAGCCAGGGCATCTCCCCCGACCTCCTGAGCCCCACCGGAGAGAACGACATCCGCTGAAAGATCGTCGTTGTCCCCTCACTCGCCAGACCTCGGTCTCAACCGCCAATCCATCCCCCGATCTTCCCAAAGAATTCGCAATTGTCCAAGAAAAGCCTTGTACAAATACGTGATATTGTGTATACTGGACACCTGTATCTATTCCCTCCGCACCTGACCGCACGATTTCTGGCACATACCCCTGACGACGGATAAGCATTTGCGTTCCCGCCGTCGAAAGCAAACCCCTCCCGCATCACTACTTACAAACACTCACCTCGCCGTACTTTTTTGTAACCATGACGTACTTGTGCCACAATTATCCGTGCCCTGTCCTCAAAATTTCAGACCCCGATTTGAAACCATAACAGAATTCAGTACATCACCTCATATATACACGCGGCCACATTCGCTCCCCGGTGTCCGTCGTCCCCCGTGACCCAAGTCCACAACCGCCCCCCGTCCCGGAACCACCAGCGCCGGTAGCATCTCCTCCGCACCAGTCCTCAATATTTACTACTCCAGCCAGCCGATTCGCCCCCCAGCGGACACCACGTCTGAAATACATGGAAACCTATGAAATCATTCATGAACACGACACACTGGGAAAACCCACCCCCAAGATCAAGGGCCGGCTTCTGGGGGGAAAGTGTCAGAAAACATTGAATTTCGTGCAAAGTTCACTTTCACTCCTCCGCGATTTTCGCGCAATCCACTCCCCAGAGCCGAGAATCGCGACCCTGAATTTGGCAGAACCTCTCACCCGTTGACCAACTCGCCCCTTCAGAATCAATGACGATTCGGAATGATCCCTGTTCCCTCCTTCCCAGATCCGTGTTTCATCCGTGTTTCATCCGTGGCCCCCTTCCTCTGCCTCCTGCCTCCCTCAAACAAGGGAATTGTGCATCGCCCCCCTGGCGACGGACGGCATTTTGCGACCGATCGCATGGGAGTAAACGCATCCAGACTCCCGACTTACAGAAACCCGCATCGCCCAAGATTTTGCACCGCATCGAAAGTAGGATGCGAAATTCCTGAACCTGTTCAGCCAGCCAAGCCTCGTCAGAGACATTTGACTCCCTGAACCCTGACCTCCGCGCCACCATACCGCGGCACGAATCGATCTTTGGCAATTCGCATCGCAATACCCGCCCACCAGCTCTCACCCTGCAAGGAATCTGGTGCGGCCCGAGACCTGACTGGGGGCCTACGGCTGAATCTCCACGTTCGACACTCCCTCCCAGCCGGGATGAAAGATGTTCCCCGAGAACCGCAGCCCCGAGACTTCCTTGGCCACGAGCACTGCATACCGGTACCGCGGCCGTGAGTCTTTCGACGCTCCCGCTTCCGTGCGCCCCCTGTCGTAGACCACGTTCCCCTCGACGACCACGTCCGCCAGCGGCGGGTTCTCCGGTTTCTGCCCTGTGTCGAAGCGGATCGGCGCATTCTCGTCCCCCCAGATCCAGTGCGCGTGTCCGTAACCGAAATCCGAGATGATGTTGTTGGCAATGATCGAGCCACCGTCCACGTTGGCCGCGATCGGATCCTGGCCGGGCAGGGCAGGGGAGGGGGCGCGCGACGCAGCCCCCGGCATCATGCCGATGCTCCAGAGATCGTTCTTCGAGAACTGGTTGCCGATCACGATCACGTTCCGCGAACCGTGCATGGCTTTCATCCCCATGAAGGCGTTGTTCACGATATTCTGGGCGATGATCACGTGGTCCGAATGGATATCGATCCCTTGGGCCGCGTTTTCAATCGAGTTGCCAAGGATCCGCGTGTAGTCGCTCACGCTCGGGGCGGTCACGATGATCGCTGAGCCCTGGTGCCAATTGCTCACATAATCCTCGTCCCATACCTTCTGGCTGACGATCGAGCCCTTCACCGCATTCTTCTTCACGAACTTGCCAAGCCCGTGCTTCTCCTGGATCTCGGGCGTGGGAAACAGGTGTTCTTCAACCACCCGGTTGCCCTCGATCAGCGTGCCGGTGCTGTCGCTGACCACGATGCCGGTGCCGTCGATGCAGTGGAATGCGTATCCCCAGTCCTCGCTCCCCGTCCGGTCGTCGATCGAAATTCGCATGTAGTTGCGTACCAGGCAATCGCGAATCTCGCAGCCTGCACATTCCCGCAGCGTAATCGCCCCCGACCGCGTGCGGTTGTCGATCACACGCAACCCGGTCAACTCCAGATCGCGGCACCGGAGTGCCAGCACCCCTTCGACGGCCGTCTCCTCCTGTCCTTCACCCCGCGCGAGCGTAAGGTCTTCGACCCGCACCCCGGCGCCGTTCTCGATCTCCAGGATCGGTTCCTCCGAGTTCATCTGTACGATCCGTCCCGGTCCCCACAGTCCCGAGTCGTTTCCATGGATGCGGATCTTCCGGTCGATTAAGTGGTCGCCGGCCGGCACAAACACCATTCGGCCCGGGTTCGCGTCGATGGCCGCCTGAATCGATCCGTACTCCGCCACGGAAACGCCGATTTCGGCTCCTGACACCGGCCCGAACACCAACGCAGACAACCCAATCACAACGACAGACTCATGAATCTTCATTGCCGATCGTCCCCTCGTTTACCCGCTGTGGCCAACGGCCCCTGAAACGTACTTCATGCTTCCGCAGCCTATCAGTTCGGCAAGGCGTGCGGTAGTCGTCATGAAGATAGCCGCGTGGGCTTGCCCCGCGTTTGGCTGTGCCCGTGTCATGCGCGCCAGTTCTGTCAGCCGCGCCCCATTGAGTTCCTCAGCGACTTGCCGCAATTTCCTCAGGGAATCACGCAAGGCCAATTAGATTTACTCCGCTCGCCCGATGGGAACGACCATGAGTACCCATGGGAACATCGGGCTGAAACCAGCAACCCGCCGCAGAAACTCGGTACGGCACGACGGCGGGGCTGCGGACGCAACGTGAAGCTGGAAAAGAACTTAGAGGCGTCCTTATTACTCTCTCGTCTCGTTGGCTCCAGATTAGGTCATAATTGAGGATGTTACGTTATCAGCCGCATTCGTCACGACTCCACTCGCGGGGATCTGCCATGCGTCGTCCCGTTGCTACGTCAGCCCTCTTCGCCGTGTCGCACATGCTCACCTTTCTTGCCATCGGCACGGACATATCCGTTGCCCAGACTCCGTCAGTCCGTATCATCGAAGCGGCTCGCAACCGCATGGTCGACAGTGAGATTGTGGCGGCCGGGGTCAAGAACCCGCGGGTGATCGAGGCTATGCGCACAGTGCCTCGCCACGAACATATTCCACCGGCCTACCGGCCGCCTCGATTTGAAATCAACTATTGGGATATGGCTCTGCCGATCGGCGAATCGCAAACCATCTCGCCCCCCTTCGTCGTAGCCTATATGACCGAGGCACTCGATCCCCAGCCCGACGACAAAGTCTTGGAGATCGGCACCGGCAGCGGATACCAGGCCGCCGTGCTCAGCCACGTGGTCAAGGAGGTCTACACGATCGAGATCGTCGAACCGCTCGGCAAGTGGGCTGCCAAGGTCCTGGCCCGGTACCCGAACGTAAAATCCAAGGTTGGCGACGGCTACCTCGGCTGGCCCGAATATGCCCCCTTCGACAAGATCATCGTCACCTGCTCGCCCGAGGATGTTCCCCCCAAACTGGTCGAACAACTCAAAGAAGGCGGTCGCATGGTCGTCCCCGTCGGCCAGCGCTACACTCAGAACCTCTACCTGTTCAAGAAACAGAACGGCCAGCTCATCCGGGAGGCGCTTCACCCCACTCTGTTCGTCCCTATGACCGGCCAGGCCGAGTCGCAACGCCAGGTCCTCCCCGATCCCGATCACCCGGCCATCTACAACGGCAGTTTCGAAGAGTTCGTCGAGGGAACCGAACTGCCCAATGGCTGGCACTATCTGCGCCAGGGGGAAGTCGTCACCGAGGGTGCACCCGCCGGCAATAACTACCTCAGGTTTCGCAATGACGAACCCGGTCGCGGCTGCCGTGCTCTCCAGGGCCTGGGCATCAACGGTCTTGTGGTCAAGAAAATCAAACTGTCGACGCGAGTCACCGCCACCAACCTGCGCCCCGGCCAGGCGCCCGCTCAGCTTCCCTTCTTCACGATCACCTTCTACGACAAAGACCGTGAAGAGGTCCGAACCGACGGACTCGGCCCCTGGCGAGGAACGTTCTCCTGGCAGACTCAGTCCAAGGTGATCGACGTTCCCCGTCAGGCCCGCGAAGCGATCGTCCGCATCGGCCTCCTGGGCGCTGTGGGCGAACTCTCCTTCGATGAGATCGCGCTGGAACGAGTCGACGAGTAACGCCACCACGCTCCGCCGTGATCAGCGCCCGTGGCCGGCAGGGGAGTTTCCCTCCGCTCGTCGCACTCCAAACCCCCGACTCGAAACCGTCCAGCCCATTCAGCCGTTCACGAACGGCTCCGGCGCAATGTCATACCCGGGACGAAGGGCCACGTTCACCAAGAGCCCGATCGCGAGGGCCTGCGCAACCAGTCCCGTTCCGCCATGGCTGACCAGGGGCAGCGGCAAGCCAGTGATCGGCAACAGCCCCACCGACATCCCCGTATTGATCAGTACTTGAACACCGAACAAGCTTGCCAGCCCAAACGCCAGGATCCGGGCGAATCCGTCCCGGGTGGCGCAGCCCACAAGGATCGCTTCCCAGACCAGCCAGCCGCACAACACCAGCATGCCCGCCATGCCCGGCAACCCGAATCGTTCGCCGATCACACAGAAAATGAAGTCACAGTGCGCTTCGGGCAAGTGATATACCGCCGGATCATCGACCGGTTCGCCCAGCCAATAGCTTCCCCAACAGTTGCCCAGAGCCACCATCTGTTTTGCCTGCCGCAACTGATAGCCCTCGTCGCTGGCTGACTGGCCGGGACCTGCCTGGTCAAAAAGCGATGTCACTCGTGATCGCTGTTCCAGGTTCATCTGGATCCACAGCAATGGCAGAAGGCACACCCCAATCGCCACCAATCCGCCGAGCGTCTTTCGCGGAACCCCTGCAACAAACAGCATGACGAGCAGCACCGGCAGAAAAACCATCGCGGTTCCCAGGTCAGGCTCACGAAGAATGAGCACCACGGGAACGGCCGTCAGCAAGACGGGCAAAACGACTGCCGACCTTCTTCGAAGATGGTCCCAGTCGCCCAGAGCGCGAGCCAATGCAATCACGCAGGCGATCTTGGCCACCTCCGAAGGTTGCAGTCCGACCGGCCCCAGACGAATCCACCGCCGCGCCCCATTGATCGGCGGAAACAGATACACCAGGACCAGGAGCACGATCGACCCGCCATAGATCCAATAGGCGTGGCGGCTGATGTGCCGGTGGGAAGGTAGAGTAGTCGCCACCAGAACCCCGGCGGCAACGAAGCACCAGACCACCTGTCGGTAAAAGAAACGCCCGCCCGAATCCGCCAACTCGTCACATCGCGCAATTCCAGCCAGACCCAGACCAACCAGAAGGATGGCAGGCAGAATCAGCCTCCATGGGATTCGAGCCAGTCGCCCACCCACTCCAAGACCACTCAAAAGAGGGGATACAGACCATTTGCAGAGCGAGTATATCGTCCCTCAAGTCCAACAGGCTACCCCAAACTCCTTGATTTACGGATTCGCAGTGCTATGCTAGATCGGCGAGGGATCTAATTGCGACCCACCCGAAAGAACGGGCGACGAGAGACCATCTGTAAGAGATTTGGTCTCCGTTACGTGTTGAAATCGCGTTCTGTGTGAGCTGCGTTTGCCTTGCACACGCACCTTCGCAGTGGTTACAGGTACGTCCACCACGGACGAGAAGGAGCACCATGACTATGATGAAACCTACCCGAAAACTTCTGATTCTGACCGCACTTCTGTTGGGTCTGGGACTGTGCGCCGCCCCCCAGGCCGAAGCGGGCTGGTGGCACGGCTATGGCTACGGCTACTACGGATGGGGTTACGGCGGGTATACCTGCTGCAGCCCGTGCTGGACACCCGTCTGTTCCGTGAGCGTTTACAACCCGTGCTGTGACGGCTGGTACCTTGGTGTTCGGCCCGGCCCTATCCGCCGTGCGCTGTTCGGACCATACCGCTGGTACCACAGCGGCTATGGCTACGGTTATGGGTGCTGCTCCTTGTGCTACTGCGACCCTTGCTGCTGCTCCGATGGTGGCTATGTCACCAGTGATGCACCTGCACCGGACGCCCAATCCGCCCAGAAGCCAACCCTGGCTCCACCCAAGGAACCCGCCATTGCTCCAGCTCCCGCAGCAGGCACTCCCAACGAGCCTGCCTTGGCGCCCCCTCCGGCACCTGCACCCATGACCTTCGATGCGTCGCCCGCCCCCACGCTCGATTTCAGCCCGGCTCCGGCCTTGCCGGCAGACCCGGCCCTGGCGCCCCAGAGCCCTTCGAACCTCTCGTTGCCAGCAGAGCCGGCAGCTCCCAAGGCGGAAGCCCCGCAACCCCAGGCCGGTGCCGTGCCTCCCACGGAAGGAACGATTTCCATCCTGGTTCCAGAAGATGCCCAGGTCGTGATCAACGGCTACGTCACAAAGAGCACCGGTCGTGTCCGCCGGTATGTCTCTCAGAACCTCAAGCCGGGTCTCGTCTACCCGTTCAACATCCAGGTCAACGTTGTCCGCGACGGCCGTACACTGACCGACTCGCGCCAGGTCAAACTGGTCGGCGGTACGCTCGAGGCAGTCGTTTTCAATTTCGATAAGACTTCTGTCCACCACGTTGCCCAGGCCTGGTGAGCCTCCGATTGCCTTGGGTTCGGAAACCGAACGCCAGGGCCATCCAGAGAGAAGTGAACCCGACGGCCTTCGCCGCGTTTGACTGGTGGCGAGGGCCGTCTTCTGTTTCATGGGCTGCCCACATTGAGGGACGTGCCCCTCCAAGCCTATAATCCACGCTTTGCCGCCCGTGTGCGCAAGCCGCCGGTGAGACTGTTATGTCGAGTGAAGACCCGACCCTGTCCCAGCAATCTCCACAGCCGCGCCGCAAACAGTCCCGTCCAGATCGCCGAACCGTTCCAGAAGAAAACGCGATGCGCAGCATCCTCCTGACCGTCGCTTACGACGGCACGGCCTACGCCGGCTGGCAGGTTCAACCGGGGCAGCGCACGATTCAAGCAGAACTGGAGCAGGCCCTGGCCCGGATCACGGGCGAGACGGTTCGTGTGACCGCCAGCGGTAGAACGGATGCTGGTGTCCATGCCCTTGGACAGGTCGCCGGCTTCCAGACGTCCGGGACCATGTCCCCCAGTGTTTTCCAGCGGGCCCTCAATGGAGAACTCCCGAAAGACATTGCCGTTGTTTCGGCCGCGGAAGCGGTGCCGGACTTCCATCCGATTCGGGATTCCGTCAGCAAACGCTATCGATACCTGATCGACGACGGCCCGGTTCGCGACGTGTTTTCCCGGCGATATTCTTGGCACTATCGCCGTCACCTTGACGAGGCAGCGATGGCTGCTGCGGCCGCTCATCTCCTCGGATGCCACGATTTTTCGAGTTTCGAAACCGCCGGGGCGGAACGGCCCGACAGCATCCGCACGATTTCTCATCTTTCCGTCATCCGTGGCTGCGACGAACAGCGGAATCGGATTACGATAGAAGTGGAGGCCGACGGATTCCTCTACAACATGGTCAGGGCCATCGTGGGCACCCTGGTTGAAGTCGGACGTGGAGCACAACGGCCGGCCTGGGTTCAACCGGTGCTCGAAGCGGCCGACCGCAGCCAGGCCGGCCCCACGGCTCCGCCCCAGGGACTCTTTCTCCTATGGGTCAAATACCCGGACTCTGTCTACATTTGTCCCTGAATAGTCTTGCGGGATCCCCGGAACAAGTTGACAGTCACCTTTTTACCTCCTGGAATCACATAACCTCATCGAAAGAGTCGACAACACAGCCAAATGCGGATTGCCCACGTTATCACCCGGTTGATCATCGGCGGTGCCCAGGAAAACACGGTTTTTTCCTGCGAGGACCTGATGCGCTGCTACGATGACGACGTGCTGCTGATCACCGGCCCGCCCTTGGGCCCGGAGGGAAGCTTGATCGACCGGGCACGCGAGTCGGGGGTGCCGATCGAAATCGTGCCCGAACTGCGGCGTGCGATACATCCATGGTACGATTGTCGCAGCTACCTTCGTCTGAAACGAATTCTTCGCGATTTTCAGCCCGATGTGGTCCACACCCATAGTGCCAAAGGGGGCATCCTCGGCAGGGCGGCAGCCAGGGCCGTGGGAGTTCCGGTAATCGTTCATGGCGTTCACGGTGCGCCATTCCATCCTTACCAGCGTGCCCTGGCCCGGGAGCTGTTTCGCGCTTGCGAACGTTGGGCCGCTCCCAAGTGCGATGCCTTCGTGAGCGTGGCCGATGCGATGACTGATCTGATGGTCGGCGCCAACGTCGCCCCGCGGGAGAAGTTCACCACCGTCTACAGCGGAATGGAGGTCGAGCCGTTCCTGCAGGCTGGGCAGCACCGCGACCGGGTCCGGCGGGAATTGGGATACTCTCCGGAACATGTGGTCGTCGGTAAGATCGCCCGGTTGTTTCATCTCAAGGGGCATGAGTACGTAATCGAGGCCGCCAGCCGCGTCGTACGTGCCAACCCCAACGTGCGATTCCTGTTCATTGGTGACGGGATTCTCACGGACCGCCACCTGGAAAAGATCCGCCTTGCCGGCCTGGAGAGCTTCTTCCAATTGACCGGGCTGGTGCCCCCGGCCCGCATCCCAGAACTCGTGGGAGCGATGGACGTGGTGGTTCACACAAGTCTCCGCGAGGGGTTGGCCCGTGTATTGCCCCAGGCATTGATCGCCGCCAGGCCGGTTGTGAGCTACGACGTGGACGGTGCCAGGGAGGTCGTGATCACCGGCCAGACCGGCTTTCTACTTCCACCCAAGACGATAGAACCTCTGGCCGACGCACTGATCGAACTGGCCGCAGACGAAGGGTTGCGACGCAGGTTGGGAGATGAGGGACGTCGCCGTTTCACGGACCAGTTCCGGCACGAGGAAATGACCCGGCAACTCCGCGAGATCTACCAGCGACTTCTCGAAGGGCAGGGCAGGGGGCCCGCCCGAGCCTGTCAAATGTATGAATAGGCAATATCGGTATTCTGGAATAAATTAGAAAAACGTCAGGGCCGCAATTGTCGTGTTTTCCACTCGAAGTTAGACTAGATAAGCGACCAATGTGAGGGGGTTGGTCAGTATAGACCCCTCAGAATATGGGTTTCTTATCCGCCCTGTGCCAGGACTATTTACTTGAGGGCAAAATCGCGATGTGACGAGGCAGCGACGTGAGCAGTGCAAGCCACGGCTTCGCCGGGCCTTACCGGTTGCTCAGTATCATCAATACCGGGCAGACGAGCCAGGTCTGGCAAGCGTACGACGATGCAGCACGTAAGTACGTTGCTGTGAAAACCTTACAATCGGATTACGCTCGCGATCGGGCGCAAGTCAACTTTCTGAAATGGGAGTACGCGGTAGCCGGCAAGATCCAGCACGACCGGATCTGTCGGGTATACATGTTTGGCCGCGAGCGTGGTATTCCTTTCCTGGCTCTGGAGTGGTTTGCCGCTCCGAATTTGAAGTATCGAATACGACAGACACCCGAGAAACTCCATCCCGTTCTGCGACGAGTGGCCATCGAAGCGACCGAGGGGGTTGCCGAGTTTTGCCGACGCGGGTGGGTCCACCGCGACATCAAGCCCGACAATTTTCTCGTCAACGAGGAGGGGAGGGTCAAGTTGATCGATTTCGGACTGGCGCACCGGTCAAAGAAGGGGTTGGCACGGCTCTTCGCCAGAAAGTCCAAGGTTCAGGGGACCCGCAGCTACATGTCGCCTGAACAAATTCGCGGAAAACCGTTGGATGAGCGGGCCGATCTATATAGTCTGGGATGCACTCTGTTTGAAATGTTTTCGGGCAAACCTCCGTACACGGGTCTGAGTGCCAACGACCTGCTCATGCAGCACATCAAGACGCCCGTCCCCTCTCTCAGGGCACGCAATTCGGATGCCACCCAAGAGCTATCTGATCTCCTCCAGATGGCTATGGCAAAGGACCCGAATCGTCGACATAACTCAATTGAGGAGTTCCTCGCCCAGCTCCGGTCGATTAAAATGCTCGAATCCGCGGTAAACCAGGCAGACAATGCCGAAAATGCGGCGGAATAGTCGATAAAGAACGACGGCAAAGCCGCGCGGTCCCGATTCCATCCCATGAGCCTGTTCCGAACAGGGCAGGGGGGACGCGAGGGCTGTCACGGGTCCATAACGGAAAAAATCAATGCCTGGCGAATACCGTTTGTCGTTTGAACGTCCCATATTCGAGCTGGAAGCTCGGATCGACAAGCTTCAGAAGATCAAAACCCCGGAGGCCGAGCGAGATGTGCGTCTCATGCGGCGCGAGTTGAGCGATCTGAAGAAGCGGATCTACAGCAGCCTGAAGCCTTGGGAGACAGTCGAAGTTGCGAGGTGCCCCGAGCGCCCGCTGACAGACGACTATCTGGCTCTCTGTTTTGAGGAATTCGTCGAATTGCACGGCGACAAATTCTTCGGCGACGATCGCGCGATCCGCACCGGCTGGGCCAAGATCGACCGTTTCAAGGTGATGATCGTGGGCCATCAGAAAGGGCGCGACTACAAGCAGCGAATTGCCTGCAACTACGGCTGCGCTCACCCGGAAGGCTATCGCAAGGCGATCGGCAAGATGAAGATGGCCGCCAAGTACGGGATGCCGGTGATCTGTTTCATCGACACACCCGGAGCCTATCCGGGTATCGCCGCCGAGGAACGGGGCCAGGCTCAGGTGATCGCCAGCGCCATGTTCGAAATGTCCCGCCTTCCCACACCGATCATCTGCGTGGTCATCGGCGAAGGCGGATCGGGTGGGGCGCTGGGAATCGGCGTCGGCGACCGGGTGGCCATGATGGAGCACGCCTACTACTCGGTCATCAGTCCGGAGGGATGTGCCGGCATTCTCTGGAAGAGCCATGAGTTCAAGGAGCAGGCCGCCAAGGCACTGCGGATGACGTCGAAGGACCTGATCAAGCTCGGTGTGATCGACGAAGTCATCAAGGAACCGGAGGGGGGAGCCCATCGGGACCACCACCTGACAGCCAGCCGCATGGGAATGTTCCTGCGCAACACGCTTCGGGAACTCATGGAGATTCCCAAGGACGTTCTCGTGGAACAGCGTTACCAGCGGTTCCGCCGGATGGGTGCTTTCTTCGAAAACGGTTTGCTCGTCGGCAAGTGTCTGAACAGTACCAAGAGCGACCAGCCCATACCTGCCCCTCACAGGGCTGAGCATGCGGAAGCCGTTTCGCCGCCCGCCGATGGCTAGTCCCTGGGACAGGATTGAATCAACGCATAGGGATCGCAGCAGGAACCAGTTCAATCCAGACCGGCTTCGGCCGGTTTTTTTGTGCGCAACGGCAGGGCAGGGGGGCGGAAGAGAGCAGTGGGGGTGCACGACGATTGAGGCCGGCGCCGGCAGGGCAGGGCAGGGGCGTTGTCAGGGGCCAGGGTTATTCGGACGGATAATCACCTGAGACGACAAAGCGATTGGCGTCCCCCGGGAATTGCCTCCAACAGGGCCATTTGCAGACCCGACGGGAGGATCTTATTGTGACTTTGTCGGCGACACAGTAGATTCTCGTTCTTGTGTCACGCTGTCGGAGGGATTTGGTGATTCGATGAATCTGAAGACGATCGTGGAAGACACGGAAACAAAAGCTGGCCGATGGTTCAATCTGAGCATCCAGGCCTTGATTGTGCTTTCGCTGGTCTGTTTCTGCGTGGAGACGTTGCCCGATCTTAGTCCGAGGGCCCAGCAGGCACTGTATATCGTTGAAGTCGTTACGGTCCTGATTTTTTCGGTCGAGTATCTGCTCCGATTGATCGTGGCCGACAACAAGCTTCGGTTTGTCTTCAGTTTCTACGGCCTCATCGATCTTGGGGCGATCTTTCCGTTCTACGTGTCCACGGGCGTGGATCTGCGGTCGATCCGAGTGTTTCGCATGCTGCGGCTGTTTCGAATGTTCAAGCTGCTCCGTTACGGGACAGCGGTGCAGCGCTTCCGCGATGCGTTCTCGGACATCAAAGAGGAACTCGTGGTGTTTCTCACCGCCACGGTGCTGGCCGTCTATGTTTCATCGGTCGGAATCTACTACTTTGAGTCCGAGGCACAACCGGAACAGTTTGGCTCCGTGTTTCACTGCATGTGGTGGGCAAGAATTTTTACCAGCATCATCCTGTTCATTGGCCTGGGATTGATTGCGGTGCCTTCGGGGTTGTTTGCATCAACACTTACCAAGGCTGACCGGGAAGAGAATAAAGAGTGAATTGTGACGAGTGAAGGAAAGGAAGCATTTTCGGGAGGGTTTGGCCAGGAGAGGGGCAGGGCAGGGGAGGAGGTGTTGGTTGTGAGGGTACAGGAGGCAGAAGACACTCAGAATGTCATGAACGAGCCAGACGATACCAGGATTCGGTTTTCGTTATTCCACGGAACCTGGTGGGCCGCGGCTTGTCGGTGGGTGTTCTAACGCGAGTGGAGATGGTGCGGTGTGTTTTGGATTCGAGGCCGACTGGTGTGGGTCGCCTTGGGGCCACCCTACGGGCCAGATCGCGTTGCCTTGACTGCTGCCTCGTAGTCCTCGTAGCGATAGATCTCCAGGAGCGGCACGTTCATATGCCACGGGCCGGGGCCGCAGGAAGGAAGGTATTTCTTGTAGACGGGCCTGGCATTCTGGAGCAGCCATTGATCGGGGGGCATGCAGGCACTGGGCCGGCGCTGGATCACGTACCACCGATAACGACCAGCGACACCGGGAAGGAACTCTACCGGGAGCGTCCCCCACGATCGCATCAAGGCGAGGCTCTCAACCGACCCCGAGCCGAAAAAGACCTTTCCGCCCTCGGCCGTATTCTCGGCGAGCCAATCAAGGACTTCTCGATCCATAGAATCCCAGTAGTAGGTCGGCTCCATGCCCGCGCGAGTGGCACCAGGAAGGCCACCAATAGCAAGATTGTAGTAGGAAAGCCACTGGGGTGCATAGCAGAACAGGCTTGTTGCACTGCCGAGAAAGATCAAGACGACCGACCAGGTTCGCCACGGCTTGACTGCCAGCCCAACGCTTCCGATGGCGATGAAAGGGGCGAGGAAGGCGAATGCGGGCAGGAACAGGCGAATGCCGTCGTGCGGGGGCGTGCCCGGTAGGGCGCGGACGACAAGCAGGATCGCCCAGTTGAACATCAACAAGATCCCCTGCCGATCGGCGAGCCCTTGACGGAAGACCGATATGATACCGACGCCGGCCAGGAGCAGCAGGCCGATAGGCACCGCGATGGCTGTCCAGACGAGGGTGTTGTACCAGGGGAGTGAGTGGTGCAGGTCGTACATGCGGCCAAGGAACAGATTGGCCACATTGAGTTGCCGGTGAGTGTTCAATTGAAAGAAGGTCGCGAGGCCATCGATCGGCTCGTGCCATAGAGGCGGATTCAGGAGATAGAAGGTTGCCATGGCGGTGGCCAGACCAACGGCGAAAGTGAAAACCGCCCTGCGATCGCGATAGAGAGCCGCCCAAAACACAAACGGGATCGGTGCGATCCAGCCCGTGGCTTTGGTACTCATCGTCATACCGAGCAAGATGCCGAACAGACCAGCCTGGCATGCGAACGAACACAATGAACGGTACCGGTCGGTGAGATGGCGAGTCTCTCGTCCTTCCTCGCGATTCGGCTGGGCGTGCGAGAAGCTGACCCAGGCGAGGATCCAGCAGGCGGTCAACGGGCCATCGCAGGTGGCAAAGTGGGCGTGGGCGAAGAGTCGCGGTTGGAGGAGTAATGCGGCTGTTGCAGCCCAGCCGGCTGGTTGCCCGTATAGCCGGCTCATCCGGTAGAACATGGCCCCGCCAGCCAGGGCAAACAGCACAATCGGACCCAGCCGCCAGGCTATCAGCGGTGGGAGCATTCGACAGCCAACCGAATGCCCTGCCGCGATCACGATCCCATAGAAGGCCGGATGGCCCTCTACTTCGGTCGTGTAGGGCCAGCCGGCAGCGATGCCCCTGCGGCTGAGGGGAGATGCTCGTTCTCCCTGACGATTCAGATCCGCATTGCCCTGCTGACGCCAGGATTGAGCCCAACGGGCGATCCGTTCCGCCCGTAGGATCGCGTTTCCTTCATCCCACACGATCGGCAGACTCGGCGAACTGGCCAGGAGCAGGACCAGCACGCCCAGGCTGACCACGCCCGCGCGCATCGCGAGCGAACGACGGCTGCGCGGGCTCGGGCTAACGGACGGAATCTCCATTCGTTCGATTGTAGTCGGCGGTAGAAACTCTTGCGCGGCGATCGGTCGCCGGACGGGCAAATCCTCTCCCCGAACAGGCCTTCCGCAGGCAAACTCGCCGACCAGCCGGGTGGAGCTCTCCGGCGCCGATTCTGGGTGCCTGGAGGCGATGTTCAACGGGGGCTGACGGCTCCGTTGCATCGCGGGTGTCGGCCTGACGATCCCGGCCGGACGACGGCGTTGTCTAACGTCCGATAATGTTTCTTATGTTCGGTCAGCCACACGCAGAAATCCCGGAAAAACCGGGGTTTTGCGAATAATCGTGCCGTCACAGACTGGTGTCCGGCCAAGCCCCGTTCATGCCCTTTTGGGCTCGCTCCGGCACCGGCCGACGGACGCGGAAACGGATCGGGAATCGGGCCTGCGGAACCCACATGGGGCAGCCGGCCGGCACGCGTCTGGGGCCCAAAAAACGACGCCGAACCGGACACGGAAACCGGTCCAAAATTCGGTTGATTTCCGCCGGTCCAGAACCAGCCGGCGGACGCATTTCAGGGGAGACCCTCGGAGAAGGTCACGCGGATCAAGAAGTGGGGCCAAAATGCGTCTCGACAATTGACCAGGTCGGAGGAGAGGCCGGAGCGAACGTGAAATCTGCACATCCGTCATCACCCCACCAAGCGGCAGGCAAGGTGACGAGAGCCAGTCGGCTGGCCCATCCACGCCGTGAGGCCGGGCATAGGGCCAAGATCACCAAGCGGAAATCAGCAGGTTCCTCGCCATCCTTATTGGATGGGTTGCATGGGGGCTTGTTGGATGCGTCGGCCAAGAGCGTCAAAACCGCGTTTGATCTCGGATCGAACCTGCTCCGCAGACTGCCTGGCAGATTGCTCGGCAGCCGTGCGATACTGAGTGGAACTCTGCCCAACGGTATTGGCGATCTGACGACCGAACTGATCGACTTGCCGGTTGGCTGTGTCAATCTGGCGTCCGAACTGATCGACTTGATGCTGAATATCGGCACTGATCTGGCGTCCAAATTGGTCAACTTGCTGGTTCACCATGTTCTGGGCACCTTGTTTCATCGTGTCGGCTTGCTGGTCCAGCATATTCTGGAAACCCTGTGACACTGTGTCGAGCGACCAGGTGGGAGGTGGAGCAGTCGCTGTCTGGTCCACGGGGCCTGGTGGGAGGCTCAAAGGTGCCATGGGCAGTTTCATGTCAGCCAGGGTATTATTCAGTGCTTCGTCCACAACGCCCGTTGGATTCTCGTCCGGCGCTATCGGGCGTGAGGCAGGGTCGAGACCCTCGTCGAGCTTCTGGATGTACTTTCCGAGAGTATTGCGTACCTTCTCGGGCATCAGGGGAGTGCCTTTTTGGACCAGGACCGCTGCGTAGTAGCCCGAACGAGATGCAAGAACTCGCTGGCGAGTTCCCTCACTCAAGGTGACGGCGAAGAAGGTGAGAATGAGGCAATAGAGGACGCCTTTGGCGGTTCCGAAAAGGGCGCCCATCTGGCGATCGAACTCCTTAAGTTTTACGCGGTCGATCACCTTGGCGACAAAACGAAAGGCAATCCAAACGCCGAGCGAGGTGCCGACAAACAGGACTCCCATCGCCAGAAACTGGTTCCATGGCTCCTCGGCACTGAGGCTTGGGGCCAGCAGACCGCTGAACCGCATGGCGACAATTGCACTGAGCAGGACAGAGGCAATCGAGGCCAGCTGCCAGGCCATTCCTTTCCACGCACCGAAAACGGCGGCACCAACGAGAACGATGAGCATGAAGATGTCGTAGGGCTGCATGGCAAGTCCTTTGGTATCTGCACAGCCATCTCGAGTGGCAATGCTCTCGGCCGCCAGTCGGCCTTCCGAGGTACTCCACTGTTTGCGCTGAAATATTGCCCTCTTGGATTGTAGCGACGGACGCCCGTAGTCTGCCCAAGAACGGCCGGGGCGGCAGTATAGTGAATTGCCGTAGTCTCGCGAAGAGCATTCTCTTGGTGCGATTTGGACTTTTCTCGATCGCCCTCCTCTCCCCTGCCCTGCCCTGCCCTGATCTTTGATATGCAGCGGCGCTGATGCTAGCAGTGATTGCATCGGAGGGAATGCGGGCATTGCTGGCAAGTCAGGCTGGCGTTCAGGCGTGACGCTTGAGCGGCGGAGAGATTTGACCTTGGTGCAGGGTGTCTGTGCCGGTAAAACTTGTGCGATCCTGGTGGCTTCTGCCGCTCTGCGAAGCAGTCCAGCGCACATGCACCCTAACGCAACAAGCCGGAATACTCATGG
>CAYSCH010000101.1:0-6151 GCA_964429355.1 uncultured Planctomycetaceae bacterium | reverse complement strand
ACTTCAAGACCCATCTGACTGTCAGTACGACCCTGGGCATCGCCTACGGCGGAGCCGCCTACGGACTGTTCGATCTTCCCGCCCAGGCCTGTGTCCTTGCGGGGGGGCTGTGCAGCGTGTCGGGCATGCTCCCAGACATCGACAGCAAGTCGGGGCGGCCGTTGCGAGAGAGCTTGGCCTTCATGGCCGCCATCGTTCCTATGATGCTGGCTGATCGTCTGCGATCGACCGGCGTGTCGCCGGAGACAACCCTCATGGCCGGAGCCCTGGTCTACGCCCTGGTGCGTTTCGGCCTGGGGTTCTTTCTGAAACGGTACACGGTTCACCGGGGGATGTTTCACAGCATTCCTGCGATGATCATTTTCGGCGAGTTGGCGTTCCTGCTCGCTTCGGGCGACAACACGGGACTGCGGGCCTACAAGGCGGGTGGGCTCGTCCTGGGATTCTTGTCCCATCTGCTGTTGGATGAGATGTACAGTGTCGAGTGGCGGTTCGGCTGGGTCCGGATCAAGAAGTCGTTCGGCACGGCCCTGAAGATGTACAGTTCGAAAAGCCGGTGGGCCAACCTTTCCACTTACGTCAAGCTGGCAGTTCTGTCGTATGTTGTCTTCTACGAGCCTACCTGGATGGAACATTACCGCCAGGAACGGGCGGAACGATGGAACAGCCACGTGTTGGAGCAGCCCGCCGACGCGCAAGTGGTTGGCGGCCTGCCTACGAAGGACGAAGTCAAAGCGGAACTGCAAGAGGTCAAGGAGAACGTTACCGACACGGCGCGCCGTGTGATCAACACCTGGCAGCGGTAGGAGCGAGGCAACGCCAGGTTGAATCGGTTCACGATCGTCGCGGCGCGGCGAGTCGCCGGCTGTCGAGGAGCAAGGTGACGGGGCCATCGTTGACGAGTTCCACTTCCATATGCTGCCGGAAGCGGCCGGTGGCGGTTTCGATTCCGTGGGCGGCAACAGCGTCGACGAAGACTTCATACAGGGCTTCGGCAACCTCCGGGGAAGCGGCGGCGGTGAAGCTGGGCCGGCGACCCTTGCGGCAATCCCCCAGGAGCGTGAACTGGCTGACCACGAGCATGGCGCCTCCGACGTCGCTCAGGGAGAGGTTCATCTTTCCCTCGGCATCCTCGAAAATCCGTAGCCCCGCGGCCTTGTCGGCCAGGAGCCTCGCGTCGGCCTCGGTATCGCTTTCGGCAACTCCGAGGAGAACCAGGAAGCCCTTGTCGATGCTTCCGCTGAGCTGGCCGGCGACCGTAACCCGGGCGCGGCTCACTTTCTGGATGCAGGCGAGCATATTTGTTTATCTCCCGGAGCAGGATACATCCTGACTCGGTCATAATTCTCAGGAAGGACGGCTCGTGGTGTGCCAAGACGCACACTATTGGAGGGAGACTGGCACGTCAAGATGCACCGCACCGGGATGTCCGTACATGACATGGACGGCCTTCTGACTTGCAGGCGTCTCCAAGGGAGCCTAGACTGGCAGTTTGCGACCTTTCTTTCTCCCCACCTTGACAGCAATCCTTCAGAACTCAAGGAGCGGTAATATGGCCCGAACGAAATGGACACGGCGCGAGGTCTTGCGAGCCGGCGGTGCAGCCTTGGCTCTTCCCTGTCTGATTCCCTCCAGTGTACTCGGGCTCGACGGCGCGACCAGCGCCAACGAGCGGGTGATCGTCGGGATCGTGGGCCTGGGTGGCCGGGCCAGATCGATCGCTAACGACTGCAAGCTCATCCCGCAAATGAAGGTCGCCGCCGTCTGCGATTGTTTCAAACCGGCCATCGACGCGTTTGTCCAGCACGTGGGCCAGGATCAGAACTGGTCGACCTACGAGGACATCCATGAGATGTTCGAGAAAGAAAAACTCGACGGCATCATGGCCGAGACGACCACACACGCACGGGCGTGGGTCGTGGTCAATGCCATGCAGGCCGGTCTGGATACGTACATCGAGAAGCCCATGTGCCTGACGATCGATGAAGGCCGTTACATGGTCAATGCCGCCCGCAAGTACAAGCGGGTGACGCAGGTGGGCACGCAGCAGCGATCGATGCCGATGAATAACTGGGCCAGCGACCTGGTCAAGAACGGCGCGCTCGGCAAGATCAAGACGGTGCTGGCGCCGAACTTTGTAGGCGCCGTCAAGTGGACCAACGAACCGGAGGAGCCGCTGCCCGAAGGGGGCAAAGAGGGTTGGTGGGACAAGTGGACCAATCAGGCCGTGATGCGTCCTTACCATCATGCCCTGCAGCACGGATGGGAGAAGTGGTGGGACTACGACGGCGGCGGACTGTGCTACGGCGTGACCGGCTGGGGGACCCACTCCTACGACCAGATCCAGCGTGCTCTGGGAACAGATGACACGGGGCCCGTCGAAATCCTGCTGGAAGAACCCGTGACGGATCAACCCTGCGGCAAGTTCGAGACAGTGACCGAAGTGGACGAGACGAGGCTCGACTACCTGATCAATTTGGCCAAGCCGGTCGTCGGCCCGCGAGCAAAGATCCGCATGTGGTATGCCAACGGCACGGAGCTGCGGCTCCACCTCGACGGCGAGTGGGGTCCGGGACTGGGCGCGATCTTCGTGGGCGAAAAGGGCAAGCTCGAGATCAACCGCGACAAGATCGCCGGTCCCAAGGAATTGATCGCCTCGCCGGAAAATCCCGGCCCGATCACCAAACCGGAGAATCAGTACCACATCGAGAACTGGGTCGAGTGCATCAAGACACGTGAGAAGTGCAACGCCGACATCGAGATCGGCCAGCGCGCCACCTCGCTCTGCTATCTGGTCAACCTGGCCCGCGAAGTGGGGCAGGTCGGCAAGCGGCTCAAGTGGGACCCGGCCGCCGAACGGTTCACCAACTGCGACGAGGCCAACCAGTCGACCTACATCTCGCGGCCGCGCCGCGAGGGCTGGGAGCTGCCGAAACTAGGGTAAAGGCAGAAGACAGGAGTATCGAATGACGAAAGACAAATGACGAAAGAATGGCGAAGCACGAATGACTGACGATGCTCGTTCGTGTCAAAGGTTCAGATTTCGTTCGGCATTTGACTTTCGTCATTCGTCCTTCTGAACTCGTCGGCTTGGGAAAACGGGATAGAGATGTGATATGAAACGCAGGAAACCGCTACTCGGGCTCACGCTCGGCGATCCGGCCGGTGTGGGGCCTGAAATCGTTGCGGCAGCGTGCGCATCGCCGGAGGTCCACGGTTGGTGCCGTCCGATCGTGATTGGAAATCCGGAAATGGTTCGTCGTGCCATCGGGCTGCGGCAGACGGGCGCGACGGTTCGCGCCGTCGACAAGGTCGAGGACGCGGATCCTTCCGTCTCGCAGGTTTGTTGCCTGGCGGCCGGATCGGACGACATTCTCGCCGCACCGGTCGGGCAGATCGATGCCCGCAGCGGGCAGGCGGCGTACGACGCGATCGTGACCGCCACCCGATTGGCGCTCGAAGGACGAATCGACGGGATTGTGACGGCTCCCCTGCACAAGCAGGCCCTCCATGACGCGGGGCACGACTACCCGGGGCACACAGAACTGTTGGCCGAGATGTGCGGGGTCGACGACTTCGCCATGATGCTTTACCTCGGACCGGAAGAGCCGATTCGGGGCCCCGCCGGCCTGGCGGTCGTGCACGTGACGCTGCATACGGCAATGCTCAACGTGTTTCGGGAAATGACCTCCGCGGAGGTCCTGGCCAAGGCCCGGCTGGCCGATTCCTTCATGCGACGGATGAAGGGGGACCGTCCAACGATCGGGGTCTGTGCCCTGAATCCGCACGGAGGTGAGGGCGGGTTGTTCGGCCGCGAGGAACTCGAGGTGATCCGGCCGGCTGTCGAACAAGGGATTGCCGCAGGGCTCGACCTGGACGGTCCCCATCCGGCCGACACGGTGATGATTCGCGCCCGTGACGGCGAGTTCGATGCGGTCGTGGCCATGTATCACGACCAAGGGCATATCGCGCTGAAACTGTTGGGGATGCACCGAGCGGTGAATGTAACCCTTGGCCTCCCCATCGTACGCACAAGCGTGGCACACGGCACGGCCTTTGATCTGGCCTGGAAAGGCACCGCCCGGGTCAGTAGTATGATCGAAGCGATCCGCGTTGCGGTGAAGCTGACGGCACCTGAACCCTGACCCCCGGCAACTCTTCATGCTCCCCTCCCCTGCCCCGGACACCTCCTGGCTCTACCTGATTCGTCACGGAGAGACGGCCAATAACCTTGCCCGACCACCTCGTCTTCAGGGACGCCGCACCGATCCGGCCCTATCGGATACCGGTCGCCGACAGACCGAAAAGACGGCTCGCTTTCTTTCGGGTACTGTCTTGAAAAGCGTCTTTTCCAGCCCGTTGCTGCGCGCCCGTGAGACGGCGGAGGCGATTGCCGTCCATCACGGGCTGGACGTGATCGTGGTGGACGACCTCGTCGAAGCCGACGTGGGCGTCTGGGAAGGTCGGGACTGGGCGGAGATCGAGAGAAACGACCCGGAAGCCTACCGCGCCTTTATGGAGAACGCCGCGGAGAATCCCTACCTGGGGGGCGAGACGGTTACCGACGTGCTGGAACGCTCCGCACCTGCGTTGGAGCGTCTGTTGGCCGAGAACCTGGGGAGTTCGATTGCTGCGGTGGCACACAATGTGGTCAACCGTGCGTGGCTGGCTCAACTGCTTGGTCTCCCGAAGTCCAAGTACCGCAGCATCCCACAAGACAATTGCGGTGTGAACCTCATCCGTTACCGAAAGGGCCAAGTGAAGGTGGTGACGGTCAACGGGGTGTTTCACTTAAGCGGGACCTGAACGGCAACCGACACCACAACGACCTTGCCTGTGGCTGCGGGCAGAGCATCAGTGGTTGACCGGGGCAAAAGCTTCGCGGAGTACGGCGAGGCTCTTGGGAATGGCGGTCATCGGATCTTCTTTGCCTTCGAATTCCAGGGAGATATAGCCGCGGTAGTTGTGGCGGCGGAGGATCTCGGCAATACGGAGGTAATCGAGATCCAACGTGTACCAGGTTCCGCCACCAAAATAGGTTTTCGCCTGGACATACGCGGTCTCGGGAGCCATCTTTTCGAGCTGGTCGTAAGGATCTTCGAGGAAGTTGCCCGTGTCCATGGTGGCGCGGAGCCAGGGAGAACCGATCGCATGGACGATCCGCAGGACACCTTCGGCCGTCCGTCCGAGTCCCCAGTGATTTTCCAGGCCCAACAGGACGCCGCACTCTTCCGCCTTGGGCAGGCACTGCTCCAGGCACTCGATGACCCAGGCAAATCCGTCCTCGTCGCTATAACCCTCGAGCCTCGGCTCGATACCCCGATTTGCCATGAGTTCATCGAAGCTCTTGGTTGTACCCCAACGGCCCGTATTGACGCGGATCGTTGGGATCCCCAGTTTGTAGGCCAGTTCAATACAGTGGTTCGTGTGTTCGACATTCTTCTGCCGCGTCGAACGATCTGGGGATACGAAACCCTGATGCGTCGAGAATCCACAGAGATCGAGACCGCTGGAGAAGGCACGCCGTTTCAGTTTCTGGAGATACCCGCTGGATTCCTCCTCCATCTGCATGTGGAGAATTTCGACGGCATCGAACCCCATCTCCGCTGCCAGGTCGATGCACCTGTCGATGGGAAGCTTCGAGTCGTCGTGGAATCGCCAGAAGGAATAGGTGGAAACGGCGATCGGATTCCCTCGCGCGCCCCCCTGCCCTGCCCCGCTTGGCTGGCCAGCCGGGGATGATTCGACGCCCAGCAGGGTCGCGGCCATTCCGGCGCCGGCAAGCGAGAAACTCCTGCAGAGAAACGATCGACGGGAACAGGACATGGCAGAACCTCGTGTCGTGAGGGACAGTGGCGTAATAACAGGGCGTTTCGTTGACGGGTGTATCACCCCCCTGCCCTCTCCCTTGTTGCGTTGGGCGGGGAATCCTGTCTCCGTTCGCCAATTCTGGATCGTGCAAAGGTGGACCTGCTTCCACTTGGCCTGAACCGGAGACTGACGCTCGATAATAGCAGATCGGACCTGCCGAAAGAACCTTGCTGCCGTGTGCCCCCACCCGATTTCGGGGGCATTTCGTCACCTTATGGCTCACAGTGTTGCGTTTTTGCATCGTTGGGAGAAGGCGAAGGTCGTGAGGATCGAGGCGGAC
>CAYSCH010000100.1:11274-25244 GCA_964429355.1 uncultured Planctomycetaceae bacterium | reverse complement strand
AACCTCTCTCGCCCAAGTGCCATTTCGGCGCACCAGCCCCATGCGGTACGAAATTCCCGAGTTTACCCCATGCAGATGCCGGTTCCACGCCTCTGCAAGCCGCCCTCCGCCGCTGCCTCCTTGACCCCGACGCGCAAGCGAGGACGTCTTCGTTCTTCACCCTCGCTCGCCAGTCGCGTTTTCAATCGAGCTCATGAAGAACGCCCCTGTCCCCTGTCCCGATCTCCCATCTCCGATCTTCTATCTCCGATCTGCTCCCCGCTCACCCATGTCCTGACCGTGCCCCTCCCCGCTCCGTGCTCCCCGCTCCGTGCCGGTCCTCGGCCATCAGGCCGGTCCATTCGCAGGACCGATCATCACGCCGCTCTTTCGTCCGGGCGCCGCACCACGGCCGGCGTTACTTCCGCCGGCTCCATGACGCATTCTCCCGCCGGACGTTCGGTTCCCTCGCAACCGTGATTGCCGGACCCAACGCTGCACAGGCGGAGCAGGCTCGGCATGACCAATCCGCTCAATAGATTGCAGGTCATGCCGAGAGTCAGTACCTGGCCCAGACTGGCGACACCTCGATGGCTGGCGATCATCAGGCTTCCAAAGCCAACCATGTTCATGAGCGTGTTGACAATAATGGCCGTGGTTGTTGATCCGCTCATGCGATAGGGCGCAGGTTCCCGTTGGTAGTCGTGTACGACATGGACGCCGATATCGACTCCCACCCCAAGGATCAGCGGCAGTACGATCATGTTCGCCGGATTGAGCGGAATATCGAGCATGCCCATCAGGCCGAAGACCTGGAGCATCGCCAGTGCCAAAGGCACCAGGGCCAGAAGGGTCGCGCGGATACTGCGGAAATCCAGGTAGACGGTGATGAGCACCATGACCAGGGCATACCACGCTGCCTGCTCGTAGCTCCGCTTCATCTGCCGCGACGACTCGTAGACTTGCATGGGATTGCCGGTCGCGTCAGCGTCGACACTCCGCACCTGCTGGATGAAGTCCTCCATGGACTCCATGTCCCAGATATCGGCCTTGCTGTAAACCTGCATGAGGTAACTGCCGTTGCGTCCCACGAAACGGGAGACCAGACCGTCGGGAAGGTCGGTCCACCGGGGCGGCTCGGGATTGGCCGAAGCCCGGACTGCATGAAGTCGGCCGAGGAGGTCGGCGGCCATTGCCTGCTGGAATGCCGAGAGCCGCCGGCGGTATTCCGGCTCCGGAAGGTTGCCCACGAGAGAACGAAGCTGCCCGAGCTGCTGGACCTCAGCCGTCCTGCCCCCCGCGGCCAAGAACTGCTGCAACCGGGTGAGCGCAAAATTCAGGTCGGCAGGAGGGATAACCGGAATCGATGGCACCCCGCTGGGCAAGTTGGCAAGTCGGCGCTCGATACGTTCGATGATCGATCGTTTTGACGAGGTGTCCTCAGGGAGATAGGTCACGATTTCGCGAACCTCGCCCACCAGCGGCAACGCGAGGAACCGTTCTTTGCGCGCCACCAGTTCCTCCCGCGTGGCGGCGATCGAAACGGCGAACGAGGCGTTCATGTTGTTCTGCTGGAGCAGATCCTTTTCCAGTTCCACGCTCTCCAGGCCCACCGCCTGCAGGTTCAGCAGGTTGTGATCGTACCGCAGCCGGCAGATGCCCACCGCCAGCAGCGCCGAGCCGAGCAGGAACGGTACTACCAGGAGACGCGGACGCTCCAGCAACGGCCTGAGCCAGATGTTCAGATCCAGCGGGGGAGGAACTCGCCGGAGTGGCCACTTGCTGTCGATCCACTGCACCATGGCAGGCAGTACGGTCATCGCCGCAATCCAGCACAGCAGAATCCCGCCGCCGGCAACGATTCCCAGTTCGGCCACTCCCGGAAAACCGGTCAATCCGATCACGAAAAACGCCAGCGCCGTGCTCAGTGCGCCCGTCGTAATACTTGGGCCGGCACTTCTCGCGGTCTCCAGGAGAGCTGCTCGAGTCGGAAGAGACTGTTCCCGCAGACGGAGGTAATGGGCAACGTGGTAGACGGCGAAATCGCTTCCGAGGCCGATGACGATCGTGCCGAACGCGCTGCTGAGAATGTTGAGATGCCCGACCGCCAGGGTGATGTAGCCGAACGACCAGGCCATGGGCAACATGAGGGCGATCACGGCCATGGTGGGATGACGAAAACAGCCGAAGCCGGCCACGTACAGCACTGCCACGCCCACGAATGAGAGGATGCCGGCCTGGGTCATCGACTTGGCGCTGGACTCCATCTCATCGTTTTCCAGCACCGGCAGTCCCGTCAGCCCGATGGACGTTTCGGGATGGTGAACTCTGACCTGGGAAACGATCTTTCGGAGTTCGGCCAGGGACTTGGCATACTCGGCGAAATTTCCGTCCTTGCCCTTCACTAGCCGCAGGAGGACGATGCCGACCTGGTTGCCACCGGTCAGGAGATAGCCCCTTGGCATATCCATGTTCTGCATGGCCGGCGCCGGCATTTCGGGCCAGGGGGAGCGGTAGCCGCCGGCCTGGCCCAGTGCTGCGCCCAGCATGGCCCACGCCTGCGACTGGCCTGCATGGGCGTTTTCGGCGAATCCCTGCAGTGACCGTGTGTCGCCCCGCTCGAGTTGGCCACAGAGCTGCGTCAATTGGCCGCCCAGGTCCAGCGTGGACCATTCGCCGCGAATCACCGGGTCTGCCCCGGCGAGAAAGGTCTCGATGGCTCGCAGTTGTTCACGCTCCAGGTAGTACAGCCCTTTGCTCTGGAGCTTGGCCGGATCGAGCTTGTAGCCCACCGATCGGAAGCATTCGGGCTTGCGACGCAACTGGGCGGCGATTTCTTCGATCACCGGCATCAGTGCCTCGGGATTCTCGCCCTGGACCACAACGACCACGTCTTCCTGCTCCCCGAACTGGCCGGTGTACTCCAGCCAGCGGCGGTTGTACTCGCAGTCTGGGTCGAGCAGATCCGATCGACTCGTATGGAACTTGAGCCGGCTCTGGGCCATGCCCGTGGCCACCACGGCAAGCAGGCACCCCACGATGATCGTCGTCATTGGGAAACGGGTCACCAGAGCCGTGATGGCCTGGAGCGTCGTGCCCAGAGATATCGATCGGGGCAGTGACTGGAGCATCGAAGAGTTCCGGTGTTCAGTCATACTTACCCCACCAAACGCAGCTCGCGGCGCAGGAGTCGAAACCGGTTGTTGGGGGCAGCCTTCATGCCGACCAGAGAGGGCCTTCTAGGTGTCAAGGAGACAGCCCACTGCCGAGTATCGATTCTGGTGCACATCCATGAGTGTCGGCTGAAGGAATGCGTGATCACTGGAGACGCCCGCCCAAATCCATGGCAATTCCGCCTGGTCACCGCGACCGGTTCTGAAGAGCTGACAGACGATGCCGCGCTGCTCCAAAGGTGCTGCCATGTCCGCCCTTAGGTCCATGCCGCACTCCGATCCCAAGTTCCTTACCAGCGGGTTGAGGCAATGTACCGTTCCCCGCCAATCCGGGCAATCTCATTTCGCTCACAGGAAGGCATCGAACCCCCCGATAGGCTGATCAAGAACCGGCATTGCTGCTTGGTCGCAGACACAAATCGGCCGGCTGCAGGTTATAATAGAACCGCGCGTCCAAGAGCCTCCCCGTGCCAGCTTTCTCCGATGAGCAGCGTATCCGCACCCAGTAGTTCGACATGGATCGACGAGCCGCCCCCGCTGGTTCGGTGGCGTCGCTGGCCTTTGCGCGACAATTTCCTTGTTGGCTCACTGGCTGTCATGGGGACTTTTGCCGCGGCCTACTACGTCTATTGGCAGACCGATCGCCTTCACCTGGCGATCGGCGCTGGCTTGGCGCTGGTGGTTTCGGCATGGAGATTCTTTGTACCGGTGACTTTCGAATTGAACGCCGAAGGCGTCCATCAATGGGCTTGGGGGCGTCACCGGCGGATCCCCTGGGGCGAGATTCGCCAACACCAGGTCTTTTCTTCTGGAGTTCTCCTCCTCCCTTACGAGCAAGGCGCCCCCGTGGACGTGATCCACGGTTTGTTCCTGCCGTGGGGTATGCGGCGCGACGAAATCCTGGCTCAACTCCGCTACTATCTGGATCCTTCGGTGGGCGGGTAGGTTCGTTGCGACACCTCCCTCCATCGGCTACCCTGGATATCTTGGAGGTAATGACCGCACAGCCCACCCTGCATCGCTGACCGTGGAAAACCGACTCGGCAATTTGCCGAGTTCTCGGAGTCCTTTTCTGGGCGGCGATCCGGAGCAGGCCTGACCAATCCCTTCTGTACCCCAAGGAGTGACCTCATGCGAAAGAAGACGGTTTTCTGTGGATGTGCCACGCTGGCAGGCATCCTGTTCGGAGCGGCTTTGACGGCTGCCGCCGACGGTCCCACGGTCAAGTTTTCCAAACGTTGCCTGATGATCAGCCCAAATGAAGGTTGTGCCGTCGGTGATGTCAACAACGACGGCAAGCTCGACATTGTGGCCGGTCCCGCCTGGTTTGCTGCCCCCGACTTCGTCCCGCGTCCGGTTCGCGACATCGAGGAATTTGACAACGACTTCCTTCACAACAACGGGGACCATCTGTACGACGTGGACGGAGACGGATGGCTCGACGTGATCTCCAATAGTTGGATGACGTCGGTCGTTCACTGGTACAAGAATCCGGGCCAACCTGGACTCACCAAGGGCTTGAAGTGGAAGCAGGAACTGCTCAAGGAAACTCGCGGGCAGAACGAGGTGACGGTGCTGAAGGATTTTGATGGCGACGGCGTGCCCGAGTGGTTTGTCAATCATTGGGACAAGAAAGCCGAGACCGTTTGCTGGAAGTTCACCAAGGACGCCGACGGGAAGCCGACCCTCGAGGCGAAGGTCCTCGGTGACCAGGGGCATGGCCATGGCTTTGCTTTTGGCGACATCAACGGCGACGGGCGGGAGGACCTCCTGCTGGAAACCGGCTGGTATGAGCGTCCCGCCGGCGATCCCTTTGCGACCAGGTGGGCCTTCCATCCGGAAACCGCATTGCCTCATCCAAGCTGCCCTTGCGTGATTGCCGACATCAACGAGGACGGCCGCAACGATATCCTTTGGGGCAAGGCCCACGACTTCGGTATGTACTGGTGGGAACAGGGCGTACCCAAAGCCGACGGCACCACCACCTGGACCGAACACGAGATCGACAAGGATTGGTCCCAGGCCCACAGTATCGTGGGTGTCGACCTCGATGGCGACGGCCAGAATGAGTTCATCACCGGCAAACGCGTTCGCGGCCACGGCGGCAAGGATCCCGGCGGTATGGATCCGGAATGCGTGTTCTACTACAAGTGGGACAAGGCGTCGGGCAAGTTCCTCCGCCACACGATTAGCCCGTTCGGCGGTGCCGTGGGAATCGGCATGCAGATCCGTACCGCCGATTTCAACGAAGACGGCCGGATTGACATCGCCGTCAGCGGCAAGACCGGAACATGGCTGTTGATCAACGATGGACTGAAGTAGGAACCGAACGGTTCTTGCCCACAGCTCGTAGCGATTCCAGAACGCCGGCTGCTCCATCTCCCCGGGGGCTCCGGCGTTTTTCCGTTCAGTATGCCCGTTCCTGGAAAAGCCTTCCGACCGCCCTGACGGTGATGGCCCCCACACCCTGGACCGTCGGTCAGCCTTTGCCGGCAAACTGCTTGCACATGGAGGCGCACTCGGCCGGTTGATCGCTGTACTGGTCGTAAATGCCGATGATCACCGCGTCGGTGGATTTGATCGAGGTGTAGGTGTCTCGAAATGCCTGCTCGACCCATTGCTGGCGTTCGGAAAGCCGTCCGGCGGCCAGAATCTTGAAGGCCAGACAAGGGCGATTGGTGGCCTGGATTGCCTTGAACATTCGGGGGGGATCTTTGGGCAGGTAAACCTCGCCGACCGGTATGGGTGCCTGGCCGAGCAGGGCTTCCAGTTCCTCGGCACTGCGGTGCCGCTCGTAGACACAGGTCATGTAGAAGTCGAGATCCCAACCCTTCGATTCCACCGTGTCGACCACGTCGGGCATGTGCGTCGACAGGCCGACGAGGAGCCCGTGGTCGCGGATCTGCTTGAGGAACTCGCGGACCTTGTCGATCTCACCCGATTTGAACAGCCGATCGGTCACTTCCCCGTGATGGGCACAACCGATCGCGCCGACTTCCGCGAGCCGTTTGAGGTTGGAATCGTCCTTTCCCTGGGCCTCGAGGGAGATGTAGTGCATCTGCCCACCTTCTTCTCGAAAGCGCTGGTAGAGTTCCACATTCATCCCGCTCGACTGCCAGCAGTTGATGCCAACCTCCTGGCAGCGCCGGAGCGTTTTGAGGATCTGCTCAGGAGTGTAGTACTCCTTCATCTGCCGATTGACGAAGGTCGACAGGTGGGAGCCGCCGTTGAACGGATTGGCGCCGCAGACGAGTCGCGACACCCGATGTGGCCCAAGCTGAACCTGAGGCAGGAGGGAATCGACCTGCTCCTTGGCCTGGGCTGCCGCTCCGAATCCGGCCGCCGCGACGACCGACGCGGTTCCAGCGGCTCGCAGAAACTCTCGCCGGTTGCTGTCGGCGGCTCGGGTGGGTGACGGCGTCGATTTCTCGCCATTGGTCATGATGGTTGCCTTTCGTTCGGCTACCTTGGTGACAGGGTTCTCCGCCCTCGAGGTCCGCAGGCCGTCGACCGGTGCAAGGCGCTCGTGGGCTGGTGCGGCCTGCTCCCGTCCCTCACGGCATGCCGGGCAGTGTAGTGGCGAATTTGGGGCGGGGTCAAGCTGGGTACAGGAAATCCTGCGTCATCTGCCTGGCGAAAAAGCAATTTGTGCCAGATTGCACTTCCTGATTTTTTGCCGTGCGGTAGAATTGAATGGAAGTTCCAAGCCGAACTACGCAACTCAGTCTCTCCTCATCTCGCGTTCGGCCAGCGGTCCGTCGAAGCCGGGAACTCCTGACTCGCAGGTTCCTTTTTCACTCTCTGCAGCCCCAGAAGGTTGACTCATCCTGCACCGTCTGCAGTCTCCCCGCCCTGGGAGGAGACGAAACATCCGCAAGCACAGAAACAGGTACCGTAGCGTTTTCATACGAAAGCGCTACGCAGGGCCGGGCCCCGCCGGATAGCCATTCTTTCGGCGGGAACCCGGCCTCATTTCTTCTATCGGCGGGGCATTGCTGGTAAACTGCCGGATTCGGTAGGGGTCCTATTCTCCGGTCCGGTGTTCACGATGAATGAGTTCGTCCAGAAACGACATGAGAAACCCTGCGAACTGGTCACACCGCGTGAGTTGATCGTTGCCTGTCCGCCCATGCGGAGCAACGTCAATCTCTCGCGGATCGCGCGAACGGCAGGTTGTTGCGGAATCCGCACCATGATCTGTTGCGGGACCGGGAAGGTCGTTTCAAAGATCGCCCGCGATGCCCACGAGACTCTCAAGATCGAGGTCCATCGTACCCTTCTCCCCGTACTTCAGCGGCTCGGCGCCGACGGGTATCAACTGGTGGGCCTGGAACAAACGACGGGTTCCGAATCGTTGTTCACGTTTTCCTTCCCGCCGAGGTGTGTGCTCGTGGTAGGCAACGAACGAAGCGGCATCGAACCGGAAGTACTGCGGATACTGAACCACGTGGTCGAAATCCCAGTCTACGGGATGCCCTACAGCCACAATGCGGCCACGGCAACTGCCATGGCCTTGTATGAGTACTGCCGCCAGTTTCCGAATGGATGATCGAGGGCCCGGAGAGAGCCGCCCCGCACTCCCCCAATTCTTGACGGTGCCCAGCGAGGGGGGTCTAATGGGTGTTTGGATGGAGAGTTCTGGGAAGGCGGACGAACAACACCGCTTCTGCCGGCCTGGTTGACGGATTGGGAACATGGCTGAATCGACGACTACTTCATTGACCGAGTCGCTGGACGTGCCTGAATCGCTTCGTCCGCGGCACATCGCCGTGATCATGGACGGCAATGGACGCTGGGCTCAGTCGCGTGGACTACCACGAATTGAGGGGCACCGGCGAGGGGTGTCGAGCGTTCGCCGGACAGTGGAGGAGTGTGCACGACTTGGTATCCAACAGCTCACTCTCTATTGTCTCTCGAGTGAGAACTGGAAGCGTCCCCAGGTCGAACTCGACTTCCTCATGCGGCTGCTCGAACAATACATGATCGAGGAGCGGTCGACGATCCTGGACCAGAACATCCGTGCGTGCGTCATCGGACGTCGTGAAGGGATTGCAGAGCAGGCCCTGCGTGAAATGGACAAAACCGTTCGCTTGAGCGAGTCGAATACGGGCTTGCGGTTGTGTCTGGCGATCAACTATGGATCGCGGGCGGAGTTGGTCGACGCAGTGAAGGAGATTGCCCGCGACGTGGAGGAAGGTCGCCTGACCGCGGGCGACATCAACGAGGAAACGATCGGATCCAGGCTTTACACCCGCGGGATGCCCGACCCGGACTTGATGATCCGCACGGCGGGAGAAATGCGGATCAGCAATTTCCTGCTTTGGCAGATCAGTTATGCCGAGCTATGGGTGACAGAGACCTGTTGGCCCGAGTTCGACGAGGCACATTTGCACCAGGCCATTCGCGATTATGCCTCTCGGGACCGGCGTTTCGGCGGATTGAACGAGAGGCCTGTGCGCTAGGGACCGTGCGAAGGTCCGCAGGACACGATATGCTACGTTGGCGACTCATCCTGGGAATTCTGATCATTGCCATTCTGATCGGGCTGTGCTGGCTTGACCACAAAGCCCCGCTTCCCGGAATGTGCCTGTTTCCGCTCTTGACGCTGGCCTTGTGGATGGCAACCGGCGAGGTCCTGGATCTGGCTCAAGCGGGAGGAATTCGTCCGATACGATGGACCGTTCATGTAAGCAACCTCCTGGTCGTTTCCGTGGCCTGGGGGTCGTCGCTATACTTCTTCTTTCCCTACGGACGGACGCCCGAAATGTCGGGCTATTTTTCGGCGAACTATCCGGCTTCCACGAGCAACTGGATCCTGATGGCCTTGGCGGTCGCGGTGACGATTATCTTCCTGGCCGAGATGCGTCGCTTCGAGCGGCCTGGAGGGGTAACCGTCAATGTAGCGGCCGCTGTGTTTGCAGTGGTCTACTTGGGAGCATTGTTGACCTTTCTCATTCAACTGCGAATGTCCTGGGGCATCGCAGGGTTGGCATCGGTGGTGATCGTTACGAAGATGGGGGACATCGGAGCCTACACCGTGGGGCGGCTGTTCGGACGGAACAAGATGGCTCCGGGTTTGAGCCCCGGCAAGACTATGGAGGGAGCCGCCGGGGCGGTCGTGTTCTCGGTGGGGGCTTCGGCGCTCACGTTCCTGTGGCTGGTGCCGATCATGAACTCCGACGCAAGCCCCACTCGCTGGTGGGGATGGGGATTGTTCGGCGTCGCCGTGTGTGTGAGCGGAATCATCGGCGATCTGGCGGAATCTTTGATCAAACGGGATGTTGAGCAGAAAGACTCCAGCAGTTGGATACCAGGCTTTGGGGGGGTGCTCGATATTCTCGACTCTCTTCTGCTTGCTGCGCCGGTGGCATACGCCTTCTGGGCGTTTGGGCTCGTAGGCTAGAAAAGCGGTTTTCTCGACCACTTCCACACATTATGATAGTCTTTATCCTCACACCGATGTGGTTCGAGGCCACAAATCGCCTGACGCTTTGGAGAGAGAGTCGATGGCTATCAAGGTGACGTGTCCTAACGGGCATACGCTTCGTGTTAGCGACTCGCTGGCCGGCAAGACTGGGCTCTGTCCGACCTGCAAGGCAAGGGTAACCGTGCCCGAGCCGAGGCAAGAGTCGATCGATGAGAGCGATATTCTCCAGGTGATCGGGCCTTACGATCCGGGCAAGTCGCAGTTGGTACGACCCAATAGTCCGCTTGACGCCCCAGCCGAAGAGAAGTCGAAGGTGGAGATGCGTCGCTGCATGAGTTGTGAGCGCGAAATCGAGGCCGAAACACACATCTGTCCCTATTGTCACCATTATATTGGCGGGGTGGGTGATTTTGGCTGACCGATCCGAGACAATGGGCCGTTTGTGGGCTTTGGGGCCGGGATCGTATTTCGGCGCGTCTAGAAGCTGGAATCCCAGTCAGCCAGGCAGATCGCGGCAGCATCGACATAATTGCCTATCCGCGCACGGCCTCCCCAACTCTTACGATCCTCCTGTTGCTGCCCCTCTAACTGGTGGTATTCTTTCTCCTGTCCGTTCGGAGGGCGTGGACTTGGGCGTGAATGATGTAGAATGTTGGGAGAGACAAACTGCCGCAATTGTGCAGATCTGAAGGCGTTGGTTCCCTGGAGCCGACGCCGTGTTTGCTATTGGGACCATGAGTGAAGCCACCATATCGATCGTAAGTTCGGACGCGCTCCTGGTTCTGTTTGGAGCGCGAGACCAGCACATGCGCGCCATTCGAGAAACGCTGGGGGTGAGCATCCATGTCCATGACGGTCGCGTGACGGTCGAAGGGGAATCGGTTGCAGTTGCCCGGGCGACGGAGCTCCTCGAACGATTGAACAATCAGGCCCGGCGAGATGGAAGCTTGGAGGCTGCGGACGTTTCCCGGGCCCTAGCCGAACTTGCGGCGGGCAGCACGGTTTCCAGCGTCCGTCCCATCGAGGTTTACAACGGCCGTATGGTCCGACCGCGCACGGCCGGTCAGAGCCGCTACCTGGAAGCGATACGCCAGAACAATCTCGTTTTCTGCGTGGGCCCCGCCGGGACGGGAAAGACCTACCTGGCGGTGGCGATGGCCGCCGGTGATCTGAAAGCAGATCGAATCCGCAAGATCGTGTTGGTGCGACCAGCGGTCGAGGCAGGCGAGAGCCTGGGATTCCTGCCGGGCGACCTGCAAGCCAAGATCAATCCCTACCTGCGTCCCCTCTTCGACGCCCTGCGGGAGATGATGGAGCACGACATGATTCGGCGATACATGGAGGAGGACCTGATCGAGGTGATCCCGTTGGCCTACATGCGAGGGCGGACCCTCAACGACGCGTTCATCATTCTCGACGAAGCCCAGAATACGACCGTGTCGCAGATGAAGATGTTTCTGACACGGATGGGCACGGGTTCGAAGATCGTCGTTTCCGGGGACACGACTCAAGTGGATCTGCCGCGTGAGACCCAGAGCGGTCTGACGGACGCGTTGGAGCGGCTCCGTGGGATCGAGGGCATCGAGGCGGTGAAACTGTCTCGGACGGACATCGTGCGGCACCGACTGGTCCAGGAAATCGTCGACGCATATGAACGCGGGACTCGTCGACGACCAGCGCCGGGGGGATCTGTAAGGCAACCTCATGCTCCCCGGTCGGGCAAGTGATCCATTGGTGCGAGCAAAGATCTGAACCATGGCTATTGGCGGCAAAAAACGAAAACGCTTGGACCGGGTTGCGGCGCTCGAACTCCCGCCGAATCACTGGGAGCGCGTGTTGACAAACATGCGTCATCCGGACGTTATCGTACGAATCGGCCTGGCTGCCGCGACGGCCCTGCTGCTATGTGTGGTTGTGCGAGCTTGGGAGCTTCCCTTCCCCTACCGATCGGGCCTCCGTTCGCCCCGCGACATCACGACCCGGGTTGGTTTCTCCGTCAACAATCTGGCAGAAACGCGAGCCCGTCAGGATCGTGCTCGCTGGCAGGTCCCCTACATTTTTGTTCGCGATCAGGAACCGCTCGTCCGGATGGAAGAGACCCTGCGCAACACGGTGCTGGAATTTCTGGCGGCGCCCTCGTACGACGAATTGGCTCGTGCCGAGGCCTGGAAAGGGTTCATGCCGGCGACACCCGAACGGACGCCGAGCGAGAAGGAGCTTCGCGAAGGGTTTGACCTGTTCCGCAAAATGCTTGCCGGTGACGAGGACCTGAAACGTTTTGCCGGTGCCGTCCACAAGGCGATTGAGGAATACGACTCGTCCGGGCTTCTTCGATCGATCACGAAGAAGGAAGCAGAAGAACGCTTTGGAGAAGGACATCGCGGCCGGATCGTCGTCCGTCAATCTTCCCAGGATCAACAGGGAACAGTCGTGAGCATTGAGGACGTGCTGATCGGCAATGCCACACCGCTGCGTCAGCGACTGGAATACCATCTCCCCGAGCAGCAACTTTCAGGAGTGACGGATTTCGTGTTCGCATGGATACGCACGAACCTGCCCGACACGCTGGTTCTGGACGAAGCAGCGACGAAAGCCGCCTTGGACAAAGCGGTCGCGGCTGTCGACGCGGCAACCATCGAGTACGAGCCGGGGGAACGCGTTGTTGCCGCGGGGACTGTGCTCATGGGCGAGCAATTGGAGTTACTGCGACGGGAGCACGAGGCATTCAGACTCGCTGAACCGCTCCATCAGAAACTCTCACGATTTCTGGCCGCCTACACGTTGTTTGGAACCGTTCTGGCACTCTGGGGAATCTATCTTTCTTCGCACCATCCGCTCCTTCTGGAGGACCTCCGGCGACTCTCGCTCGTGGCTTCGCTGTTGGTGATCGCCGTGGGCGCCGCAGTCTGGGCCTCGGACGATGCTTGGCGTGCCGAGTTGATTCCCATTCTCCTGCTCGGACAGGTTCTCTCGATCGCCTTCGACCGGCAGTTGTCGCTGTTGGCGGCGGGAACGGCGGCACTGGTGGTCGTAGTCGGCACCGGGCAGGGCGTGGGCGCCCTTTACGTCCTGTGGGGAGTTGCCGCGGCTGCGGTGCTGCAGTTGAACCGCATTCGAAGCCGCAGCAAGCTGATTTTCGTAGGATTGTATGCTGCGATCGCCGCCTTTCTGCTCACCCTAGTCGCAGGGCGTTTGGCCTCGCAGCCGTTCTCCCTGGATCTCCTGGCAATTGCGGGTCGCAACGCGATGTGGACGATCGCCGCCGGTTTTGTCATGCATGGGTTGCTGCCGTTTGTTGAAAGGCTGTTCGGCGTGTTGACCGACATGAGTCTGCTCCATTTAGGCGACGTGTCGCACCCGCTGCTGCAGGAGTTGGTCCGCCGGGCACCGAGCACCTACAACCATTCGATCACGGTGGGAGCGATGGCCGAGGCCGCTGCCGACGCCATTGGAGCCAGGGGCCTGCTGGCCCGCGTTGGAGCCTACTTCCATGACATCGGCAAGATGCTCAAGCCAAACTACTTCATCGAGAATCAACCCCCCAACGAGAATCGCCACGAATCGCTCGTCCCCCAGATGAGTACGCTGGTCATCGTTGCACACATCAAGGACGGAGCCGACCTGGCGCGGCAGCACCGGCTGCCCGGGCCGATTATCGACTTCATCGAACAACACCACGGTACGACGCTCGTCGAGTATTTCTACGGCCGTGCGAGCGAGCAGAAGCAGAACGACCCGGATGGCGGGGAAGTCGAGGAATCGTCGTTCCGCTATCCTGGGCCGAAGCCCCAGATCAAGGAGACGGCCGTGCTCATGTTGGCCGACGCGGCCGAAAGCGCCTGCCGCTCGCTGGTCGAACCAGGGCCGGCCCGGATCGAGGCTCTCGTCCGAGAAATCGCTGAACGTAAATTGGAGGACGGCCAGTTCGACGAGAGCGGCCTCACGTTGCGCGAGCTGCGGACCGTGGAGGACAGCATGATCAAGTCGCTGATTGCCAACTACCACGGCCGAATCAAGTACCCCGACCAGAAACCTGCGTGAGAGAACCGTCGTTGGATACTGAACCGACCATCGAGATCGCCAATGAACAATCGGCCGTTACGATCGATGAGGCGTTGATTCGCCAAACCGTTTCGGAGATTCTGGCCGGCGAGGGAATCTCCCGCGGCCAGGTCAGCCTGGCGGTTGTCGACGACCCGACGATCCACGCGATCAACCGGCAACATTTGAACCACGACTATCCGACGGACGTGATCAGCTTTGTTTTCGATCGGGACGGAGACTGTCTGGACGGCGAAGTGATCGTCAGCGCCGACACAGCGCGAGGCGCTGCCGCGGAACTGGGCTGGCCGGCCGAAAACGAGCTGCTATTGTATGTCGTGCACGGTACA
>CAYSCH010000100.1:0-11264 GCA_964429355.1 uncultured Planctomycetaceae bacterium | reverse complement strand
ACTCCACCTGACGGGCTACGACGACCAAAGCGACTCAGATCGCCAGGAGATGCGAGTCCGTGAATGCCACTACCTGGCTCGTTTCGGTATGGTTCCGCCCTGGCAGGATACCGACGAATCCTGACTCATCCCCTCAGATGCCCTTGGGAGGTTCATCCCCCCGTCATGACCGTTGATTGCATGTTCTGGATCGCCTTGACCGCAATGTTGCTGACTTGTTTTGCGGCGATTGGCGCACGATCGTTGGCTGGCTTCTCACGCCACGAAATGGAGGAGGTTTGTCGCCGAAGAGGTGCCCCGCGGCGACTAGGAGATATTCTCAAGCGTTATGACCGTTTCGCGCTGGCTGCCGAGACCTTTCAGGTTCTGGGGACGGTGGTGACGGTGGCTGCCATCCTTCGCTGGTCGCGTCTGGGATTCTACGACGCCGCTGCGCCCGACGGGGGCCAGGCGCTCATTGCCGTCGGGGCCTGCTTCGCCATCCTGCTGGTGTTCGAGATCTGGATCCCGTGGACGGTTGCCCGGCTTTGGGCCGAACCGTTTCTTTTCGTCACGTGGCCTCTCTGGGGCATTGTGAATCTCCTTGCCTCGCCCCTTGTGTTTGGTGCCCACTTCGTCGACATGGTGTTCCATCGCCTGGCGAATCGCAAGCAGGACAATCCCGATGAGGAGTCGTTCGAGGACGAAATCCGCACGATCGTCACCGAAGGGCATCGGGAAGGCGCGATCGAAGAGGATGCGCGGGAGATGATCGAGGGAGTGATTCAGCTCAGCGACGTGGTCGTGTCGGAGATCATGACTCCCCGTACCGACATGGTGTCGATTCCCCGCTCGTTGAGCTGGCAAGAAGCCCTCGATTTCGTAGTCAAAGTGGGGCACACTCGTATCCCCGTCCACGAAAAAACGCGCGACGACATCGTCGGCATTCTCTACGCCAAGGACCTGTTGCCGGAACTGGCCAAGGGTCCCGATCAACCCAGAGTCCCCTGGACCTCACTGCTTCGCGAACCGAATTTCGTGCCCGAGACCAAGCCGGTCGACGTCCTGCTCCAGGAGTTCCAGCGGGACCGAACACACATGGTCGTGGTGTTGGATGAATACGGCGGAGTTTCCGGCCTGGTCACCATGGAAGACGTTCTCGAAGAGATCGTCGGCGAGATCGTGGACGAGTACGACAAGGATCTGGTCGACGGAATCCGGCTTCTCGACGACCATCTCGCGGAGGCTCTGGGAAAGGTCCACATCGACGAGATCAATGAACGGCTGGACCTCGATTTGCCCGAGGACGGAGATTTCGATACGATCGCCGGCTACATCTTCACAGAACTCGGACACGTGCCGGTCGAGGGGGAGGAACTCATCCGCCAGAACGTTCGCTTCACCGTTGTCGAAGCCACGCGGCGACGCATCGAACGTGTGAGAATCGAGACTCTCGACAGTGACCGACGCGAAAAGGTCTCTTGACGGCTGCCTTACATGCAATGTCCTCCGAAAAAGCCACCGCAATCGTGCTGCGAAAGGTCGATTTCAGTGAGTCGAGCCTCGTGGTGACCTTGTTCACGCGGGAGTTCGGGAAAATAGGGGGGCTGGCAAAAGGAGCAAAGCGATTGAAGGGTCCGTTCGACTCTGCTCTTGACCTGCTGGCCCTTTGTCGAATAGTCTTCCTCCGAAAATCGTCCGACACTCTGGATTTGTTGACCGAGGCTAAGCTCCAGCGACGATTTCGGGTTGCTGGTCCCGGACTGGAGGGACTGTATTCCGGATACTACGTCGCAGAATTGCTGGCTGAGATGACGGACCAGTATGACCCGCACCCGGAATTGTTCGATCTGGCCGACGAGACACTGGCTGGACTGTCCGCGGGAGAGGAAGCAAGTAAACGATTGCTGCGTTTCGAGTTGGGTGCGTTGCGAGAACTGGGCCATATGCCTGCGTTGGATTGTTGCGCGGAGTGTGCCAAACCAATTCCGATGTCCGGACGTATTAGCTTTGGGCTCCTGGACGGGGGCGTTTTGTGCCCTCGCTGCCGTCAGTACAAGCGGCAGGTTGCATCGGTGTCGGCAGGGGTCCTGAAGATCATGGCCCAGTTTGCCAGTTACGACGACCGATGGAGGCGTATTGAGATTGACAGACGAAGTCACGGAGAGCTTCGCGGGTTGTTGAACCACTTCATCTGTCATTTGCTGGGGCGCAAGCCCAGGTTGCACGCATTTTTAGGGCGGCTCGAAGCCACCTGATACGAAAAGAGGACAAGGATGTCCCGGACCAATCTGGACGCTCTGCGGATCGCGGCGATTCTGGCCGGATTCGTTGCAGCAACGGCCGGCTGCAGCACGCTCCCCAAATCGGAGGGCGGGACCTTCGGCGCTGGGCGCGAGTCTGCGTCGGCGTCCCCTTCCGGCAACGAGGTGCAGCAGGCTTCGGTCGATCGCTCTCTGCCTGGCGAAGTCTCGGAGGAAGCCGTCGTGGCCGCCGTGGTGGAATCGTCGGAGGAAGAAGGCGATGGTTTTGACCTGGAGGACCTCGATCCGGCCAACGTGTATCGAGTGACTCGCGACGCGCTGGGATATGGTCCCGACGAGGGTATCGCCAAAGGGCTGTTCCAGGAAGCGGAGGAGCTTGCCCGAGCCAAGAAACACAAGGAGGCAGGCAAGAAATTCGTGGCCGCCGCGAAACGTTGGCCTGACTCGAGCCTGGAGGAAGACGCCCTTTTTCTTGCCGGCGAAAACTTCTTCGCCGCCGACGAATACCCGGATGCGCACCGAGCCTACCAGAAACTGCTCAAGAAGCACGATTACACCCACTACCTGGACGAAGTGACGAGGCGATTATTCGCCATGGCCCGCTACTGGGAGGAGTGCGCCCGACGAGATCCTTCCTTCCGATCGCCCATCAATGTGACCGATGATTCGCGACCCTGGACCGACACGGTGGGATATGCCCTGAAGGCCTACGACGACATTCGCATGCACGATCCGACCGGCCACCTTGCCGACGATGCGGTCATGGCGACGGCTAATTCGTACTTCGTGCACGGACGCTTCGAGGATGCCGCAAGACACTACGACCTGATACGGACGGAATACACCAAAAGCGAGTTCCAGATGAAGGCTCACCTGCTCGGAATCGAGAGCTGGCAACGAATCTATCAGGGCGGCTACTATGATTCCGGCCCGCTCGACAAGGCCGGTGAGATCGCCGATCAAGCGCTGATCCAGTTCGGGCCGGAACTTGGCGAGGAGCGGCCCAGGATCATCGAAGCCAAGAACAAGATCGTGGAGGAGAAAGCCAACCGCGACCTGATCGTCGCTCAGTACTACGACAAGCGGGAGCACTTTGGCGCAGCAAGGATCTACTACAACGCCATTATCGACGAGTATCCGCAGACTCCGGCTGCCCTGCAGGCTCGCCAACGCCTGAACGAAATCGAGGGTCAACCGGACAAGCCCAAGAACCACTTCGCGTGGCTCACCGACATGTTCGAACGCGAACAGTACAGGTAAGAGGCACCAACGATCACGGTTCGCCCTTTCTTCGCCTGACGCAATTGGGGCCATCCAGCCCAATCACGAAACGACATGACCGCCCCACGCTCCACCCCAACATGCACACCCAAGCTCCGCCGCCTGCCGGCGAGCGGCAGTTGCCTGTTGATCTGCGCCACAATTCTGGCGGGCTGTGCCACGCCGTATCAGATCGGCAACCGTTCTCTCTACCCCCAGGACGTTCATACGGTCTACGTTCCGATCTTCGATTCCGATAGTTTCAGGCGGAATCTGGGAGAGCGGCTTACCGAAGCGGTCATGAAGGAAATCGAAAGCAAGACCCCGTACAAGGTCGTGAGCACGTCGGGTGCCGACAGTATTCTGAGCGGAAGGATTGTGGGCGAGACCAAGCGGGTGGTCGCTGAGAACCTCTACGACGACCCTCGCAAGCTCGATGTGACCGTGCAGATCGAAGTGAGCTGGATCGATCGGAGCGGCGGCATTCTCCACGAAGGTTGTGTTTCGCTGCCACCCGAACTGAGCATGGTCAGTTCTTCGGCCACGTTCCTGCCTGAATACGGCCAGTCGGTCGCGACGGCGCACCAGCAGGCGATTCAACGCGTCGCGGAACAGATCGTGGGAATGATGGAAGCGCCCTGGTAGCCATCTGCGGCATCTACACGCCGCGCGCGGGTGGCTGTAGGATAGACATTCCTGCCTGTCGAGCCGGCGGGATTTCCAGATGATTCTGGCTGCGGTCCACCTCCCCCAGCCTCGTCAGTTGCAGCCAGGCGAGGGAGTATCCGACGGGCGTAGAGGTTCGCAGCCGGTGATCCAGTTATCGGCTTCAGAAACCGTTTCCCCAAGAACATGCCGACCTCCACATCTTCCTCCCGGGCCGATCACTGGCGATTGGCCAGGCGGGTACTCTCCTGCCCTTGCCGCCCCCTGCTGATGGGCATCGTCAATGTGACGCCCGACAGCTTCTCCGATGGAGGCCGCTTCTTCGATGCAGAGGCTGCCGTGGCCCACGGACTGGAACTCGTGCGTGAAGGGGCGGACCTCCTCGACATCGGCGGGGAAAGCACGCGTCCCAATGCGGAACCGGTGAGCGAGGCAGAGGAGTTGCGCCGTGTGCTGCCGGTAATCCAGGGGCTTGCCGGCCGGGTGGACGTTCCCCTCTCGGTAGACACCTCCAAACCGGCAGTGGCCGAAAAAGCCCTGGACGCGGGGGCGGAGATCGTCAACGACGTGACGGGGGCGGCGGACCCGGCGATGATCGAACTGGCTCGTCAAAGAAAGGTCGGCCTTTGCGTCATGCACATGCGGGGTATTCCGCGTACGATGCAGGACGACCCGATCTACGAAGACGTTGTGCGTGACGTTGTCAGCTTCCTGCGCCAACGTCGCGACACGCTGATAGGTGCCGGAATCGACCAGGACCGGATCGCCGTGGATCCCGGGATCGGGTTCGGGAAGACGACTCAGCACAATCTGGATCTACTGCGCAACATCCATCTGCTCCACGAGTTAGGCTGTCCGGTGCTGGTGGGCCATTCTCGAAAACGGTTTATTGGCGGAGTGCTTGGAGACCACGCCGGCGACCGGCTTGCAGGCACAATCGGCTGTTCGATGGCGCTCGCGCAGCAGGGCACCCAGATACTTCGCGTTCACGATGTGGCAACCGTCCGGGAGTCCCTGCTGATTTTCGAGGCGTGCGGGGGCTTGGAGTAACGGACCGGCGTCCCATGTTGAACGGAGGTTGAGGTGGTTCCGAAGCGTACCACGAACCGTCCCGAACTCCCTGGAGAAGGCTGCCAGAAAACACAACGGCGCAGCCCAAAAGAATACCGCATTGCGGCATCCGTAGCCCACGAACAGGGCAGTCCAATCGGACCGCCGACCCAAACGCCTGCTACTCGCGAGGGCGAACAGCGCCGGTCAGGCCGCTGTAATCGAACCGATCTTCGGGGTGCCAAAGGGGGAAGCCACGGCGAATGCGTTCCGCCAGAACTTCCAACTTGGCCTTCGAACCGGCCGGGGCGTCCGTGGGCTTGAACTCGTCGCAGTCCGTCGGCGAGAAGTCCTCATCGTGGCCACATTCGAGAATGGCCTCAAATACGTTCCTCATGGCTGAAAACCACTCCAAACAACAAAAAGTGTAAAAAGTCCGGCGAGAACTTCCGATTCGAGACGCACCACCGTCTCGGGAGACCGGACCGACACCGCCAAAGTGTCCAGAAGCTAATGCAAGGATACGCATGCCACCAAAGGAGTAGGCCTCCGCGTATAGCATAGACGCGCCATTATTATCGAAACTTTTCCTGTGTCAATAGGCAACGAAGCGATTTTCTGGGAATTTTTTACTCTGCGGGATCCTTGTCTATTCAGACACCGCTATACCTCCCCTGGTTCCCTTTCGGCGCTCAGTTCTGGCACAGTCTTGCTTGCGTCGTCACAGTTGTGACCCGGACCATTTCGGCAACGAGCCACTCGACGCTGATCCGTCGACATTGCCGAGTAACTAACGGGAGATAAAGCCCAAATCGAGGCCGAATACCCAGACCATCAGACCAAGAAGCAGAAACAGGCCGATATAGCTGAGCCCAACCTGAACGTTCTCGCTGGGCGGTTTTCCGCGAATGCCCTCATAGGCAAGAAAGACCATGTGCCCACCGTCGAGCACTGGAATCGGCAGGAAATTGATCACCGCAAGGTTCGCGCTGATCATGCAGAGAAACAACAACAACGCCGTGAACTTCGAAGAGGCGTAGTAATAGGCCAGCTTGACAATCGTCCAAGGCCCTCCCATCATTCGCGGGGACACCTGCTGCGAGCTGACCTTACCAATGAACTTAAGGACCATCAGGAGCGCATTGGTGGTTTCCTCCATTCCATACGACACCGCCTCGCCCAAGGAGTCTGCCTTGACAAACGTTTCTTTCGGCTCGAAGAAGAAGCCGCGATCCGGATGATGCCAATCCTCGACTTCAAACCAGTCGACCTTCACGCTTCGATTGCCCAATTCGATTTCGGCGACCGTGCCGGGCAACCAGTCCTGCATTCTGTAGAAGACGAATGGCCATTTGGTCCGCTTGTCTTCCAGATCGTAAGGCATATCCGACTGGCCAAGCCAATCGGGGATCCCGAGCCGCTCGCGGGTGGCCGTATCCGGTGGGATCGGGGTGACTTTCTTCACGATGTCACCGGCCTTGATTCCTGCTGCGTGCGCCGGAGAGCCTTCGAGAACTCCCGCCACCTGCGGCAACGTTTCGATCGTGATTCCGAGCGCGGACACGGAGGGGGGGTCCCACGGGTATGTGGGAATCTCGTACCAGTCCACTTTGCGCAACGGCACGATCACGGGCTCTGCGCGTCCCTGCAACTGGATCTTGGCCGTGACGGTCGTGCCCTCCGGAGCTTCGTTTGCCAGTCGAGTGAGACGCTGGTCAAGCGTGAGTGGATCGCCCAGCGGTTCTCCGTCGATTGCGGTGATTCGGTCTCCTGGCTTCAGGCCGGCTTCCTGCGCCGGGGAATGATCCTGCACGGCATCGATAGCACCTGCAGTCATGACCATGCCGAATCGCCGCATGGGGCGGGGAGCCACGGTAATGGTCAATTCCGACTCCGATTTGCCATCGGAGGCCGATCGGCGCACGGCGACGTCCATTGGCTCGTCACGGGCAAGTGCGGCAGCCCGATAGTACTCGTATCCTTCGCGGACGGCAGCGCCGTTGACAGCCACCACGACATCGCCGGGTTCGAAACTTGGCGTGGCTCGACTGGCCGGGGTGCCAAAATCGGTGGGTGGGCGATGGTTCACTTGATCGTCCGCCAGCTTCGTCGTGAAGGTATTGACAATGCCGATCGTCGGCGCTCCGAGGTCGCGATCAGGATGAGTCACCACTTCGATCGGGGTATCGACTCCAGGGCGGCGGACAACGATTGGCAGCCCGTCGTCGAGCTTTCCAAATAACGTCGCCTCGCGAAGCCTGTCGAACTGGTCAATCGGCTGACCGGCCACAGCGACGACGCGGTCCCCGGAACGCAAATCGGCTCGCCAGGCGGCTCCGCCCGGGGCAAGAAGCCCGATTTCGCTGTCGAATTTGTAGACGCCTATACCATAGGCAGCGGTGGCCACAATGAAGGCGAAGAACACGTTCATAATCACGCCGGCCGAAATGATCGCCATTCGCTGCGGCACACTCTTGGAGAGGTAGCTCTGGGGGTCGTTCAGGGCCGCCTCGGCTGCCTTGATATCGACTGACTCGCCGGCGCTCGTATCGTTTTGCACCGCCACCCCCTCCCGGGGTGCGTCGTGATTCTCGACCGCCAATGTCTTCGCGCGTTCGAGTTCTTCTCGCAGCCGTCCAGGGTTGTCTTCCTGGCCCAACATCTTCACATAACCACCCAAGGGCAGAACGCCCACGCCGAACTCGGTATCACCCCATTTGAACTTCAGCAACTTCCAGCCAAAGATATCGAACCAGATGTAGAACTTCTCGCATTTGACGCCGCACATCCGGGCGACGATGAAATGGCCCCATTCGTGAACGATGATCAGCATGTTCACGCCGACGAGTACCAGAACAACCGCCTTGGTTACCGTCAGGATGGTGGTCAGCAGGGTGGAACCTTGCTCAGCAGCTATCAGGAAAGAATCCAACGTTCTATCTCCTCGCGGGCCCAAAGGTCCAAGGTGTGGAGTTGATCCAGGGTTGGATCGCTCAGGAAGTGATGATTGTGCAGGATATCTCGGCAGGCAGGAACAATTTGGTCAAAGCGAATTCGGCGGTCCAGAAATGCCGCCACGGCCGCTTCGTTCGCTCCGTTGAGCACGGCGCCCGCGGAACCACCGGAGCGAGCAACTTCGAGACCCAGCGACAGGGCCGGGAAACGCTCGAAATCAGGAGGATGGAATTCCAGGGCATGCGATTGCGTCCAATCGAGCTTCGTCGCGACTCCCTCGCAACGATCCGGCCAAGTCAAGGCATATTGGATGGGCAGTCTCATGTCGGGAGGGCTGAGTTGCGCTACCACCGAACCGTCTAGGTATTCTACCATCGAATGCACAACGGACTGGGGATGGATCATGACTCCAATCTGGTCTGGGGACAGCCCAAAAAGCCAGCGAGCTTCGATGATTTCGAGCGCTTTGTTCATCATGGTGGCCGAATCTACCGTGATCTTTGGGCCCATATTCCAGGTGGGGTGTGCCAGGGCCTCTTCTACGGTGACGTGGGCCAGTTGCTCGCGTGAGTGGTTTCGGAAAGGTCCACCGCTGGCGGTCAGTATGACCCGGCGAACCTCCTGGCGACGGCCTGCCCGGAGGGCTTGAAATACGGCACTATGCTCGCTGTCGACGGGGAGGAGGCGAGCACCGGTCCGAGCCACCAGGTCCATGACCAGTGGCCCTCCCACCACAAGGCTTTCCTTGTTGGCCAGGGCAACGGTCTTGCCCGCTTCGATCGCCGCCCAGGTTCCCCAAAGCCCCGCGCTGCCAACGACGGCACAAACCACGACATCGACCTCAGTTGCGGACGCGATCTCCACCATTCGTTCGGAACCGATGAGGATCTCCGTTTTTCCAGCAAATTCCGAAAAGTCGTGGTTTTCAGCCGCTCCTGGGGAGGTGATCACGATGCGGTCGGGACGGAACTGCCTGGCCTGGGCGACGAGGCGGGCAACGCTTTCATGGGCCGAAAGGGCAACAGCGCGCAGAGCTCCCCCAGAAGCGGCAATCACTTCGAGTGTGCTTCGCCCGATGCTCCCGGTTGAACCGAGAATCGCCACGTTCTTGGGGGTTGGAGGCATCCGGTCTGGTGTTTCTTGTTCCGACGGACGTAGTGTGGCCCGTTAAACGTCAATCGCCGGAACCGCGGATCGGGCAAGACCAGCGAGAATAGGCGACGATATGGAGTCTTGCGCTGCCAGTTCGGCACAGGATCAGGAGGCGGGATGTGCGGACGGAACCGACAGAAGCCGGTTATTGTAGGTGGGCCTAAGAATGGCAACAAGCCGGGTTATTCGGTAGTTCCTTTGGGACGTGCCATAGGGTCTATGAGTTTAGGGGCGATCCAGGAGCCAAAAAATTCCGTAAGATGGCAAGGGAAACAGAACGATTGCTGCCTCCCAGGTCGAGGCCATACTATTAGGATATCATCCAAGTAGCCCCTGAGCGACCTCAAGGGCCACCAGTTCGAACCCTTGCCAACTCGACGGAACCGAATTTTTCCCCGATGGACGAGAATCGCCAAGACCTGCCACGTACTCCCAGTGACAAGAAGTCCTCGCCAGCCGGCGGGAGCACCCTCTGGCTTGTTGTGGGGGTGGTGCTCATCATCTTGTTTGCCGCATCCCTCATTCGCAGCCCCAATCGAGTCGACCTTCCTCTGACCGAATTGAAGCGTTTGATTGCCCAGGGTGCGCCGGGCACCAAGGACAACCCCAATCCGTCGATCGAGATTGTTGAGAATCGGGGAAAAGAGAACGAGCAGACGGTCAGATACTCGAATCTCGCCGTGCGACGAATGGGGCCCGAAAAGATCACCGGAACCGTCACGTGCCAGATTATCGCCCCGGCAGAAAAGGCAGGCGTTGCGAAGGAAAATGTGAATTTCGTCGCGGACTGCTGGGGCGTGGAGGATGGCAACGCGGAACTCCTGGATTTGGCCTACGAGAAGGGATTCACGGACATAAGTGGTGAGAGTTTCCCCACCTTCTGGAGGAACTATGGCCCCCTGGTCCTTTTCCTCCTCGTCATGCTTCCCTTCTTCCTGATCATGATGCGCCGTATCAGCGGAGCAGGCGGCGCCATGGCCTTTGGCCGCAGCCGCGGCAAGCTGTTCGCACAGGAGGATATCGAGGAGACGTTTAATGACGTGGCCGGCATCGACGAAGCCGTTGACGAACTGCGCGAGGTCGTGGAATTCCTGAAGAACCCTGACAAATACCGGGTTTTGGGGGGGAGGATTCCGAAAGGCGTGCTGCTGGTTGGCCCGCCGGGCACGGGCAAGACGCTGTTGGCCAGGGCAATTGCCGGCGAAGCAGGGGTCCCTTTTTTCAGCCTCTCGGGTTCCGACTTTGTCGAGATGTTCGTCGGCGTCGGCGCTGCCCGTGTGCGAGACCTTTTCCAACAAGCCGAAGCGAAGGCTCCCTGCATCGTGTTCATCGACGAGTTGGACGCCCTCGGCAAGACTCGCGGCAGCAGCATCGTAGGCGGACATGACGAACGGGAGCAGACCCTCAACGCCCTGTTGGTGGAAATGGACGGGTTCAGCCCCAACAGCGGAACGATCGTAATGGCCGCAACAAACCGGCCCGAAACCCTCGACCCGGCCTTGCTTCGTTCGGGGCGATTTGACCGTCAGGTGCTGGTGGACCGACCCGACGTCCGTGGACGCGAATCGATTCTCAAGGTCCATGTGAAGAACGTGAAACTGAACGAGGACGTCGATCTGAAGAAGGTAGCCGCGATCACCTCCGGATTCGTTGGCGCGGATCTGGCGAATCTCGTGAACGAGGCAGCCCTGCTCGCCGCTCGAAACAGCAAGGAATCGGTCACCATGGTCGAGTTCAACGAAGCGGTTGAACGGGTGACCACGGGCCTGGAAAAACGCCAGCGTCTGATCCAGGAAGACGAGAAGCAGCGGGTTGCCTACCACGAGAGTGCCCACGCCCTGGTGGCCTACTGCTTGCCGAACACGGATCCCGTCCACAAAGTGTCGATCATTCCTCGGGGACTGGCGGCTCTGGGCTACACAATGCAGCGCCCCGAGG
>CAYSCH010000099.1:23240-25354 GCA_964429355.1 uncultured Planctomycetaceae bacterium | reverse complement strand
TGGATGTCTTCCACCCCAACACCGGCGAGGTCCGCAGCGACGGCGCGGAAGGCATCGCCTGCTGGTTCATCGACACCGACTACAACGAAGAGAGCTTCTTCGTCCGCCACGCCTACTTCCTCGGCGCCAGTGACCCCTATAAGGCCCTCAAGACAACCCTCAAGGCCGAGATCAACGCCGACGCCTGGGCAACGCTGAATAGTGATGTTTCACGGCCCTTCGAGAAACCGACGTCGGGGCGGATTGCCGTCAAGGTGATCAATCACTTGGGGGATGAGGTGATGAAAGTGTTTCGAGTGGACTGAGTAACGCGAACAACACGTCCTGGAGACTCGCGATGGCACAACATCAGGCAAAAATGCGAATTACCTGCGATCTGGAAATTCCTCACTACCAGAAGCAAAAGAGGGGGATCGAGATCGATCTGATCGCCGACGATTCCCTGGCCGGCGAACTGCAAATCATGGGTGCTCATGTCTGTTTTCGGCGAACCCGCAAATCAAAGTGGTCCTGTTGGTCCTTCAGTGAGTTTGCCAAGCTCCTTGAGGCGAACAAGAAGTCGTAGCATCAAGGGTCCCGACGTAACGCAACCGATCGCCTTCGGATTGCCGTCATGAACCTGCTCATCGTCGACACGTTCACCGCCCTCACCCCCTGGCTTGGCGATCTGGTTTGCGCGGAGGGCGCCTATCCGGAGGGCGAGACCGACAAACGGGCCGCGCATCTGCGTGCTGACGGCCCGCAAGAACGCCGACCTCCACATGGCCGCTGACCTGAAGGCTACCGGGTGGAATGCAACGACTAAGTGGAGGGAATACCTGTTGCGGCATATGAGACGCGTCTCGACTGTACCGCCCATTGGTTCTTCAAATCGTGCGCCCGATTCGATAGGTAGATAAAAGCGATGCGAAGTGGTTTACGCCATCTGGTGACATTCCTGAAGGCCTCGGGCCATTGGTTCTTCTGCCAGAGTTGGTTCGCTAAGCTTGTCCATAACAATATTCTTGGTGTTGTTCTTCCAGCGATAGTCGGCCTGTATTACTTGACCCTCGACGTGTGGGGTGACAAATGGTTGATCCTAAAGGACAATTTGGAGTTGCATAGCAGGATCTACTGTTGCGTGCTCGTTGTGACGCTCTGCGTTCTGATTTGGCGAGCAGTCGCAGATATGGTGCGATCTGCGCGTGTGGATGAATATACGAGAATCTTGGAGAGACTGTTGGCGGTACTCGGAAAGATCGTGAAACAAAAGTGCGATCGATTTCAGGCAAAACTGCGAGAGCTGAAGCCAACGACCAATCCTTTCGACACAATCACGCAACCGGAAGAACAAATTCGGTACATTCTGCGTGAAGCCCAGCATTTTTTCGCGGACATGATAGGGACACAGCCTGAAGAAATCGACATTTCTGTGATGCGTAAGGATCCCTACAAGGACAAGTGGCATTTCGTCGCGACAACAACTACTGCGGGCAAGCCGAACACAAAGCCAGAGCGACTAATGGGAGAGAAATCAATAGCACGCCGGTGTTCTGAAAGCGGTGAAGAGTTGTTCATTGCGGATAAGAGGGAAGGGGCTGCAAACGGCGATTATTTTGTTAGCGACAAGGATCGGCGCCATTGTGAGATTGGCAGCGCTTTTTGTACTCCTTTTTGGGTGGTTGCTAATCCAGACAATGAAGCTGAGAATCAGGCTTTCATCGTGACATTCGTGACCTACGGAGTGAAGATTTGTGAGCCATTTGATCGCGATGCTGAGGAGTGTGCAAAGACGCTATTTCGGGAGTTCGTTCGCCGAATTGAAATCGAATGCACGCTCTTTGCTCTGAAGAAATGGCGAGCGTATCATCAAGCACAGGGCAAGAAGACGCCTGGTACACGCAAGGGAGGTGCGTCCAATGAAGTCGGTGAGGACGGTACATGTGAACAACAAGATAACTCGGAACAAGAGGAAGCTTCTGAGACTGACGAAGCTGCTTGAGAGACTTTTGTCATCGACGCGGCACAGGAATTCCGTGCGAGGCATCACGAAGTTACGCAACCAATAGGAACTGGTGACCGCTCCTATGGACTTCCTGATTGCCGACACATTCACCGACAGCCTTGCGCGCCTG